>JAKFUX010000033.1:0-53632 GCA_021732465.1 Sphingomonas sp.
GCCGCGCCGATATTGTCGGGTTCGGCATTGGCGGCGTGCTCGTGTCGCTCGCGCAGGCCAATGGCAGCTTTGCCGCGCCGGTGCTTGGCAGCACCAACTTCAACCAGGCCAATGGCTGGTCGAGCCAGGACGCCTTCGCGCGCACGCTGGGCGACGTCAACGGCGATGGCTTTGCCGATGTCGTCGGCTTTGGCATTGCGGGCACGTTTGTGGCGCTGGGCAATGGCACCGGATCGTTCGGTGCGGCGAACTTCGCGCTCGCCAATTTCGGCGCGAACCAGGGCTGGACAAGCAATAACAGCTTCCACCGCACCGTGGCCGACGTGAACGGCGACGGGCGCGCCGACGTGATCGGGTTCGGCATCGCCGGCACGCTGGTGGCGCTTGGCCAGGCCAATGGCACGTTCGCCGCGCCGACACTGGCGCAGGCGAACTTTGGCACCAACCAGGGCTGGTCGAGCCAGGACGCGTTCGCGCGCGTCGCGGGTGACGTGAACGGTGATGGCCGTGCCGATGTCGTCGGGTTCGGCATCGCAGGGACGTTTGTGTCCTACGGCCTGGGCGACGGATCGTTCAGCGCGGCAGTGTTCGACGTCGCCAATTTCGGTGCCAACCAGGGCTGGACATCCAACAACATTCTCCCCCGCGACCTCGCCGACCTAAACAACGATGGCAGGGCCGATATCGTCGGGTTCGGACTCAACGGGGTGTTCGCGAGCACGGCGTTCGCGGGATAAAGGAGATAGGCTAAAAAGAAAGATCTACGCGCAAGGAACCAGTATCAAGACCCGATCCCGGCTACTCGTCTAGCGGACTGTTGAAAAGGCCAGTGGCGTAGCGAGCAAAGACCTGATTCAAGCGGCCGCCATGATTATCGGGGCATGCAAATGCGCGTGGTTCTGCTCCAGATACTGCTGCGCCATCACCGCTGGGCCGTCGAAGCCCTTGCACATACCGGTCACCTGGCAGGCAAGAAATATCTGCGCCGTCGACGATAGCGGACTCATCGCGACAAAACGGCGAGCACCCGCAGCGGCGCATCGGCATCGATGTCTATGCCCCCGGTCAATTGGATGTTTGAGCGGCGCTCGATCCCGATCCGTCCGCCGGAGGGCGTCGCCTCCGGAAATGGCGGGGATGGCGCTGACGGCACGGCAACGTAAACCACGCACGACGACGGCAGCGTCAGTGGCGGCCCTCCGGTCAGGTCGCTCGAGACAGGATCATCTCTTTCACCCAGCCAGCCCCGCCCACACGGAGAAATCCTGATAGTTCTCTCTCAAGCCTGTGTGCTTGTCCCTGCCCATCATTTCTGCAACAAAAAATAGGAGAAAACCGGGGTAAGCCGATGAAAATAGATATGCGCGAAAACGCGCACCGTGCGCGACAGTTAGGGCCGGACGAGATCCGGGCGCCAGTATGAAGAATGCCCTATTGTCGCCTATTGCCCTGATTAGCGGCGTGACCGGTCAGGACGGCCGACCTCGCACTGCCGGTCGAGCGGCCGATGCCCGATCGAAGCCGATACCCGTTAGTTTCTCCCTAACGAGGTCGGGCAACTTTTCTGGTGATGCACTTCAGACCCAGCGCATGCTGGGCTGGCGGCAGGAAATTCCCGTTCCTAATCTGATGCGCGGGTGGAGGCGGAAATGAAAACGATGCGTGTTCGCATGATCGCTTGAGAGTAGCATATAACCGAACTTGCACGCCAAGCTAGTGCCGATGTCAAAAAAGCGAAATCAGGGACGATCAGCCCGGCAAACACAAGGATCAATTATTTTACCGCTGAAAAATTCTCGTCGAAACACTTGAGGTAGATAAATGATGTCAAAAGAGCCGACCCATCGTTCTATCTGGAGCCTCTCATTCCGATGAACCAACCCCACCTTATTGTCGATGAACTTGACATCGGATTTTACCGGTCATTCTATCGTGACCTCCGAGGCTTATTAGACGAGGATCTCCGTAGACATTATCTTCAGCATGGTCGCGGGGAACAGCGATTCGCCAACGAGCGAGAACTTTTAACGTATTTCAGCAATAGCGATGTAAAGCTACCGGATGATTTCGCGCCCGAAGACTATCTTATGCTGCACCCCGACGTCGAAGAAATTTGCGATAGCAAGTGGGGTGCCATTTATCACTATCTGAAATATGGCGCAATTGAAGGTCGGAGATATAAAGCTCTTGATATTGATTTTTACCGAGATCTGTATCACTCGGGGTGTCATGTAAGCCAGGAGCAAATCGAGGCCGAAATTAAGAGCGCGCAACCGCATAGTCGTAAATTTAGATCGATGGCAGAGCTATTACGTGCTTATGGTGTGCCCAACCAGGATTGGCTTAACTGTTTCTCTGAACGGGAGTTTTGCTTACTAAACTTCAATTGGGTGGGACGTAATTTAAATCGCGCCGAGGCAGTTTATCTTTTTCTGGATCAAGGCATTGATCGGCTCGCCCCGATGGGCTTTAAATGGCATTTCGATCCAAATTTCTACAAGACGCTGCATCCGTTGGAAGCCAGAGCAGGCCAGGCCGATCTTTATCGCCATTGGCTAAATCATAATAGACAATCACGATACGACTGCTCACCGCAGACATGGCTCAATTATCGGGGCTTAGAGATGCTGAGCTTCCCGGATGCGTTTCAATGGGTTCATTATGCTCAAAAACAGTGCTTGAAACAAACTACCGGTACGGGCGCGGCAGCTTGGATTGCATTAGAGCATCTTTTGGTATCAAACTCTACAGATGTTGCAAATGTTCCCGTAACCGGCCCACAGTCCGCAAGCTTTCTGGAGGCATTGGGGCTACACAGTTCGGCCAAGCGACACTTCGATGTTGCCATTACTCTATTTAAACGTAGTAAGGAGTTGGGCGACTGTCTGAAACCTGACTTACTTCTCGGCAGCGTTTACATGGAGATCGAAGACTGGCAATCCGCAGCAGATGCATATCATTCTTATCATCAATCTGGCGGGCGCACTCTATCGAGTGTCGTGAACAGCGCAATTTGCCTGTCTAAACTTTCTAGATTTGACGAATCGCTTGATTTACTGATCAAAAACAAAACCGAGTATAGTGGCCATCGATCATGGTCAGCGGCGCTAACTTTAATTGCGGACGAGGCATTTAATTACGAAACTGCGCGAGCTCGACTGTCATATGATTCTAATCGTCGGGATATCGGCGATGAGATTATGACAAATGCGGTACGAAGATCAATTAATATTTGGACAAAAGGTCTTTCTCTGCCGCAACCGGATTTTCTGCACCAACAAAAGCGTGTAGTAATTTTGGCGACAACCAGTTTAAAGCAATGCAAATACTATCGATTAGACCAAAAACAGGAGTATTTACAATCATTAGGTATTGAATGCGAGGTTTTCGATTATAGCGATGTTGACGCCTTTGTCAGTCGGCTGCCCGGCTCTTGCTCGGCTATTTTCTATAGGGTTCCAGCATTGCCCAATGTTGTCAAGGCTATACTGACGGCAAGTTCACTTGGAATACCTACATTCTATGACATAGATGACCTTATATTCGATCCCGGTTGCTATCCTGATCCATATGAATTCTTTTGCGGTGCTATTTCAGAGTCAAGTTATCGAGAGTTGATGGTCGGAACTATACTATATAGGGAGGCTATGGCGCTTTGTGATTTTGGAATTGCGTCTACGCCTTCACTCGTAAACCGAGTCCAGGAAATTGTTAAATCGAAATGTGCTTATCTAGTTCGTAATTCTCTCGACAGCCGGCTTTTAATGGCCCGGGCCCCATTATTGCCATGGCCCAATGAGCGTGAAGGGGAAGTTCGGATATTCTATGGTTCTGGTACTTTGTCCCATAATATGGACTTTAACGATATCGCAGTAGCGGTATTGCTTCCCTTAATGATAACCAATCCAAATATTCATCTGGTGCTTGCTGGTTATATTAAAGTTGATGATCGATTTAACGTTGTTGAGCGTCAGGTCCAACGGCTTGGACTGATAAACGATATCGACCTGTATTGGTCAGTATTAGCAGCGTGCCACATCAACATAGCTACTCTTACCGATACAGAGATGAACAACGCGAAAAGTGAAATAAAGTGGCTTGAGGCAGCGGTGCATGGCGTTCCGTCGGTCGTTAGCGCTACGCAGACTTACTGTGAAGTAATCGAGAATGATGTAACTGGCTTGATATCAAGATCGATCGAGGAATGGAGATTTAATGTTACGTCGTTAATTGACGACGCGCAGAAACGAAGAAAAATGGGTGACGCAGCTCGTCGCGAAGTGATGCAGAAATATGGTGCTGCCGAGGCTGCGCAGGCACTTGTGGATACCATTTATAGTAAGCGGTGTGTTCCGGAAGAAAGGGAGAAAAAGAAGCGATTGTTGGTCGTTAATGCATTCTATCCCCCACAGTCGATTGGCGGTGCGACCAGGGTTGTTGCAGACATGGTTCGCTCGTGGGTGTCGTCGGAAGCCGCCGAAGGATGGGAGTTTGCGGTCGCGACGACAGATTATGATCGTCCGACTGCTTATCAGCAGACTGTTGACTCTATTGACGGTGTAATGGTCTTCCGTATCGCAGCTCCATTAATCGATAATCTTGACTGGATACCTTACGATCCAACTATGAAACAGTGGTTTGCTCGATTGATTGATGTGTATAAGCCAGATATTGTACATTTTCACTCTATTCAGCGACTTACAGCTTCAATAGTTGAAGCTTGTATTGAAGCCGGAATTCCATATGTTGTTAGTGTACATGATGGTTGGTGGCTGTCCGATTATCAGTTCCTATTCGACGAGAACGCTGTGCCGCGGACGCCGGGGGATGAGTGGGAAAGAGGCCTGAAGCGAAATGTTTCGCTAGAGCAGAGCTTGGATCGCAAGCGCGTTTTGCGGCCACTTTTAGAGAAGGCCGATGCGGTGGTGACGCCGTCGAGAGTTTTTCAGGAAATTTATCAAGAGGTCGGCTTTAAGCAGGTGAGAACGATTCCCAACGGTCTCCCGAAGCTTAGCTTGAAGCCGCGCCATCCTTCGCCTTCTGGCCGTGTTAGAATTGGCCATATTGGAGATATGTCGCCGCATAAGGGTTTCGATCTGCTTGAGGCGGCTCTCCGGCAAAATCGATTTCAGAACATTGAGCTGGTTGGCATTTCTCATGCAGCCGATGCGCATAGTGAAACGCGCGACGTTTGGGGCGCTACACCGGTATTACTCAAGGGTAAGGTTGCGCAAGAATTTGTGGGCAATTTGTATGCAGAGCTTGATGTACTTGTTGCGCCCTCGGCTTGTGTTGAAAGTTTTGGGCTTGTTACGCGAGAAGCTAACGCCGCAGGTCTTTGGGTAATTGCAAGTGATCGGGGAGCAATTGGCGAGGACGTTCGTCCTGGAGTCGATGGCTTCGTTATAGATGTGTCCAGTCCGAAAGCGCTTGTCGATGTTCTCACGTTAATTAATGAGAACCCCGGCGAGTTCCTTGTCCCCGCTCCGACGCGAGCGATCAGCGGGGTCGATCATCAGGCCACTGAGACGATAGCGCTGCTTGAATCAATCCTGCTTCATCGCGGCGCCAGCTGTTGACGTGACCCCCGCCGTTCATTCAACGACAACCAGGGACCGACCGCTGTTGTCGCGCAGGAGCGCGTGATGACGTGGCTCAACGACCACATCATTGCACAGCTGTGCTGGTGCAGGGGGCGTCCATCCCATCACGTCACCACCCACATGCGGAAATCCTGACAGTCCCCACCCAAATCGGGCTGATGTGCGATGCATCACCAGCTGGGCGGTAAAGCCCAGCCGAGTGGCAGCGGGCTTAACACTCAAAAGCGCGACATTCCCCAAAGGCAAACTCCAGCGCGCCGTCATCTCCTCATCGGGCTTCCGGCCACCCGCCACTGTCATCGTCTTTTCCGACCCACGGAGACAATTTATGAGTCATCACACGCCACACTCAATCGCGCGTCTCGTTCGCTTTCCGCGCGTTGGGTTGCCCGTTCATCGACCTATAACGGCGCTGGGCTTGGTAAGGCCCAGCCGGTGTCGGGCCAGCGTCTCGTGATAGAGGCTCACGAGCTCGCTTGCCTGATCATCGGCGGTTCGGGTGGCGACGGGATGTGTCGGGCTGTTTCCAAACCGTACCGGATCGTGATCGATGACAGATAATGTATTGGACAGCGCACGCGAATCTGAAACATCGACGACAAAGCCGTTCTTTCCCGGAACGACGGCCTCGTGCAGAGCGCCTCGATCCCCGACGACCACCCACAGGCCCTGCACCAAGGCCTCGCGCACCACCAGACCATAGCTTTCCTGGCAGGTTGAGGGTGCGAGCAGCACCGTCATACCCGCATAGAATTGCGCCATCTCGTCAGCCTGCATCCGACCGACAATCGTGACCGGGGTGTTGCCCCATGTTACGTGCTCGGTATGGCCTGCGGTTCGTTCAAGGTCGATAATCGTGAGCGCAAGGTTATCATATGCGTTTCCGCGCAGAGCTGCCTCGACAAGGAAGGCGCCCTTATGTGGATTGAGCCCGCCGACATGGCAGAGTTGGATGCGATCCCTGGACGGCGCGCGCGGCAAAGGGTGCTGTCGCGTGGCACCGTTCTCCACGACGTCGCAATCGATGCCGCATTGTTCGTAGATTGAGGCGAAGCTACTCGAAACTGCAAGCCTACGCTCGGCGCCCAGCAGTGCGGAACGAAGACGCGCCGCGCGCCGGGCTGACTCGTCCAGTTTGATGCCGCTCGGACGCGCCTGTGCCATGAAGTCGCGCTGGACTGGGCTCTCAAGGCCGTTCGCATCCGACAAAAAGAACTCATCGGATAGCCACCACGCATCGTGCAAGGTAACAAAATATGGGATGCGCCGCGCCAAGCAAGCTTCGGGAAGGCTCGCAGTCAGTCGCTGCAGGCAATGGAAATGAACCAGGTCGGGCTGAAAGGCTTCAACCACGGCTTCGAATCGCGTGGCTGTCATGGCCACATTCTCACGCCAATAGATTCGTGGGTCTTGTGGCGTAGCAACCCTGAAGACAGGCATGCCGAGCCAAGTATCAACCGTGAACTGGCCGGATGATTCATTTAATTCATCGCTTGTAAAGCCCGCGCACTCGAAATCTCGGGAATGCCGATTGAGCAAATATTCAAGATTATCGCGCAGTACACGCGTAGCCCCACCTATTGTCTGGGGCGGAAACCAGACATTGACGAACAGGATCCTTGGTCGGCGGAACGTTACGTTGCGGTTTTGGGGCAATGGCTTGGGTTGCGCGGCCATCAACGGCGTTGTGATTGGGCCAGTGTTCGCGAGGTTTGCGAGCGCTATACCCCAGTCTCCGCTGATCATGGGGATCTGCGCTTGCCACGCCCGATTTACGGTCCGGCGCGTCTTTTTCGCAGCGTCGGGGTGTAAATGTCTTGGCATGACAACCGCCGGAACGTGGCGTGCCGCTGCTTCTTCCCAAATCGCATATCCGGGCTCTGCTGCGCTGACAAAGCTGACCACACCATCTACACAATCTACCGTTCTGGCGACCGCTTCCAGCGTGCGACTGCTTGAAAGTGGCTCCAGATGTGGGGCTAGGTCCGCCATTGCGCGATGTGATTTTAGATCGGGTTCTACCAGGAAAACAGTCGAGGGATTCTGCGCTATCGCGCTGCGCATCGCAGCAGCAAGCGCCACAATATCGCGTTCCGCAAGCGCCTCACCATCAATGAGAATCGCTCTGACCGGTCGTTCCTGTCCACGCAGGCTCGAGAGGGTAAAGACGCGCTCGTCGATAAGCGCTGTGGGGGCAATACGGCGAAGCACTGGAACGGTCCCGGCCAGCCCGGTTACAACGCGATCGCAATAACGTGCAACCAACGCCATTTCCCAAACGCTATCCCTTGTCAGCCACGATTTATCCCCTGCATCGCCGGACCAATCGCTATTCGCAAGATTGAAGCCATTCCAATCGCCCAACTCGCCTAGCCAGGCCACCGAGGGCCGACCGAGACATTGTGCGGTGCGGACAGCCTGCATGACCTCGTAAGTGAAGGGCACTTCGTGGAAAATGACAACGCTGGCGGTCAGCATCGCGCCGAGATAGTCAACAGCGTCAACCGAACCAAGCGAGTGCATGACAACGCCGCTTCCACGCGCATGGCCACCACGCGCAATGCTGTCCGGCCTGCCGCTGATGACAAGAACCGACGTGTCCGTTGTAAGTTCGATCGGCTGAGGTAAGCGCTGCTCGATCATTTTGACTAACGCATCGGCTTCCGCCAGCGTCAATTCCAACATGCCCTCAATGGAAATGCGATCTTTACAGGTCTGCGACCAAAGGTGCATCGCACGGCGATACAGCTCACGCCATGGGGACATTTCCTGCCATAACGAGCGCCCTTTCTCAAGGATAGCAAGCGCGCTCCGAAAATTGCCTTGCTCCAGCAGGATTGACGCGGCCTTGAGGAAGCTCCAGCGGTTCGGTGCCTTACTCAGAATGCCATTTCGACAGTGCGCAAGCGCCGCTGAAGGCCGCCCGGCAGCCTCTTCGACGTCCCCAAGCAAATGTTCGACCCAGCCGCGATTGGCGCCATGATCCAGCGCGCCTTTGTAGGCGTCGCGCGCATCATCCCACCTGAAACGGCGCGAAGCTCGGCCGCCCAGGAATTCGAGGAAGATGTGTGCCTCATCGCCTGAAATATAGCTAAGTCGGCCTTTGCCGGGGGTGTCGATATAGGCTTTGAAGACGTCGATGCGCGATGCATTGCGCAAGCGTTGGCCGCCTTGAACGTCGCGCCAGCCCATCCAGTCGAAGCATAAGGGAAATTCTGCATGGCCCCAGATGCGAATGAGCGCTGCTGCTTCGGATGGCTCTAGCCCTTTGCGTGATCCAACCGACAGGAAATGGCGGTAAAGATCAGCCGAAGACCATTCACTTCCGTCCGGTACCTGCGCACGATAATAGTCGGGATCAAACGGATCGCGCAGCGAAAGCGCGGGTGTCCGGTCAAGGCCCGCTTCGCAGATTGCAATCACACAATCGGCAGTAGTGCGTGATTGTCCCGCCCATTCGGCGTGCATTGCGTTGAAGTCTGCGACGGAAAGACGATCGAGCCACGATCCAGGCTCGATTTCATATCGGGCGAGGAACAGCTCGAATGTGGCTCGCCCACGCCCGCGCAACGCTTCCTCTTCCGCATTCAGCGTGATCCTGCCTTCAAGCCTCATGCGATCAAAGTCGGCGATCAGGTCATCGAGAAAAGGGACGTACCGGCGGCCCTCCTGGCCGCCGGTACGCATGTAATGATCCAATGCACGTTCAGCCGTATCTATGACTTCGGCAATATCAGGATTATAAAAAAGGTAGCTCTCCGGATCGAAGTCCGCGGGGATTGAACCGAACTCGGCCTGTAGTTGCGTAACAAGCGCCGGCTTTGACGCTAAGCGCCGTTCGTTTCGACCATACTCAAGATAGTGCCGCCAAAGCGCGTCCTCTCCATCGAGCTTGCGCAAATCCGGGTAAAAGTTGGCATAAAACACCGGATCGAAACCACGAGACCGTCGCACCCCGCGTTTGACCAGGTTGACCGGCTTTTTCCGCAGCCAGGTCAGCAGGCCCCGGCGAGGCGGCGCCGCGGCGGCGGCAATGATGTCGGGCTCCAGTGCTGAAGCGCAGATCGAGCCAGGAATCCAATAATCGCCTTTGCGCGCAGCTTCGGCGATCGCTTCGGGAAGGGCATGAGGGATCTCCAGCACGACGGAACGTCGGGTTCCCTCAATGGGGTCCAGTTCGAAGATTTCGTCGCGCATTTGGGCAACGGTTTCGACATCAGGTTCGGCAAATCGCTGCAAAATCGGCGCTGTTACCAAATCGAACGCTCCGGTGGCAGCAGCCCAGAGAAGGACGATGTCAGCGTTGTCGGCGCATGCGAAGTCAAGCATGCGCTGGGCCGGCGTGCGCCCCTTGAGCGGATCGCCGTGGCGCAATTCCGGCACAAGCCTGCCGTCGGACTCGGTAAAGCCAAGGATTGGCAAAAGCGTTGGGTGTTTAAAGAACAATTCAAGCCAAGCATAAGAACCGCTGAGCGAATCCGGTAAACGATCGACCGCCAGGACCGCATTTGGCGAGAATTGGACGAAAGGCAGCGCCGCAACTCGGTTGCTCTCGTAATTGTGATAGGTCGCGATCAGGTGCAGAACCATCGCCGGGGGGTGGATCGCTACGCCGTCCGCGATATGCTGAACCAACAAAGTGTTGAGCGCCCGCAATACGGTGCCCGAATAGCCGACATCCGAAAATGCGACGGACCGTTTCTCAAAGAGCCCTGCATCTGACAGGTAACGGACAACCTCGCCTCGCTTGGCCACGATTGCAGCGCGGATGGCGGACTCGAGGCCACGCTCACGATAAGCATTGACGACCGCCATGGTCACTTCATGCGAGTTGACCATGACCTTTTCGCCCAACCCTGCGGGCGTGTCTTCAATCCCCAGTAAAGCAGAAATCTGTTGCGGGGTTGCCTCTCCCTGTTTGAGCCAGAAGGCAATCCCAACTGCCTGAACGAGCCAGTCGGGCGACGAGAAATCGACATTGCTCCAGCAGGTGAGCACGCGGTTGAGATACAGGTCGCTTTGGGGCGGAGCGGGCAGGAAGCTGTCGATGAGCGGCGAACGCCATTCTTTCAGAAAATCGCCAATCACGCAGCCATCGCGCGCCATGAAATAAAGGTGTTCCGACTTGCGGTTGCGCACATCGAGCAGCACCGAAAACAGGTGCGCCTTTACAACGTCGGCGACGTCCTCTTCGATTTTTGCACGCTTGCCATAGGCGGGTCGCTCAAGCGCGATCAAAGCTGGTTGTTCGACCAGAACAGCAGTGATGCCAACTTCTGCGGCCATCACAACATCCGATTGCGCGTTGTCGCCGACATGAAGCATCAGATGCGGCGCGATCGAAAGGTCATCAAGCACGCGACGGAACAGATCGCCGGTTTGCTTCGTCAAATTCGAGTGCGCCGAAACATAGATATGATCGAAAAGATCAATCAATCCGACCTTTGTGAGGATCGCCTCCATCTGCGACATGGTGAAATACATGTCAGAGATTGCGATAATGACTTTGCCATCTCGACGCAGGTTGGTCAGCAATTCGCGGGCACCGTCGATCGCCACCAAATTCGCCATTTCCAGCGAATGCTCAAACGTCACGACCTGCTCGACGAGATCGGCGCGCGTAGCATCGTCGGCGATCATTGTTTCGTGGCCAAATATCCGTGCCCAAACCATTTCGGTTGTGGGTTCCTGGATGACCGTCTCGACCGAAGCCTTGAGTGCGGTTCCCATGGCATAGCGCAGCGAAGTAATCTCGGACGCGGCGCGTTCATGCCGCCGCCCGACAAGTGCCTGGCTAAAGGCGCTGACGGTATCGTGGACTTCGTGGACGCTCAGAAAGCGACGCCTGATCAGCGTGTCGAAAAGATCAAATGAAACATATTGATAGGCGTGCGCGTGATCGTGGAAGTCACCGATAGCACTGATTTTTACCATACGTGGCCCCTTAGCCTCACATCCCGTCGCATTCAAGTATGCCACCTGGCGTAATGCCTGACATACCCGCCCGCAAATCGGCTTGCCCGACCATAGCATGGTCCGGAAACGGCCTTGCCAAGCACAACGCTGATTGTCGACCATTGTGTGCTGATCCAGCGGCTCATTGGGATCGTTTGCGGTAGGGGGCGACAATCGGCTCGCCCATAACTATCGCCAGCGCCGTGCCGCGTTTGCCGGTGTCGGTGCGTCGATCCCAAGTCTTGAGGATCGCCTGTTCGGCGGCAAGATCGCGATTGCCGCGGGAACCATAGACCAGTGCCCAGGTGATCAACTCGCAAGGATGCTATTGTCGCTAAACGCTCGTCACCTGAAACCCAAGTTGATTTCATTATAGACTCCTGGTGTCACGATCCCGGGAGGAGGAGAGGTGGCAAAGGGTCGTCCCGTCGATCCGTTGATCTTGACGGAGGAGGAGCGCGGACATCCGGAACGGCAGGTTCGGCATCACCGCGTGGCTGGCGCGCAGGCCGCACTATCACGACCATTTCACGCCAATTTCCGCGTCACGGATCAACCAGGTCGAACGTTGGTTCGCAGAACGCACCCGCAAGCAGATCCAGCGCGGCATCCACACTTTCGTCGGCCAGCTCGAAGCCGATATCCGACGCTTCATCGATCAGCATAACGCCCACCCAAAGCCCTTCCGATGGAGAAAATCCGCCGACGAAATCCTCGCCGCAGTCAAGCGCTTCTGCCAAAAGGCAGATTACACTTTATGCAGCGGACTTTCGATTCAGGTGGTCGGCTACCGCTTAAATTCTGGGCGATTTCCGTCCGCCACCGGCATTGGCCGCTACGCGGGGCGGGATTTGGGCGCAACACCCGTTCAGTCATTGGCCGTCGTCAACGCCCCAAGGCCGGGCGATTGCCGTTGCCGGGGCTAGGCCACGTGCCACGGCGGCCGCACACGCGGGGTGCGGGCAAGAGTGAAATCGTCGCGCTCCAGCGTCAGATTGGGCGAGTAATACCGGTCATTATCCAGCGCTGGTGCCCAGCGATCGCGCATCCAGGCCGCCTCGCGCAGCAATCGATCAGCGCGCGCGCCGCTGACATCGCTCCCGCGACTGCGGCTTTCCTTGTGGATCAGCAAAATCTTTGGGTCGCCGACGATCTTCAGGCCACGCGCGCGAATTTTCAGGCACAGGTCAACATCATTATACGCCACTGCCAGGCTTGGTTCAAAGCCGCCTACAGCGTTAAAATCGTGCTTTCGGATAAACATGCAGGCAGCCGTCACAGCCGAAAACTCCTGCATCAACTGCGCTTTGCCGAAATATCCCAAATCGCTGCCCGCCATGCCGCCATGCGGTGTGCCGGCAACCCGGTGTGCCCCCATGCCGAGCACGATCCCGAACTGCTGCAGCTTGCCATCGGGGAACAGCAATCGCGCGCCCACAACCCCGACATCGTCGATCGACAACAGCGCGCGCGCCCGGTCCAGCCAGTCCGTTGCCAACACCTCGGTATCGTTGTTCAAAAAACACAGGATCTCGCCGGTTGCCTGGGCCGCGGCATCGTTATTGATCGACGAGAAGTTGAACGGCTGATCATCGCGCAGCACCCGCGCCAAACCCTGTTGTTCAATCGAGGCGAGATAATCAATCGTCGCGCGATCATTGGAGCCATTATCGATGATCAAAATTTCGACATGCCCGTCGCGCGTCTTGAGCACTGAATCAATGCAGGGTTTTAGCACGTCCAGCCCGTTGCGCGTGGGAATGATAATAGAAATTGTTGTCGTCAGCGCGATGCCCACCGCAGGTGAAACCCCGCTGATTCCACTCGCTGGCCCTTCATGCGACCGCAAGGGCAGGGCGCGGCGGGTGAAATGATCGTTGATTGCTAACTGCGCGGCGACGATTGCATAGCTTTTCTGGTCGGGCGCGACCGAAGTGGAACCCGGCGTCATCCGCCAGTGATATAAAACGTGCGGGATATGAATGATGCGGTCGCCAGTGGTGTGATCAAGGCAGCGGAGCAGCAGATCATAATCCTGGCTTCCTTCGAGCCCCAGCCGGAATCCGCCGATCTCGCGCAGCAACGATAGCCGGTAAACCCCAAGATGGCTTACCATATTGTGGCCGTACATCAGATACTGATCAAACGCGCCCTTGAAATAGGGGTCGGTGCGGGCGCCGTTAAAGTCTATTTTATCTTCGTCAGAGAACAATATGTCAGCATCTGGGTGTTGGTTGATATAATGCGCCACCACAAACAACGCGAAATCGGGGATCAGATCATCATGATCGACCAGGACGACAAAATCTCCGGTCGCAAGGTCGAGTGCGAGGTTGCTGGTCGCTGAGATATGCCCGTTGGTAGCCGAACGCGTTACCTTAACGCGCGGGTCGAGGGCGGCATAGCTGGCCAGCAACGGCGCGATTTGCGGGTCGGTGGAGCAATCATCGGCCAGGCAGATTTCGAAATCAGTATAGGTTTGGGCGAGCATCGAATCGATGCATTCCCGCAACAGATTGATCGGCGTGTTGTACACCGGCACCACAAACGAAAATCGCGGTTTGTGTGCCATCGCAGCGGTGAGTGCCGCAATACGGGCATATTCTGCTGTGGATGGTGTTTCGTGGTGAAAAATCCAGTCGCCGTAAAACGTGCTTGGGTCGCCCCGCTTGCCCAATAACCGTGCCGATGTTTTTGCAGCAATGCCGGGCTCGATCACCTCCCCGGCATAGGCCGACCGCACAACATCGATCAGCTTATCGGCGCCACTGCCGCTGCCCAAATTCTCGTCCACTAGCGCTTCTGCTTCACTCAGCGACGTGATCACGTCAAACGACAGGACCGGGGGGCGGATCATGTTGATCTTTTTGTCGGGTACCCAGCGTAGCCGGACAAGCTGGCCAGGGGCCACCACAAGCAACGAAACCGGAGCACCATCACTGGTGTATGGCAGGCCCAGGCGTTCGTTGAAGCCGTCGCCATAATCGAGATAAACTTGGCCGCTGAGTGGGCGCGCACGATCAACAGGGTGCGAAACAATGTTCAGCACTGCCAGGCCGCTAACGGCCTTCTCTGTCACCCCTTCCCCGCCAACCGGCTGAAAGCTGATCGCGGAATCGCGCGTGTATAGCAGAATGCCGCCGGCCCGTTCGCAATACTCCATGCCCAGCACGTCGGTGACGTTCAAATGGTCGCTCTGGGATTGGATCAGATCCATCAGCTGCGACGCAGCAAAAGTTTTGGCCTGCGGTTGGCGCTGCACCTTTGCGCTCAGCGAATCGAGTTCTTGAAGTGCATGCCGATTGCCATCGATTTCGGCGCTTGTGCGGTAGCTGGCCACCGCGTCGTCATCACGACCCATAAGCTTCAAAACATGACCGATGCTCAGCCACAGGTCGGCATGATGCTGGTCGACCGCCAACACAGCCTGATAGGTCAATAGCGATTCTGCATGTCGGCCCGCTTCCTTCAGCGCGTGGCCGAGTTGAATGCGTCGCCCATTATCCCACGACATAACGCCAAGATAGCGTTGATATTGGTCAATCGCGGCGGGCCAATCGGCATGCTGCATCGCCGCGTCGGCCGATTGCCGCCAGGACGCCGCCATCCGGCCTTTTGGCGTGAACTTGAGCAGAATTGCCCAAAGGGGGCGACGCGCCATGATAGTCTCCGACGGCAATCAATCGATACGTGCTGTATCCCGGGGGCGCTCTAATCCAGCAGCCAAGCATTGGCCAGAGCGGCGTCTAGCGGGCAACCATGGGTGCGCAGTGCCCCGGAACAGGACAATTGATCGGATTGCCGCAGAAGGGAGTTTGCGCGCCATGCGTTATATAGATCACTTGGCCATGCAGCATATCTTGGTTAGAGGCCATCGCTGCTCTGGGACGGAGATTGAGTTTGAATTCGATTGGTACCGCGTTGGGCACGGCAACCATTGCAATGGTTGCGCTGATGATCTTCGCGGTTTTTTCAGGGCTTTGGTTGTTGGTGACGGGGCATGTCGATCAGGTCGTGGCCGGCTTGGCGATTGCGACTGTGATGTTTGTGGCTGTATCGATGGCGCCCAATACCGATGGCTTCTTGGCGGGCATTGCCCACCAGTTTTCGTCCGCAAGCCGGCCATTCGCGGCCACCGCCACCGCCATCGCAGTCAGCGCCATTGCCCCGGCCATAATTGTCCTTTTTGAAATGTTGATCGGCACCTGCCTGTTTCAGCGCGATATCGGGCAGGGCTGGGCGCTATGGGGCTATTGCTACGGCGTTATGGCCTTGCCGCTTGCTGTGCGAGGGTCGCTCGCGGGTAATGAACATCGCACCGTCAGCGGTATCCAATCCTATGCCGCGCAGGTGTCGTTTGTGCTGGTTTCTGTGCTTGCCAGGCTGTTCGGTTTGTCGTTCGAAGCCCTGATCGTTGTGGCTGCGATTCCCATGATATTGCCGATTTCGATCTTCTTCTCAATGGTGCTGGCGGATCGTAACGCGTTGCGCGACGTGCAGATTTGATGCCGATTGGGCCGATCGGGTGCGGACCGTGTCGGGCATTTGAAGCCGATCAATGACCAACAGATTCTTTTTGCGGGCACCGCCTTTTCCGGGGTATCGGCCCCGGGTTCCCGCGATAGTGCCGCCTTTGTATCCGCCGGATGTGGCGGTCCTTGATCCACGTGCGCGTCAACATGCAGCCGACCTTCGTGCTGCCCTGGTTGCTGGGCAGGTTGGCGGATCATTCTGGGCACCGCCACTTGCGGCGCGCGGCACCGGACATTGGATGATGCGGCCTGCAAGCGTGCAGGCTGCGCAGGCGATGCTGGCGCAGGCTGGCAACAGAGCCGCGAGTAAAGGGTTTGCGTTAGTGGGACCCGGCACGCCGCGCGCCGTGTTACGCTGGTTGCAACGACGGGGCATCGCGGTTTTGGCGGGGGAGGTTGACCCGTGGTCGGCGGTTCATGGCTGCGAGGCGATTTTTGCATCACCTGGCGATGACCTTGCCATTGCCGGGCAATTAGCCGGGGTGCCGGTATCCTTATGCGATGCCCTGACCGGCGAACCGGGGCCATCCGCGGGTGATGATATCGACGCGCTCGTCCATCAGCTACTTATTCACGGCGTCGATTACCGGGATTGGTTTACCGGTTCCCCTTCTACGGCGCTAGCGGCGGTGGAACAGCTGACGGCTTGGCGCGTGATGATCGATCAGAACCGTTCCGTTGCAGCGTTGGCTGGGATCGCAGGCTGGAAACGGCGTGAGATTCACAGCTTTTTATGGGCTGATCGGCGCCGCCCGCTGACGAATGCGCGTACCCCCGGTGCGGCAATTGCAGCCTGTGTGGGAGTGGGCGGCGCGCTTGCCGTCTGGCCCTCGCGCGTGCCGGCGACTCTGTTTGGGGCGGCAGCGGCCAATGGCGTGCCGGTTTGCCAAATTGAGGATGGGTTCATCCGGTCAGTGGGGCTTGGTAGCGGGCTGCATCCGCCCCAATCGATTGTCGTTGATCCGCTGGGGATTTATTATGATCCCACCCGCCCAAGCGCGCTCGAGAATATTCTGCAGACCGCGACGTTTTTACCCGGCTTGCTCGCGCGTGCCGAGGCGTTGATAGCCAGTATTGTTGCTGGTGGGATCAGCAAATATGCCGCCGGGCCGGTTGCGCCCCTGGCGCTGCCTGCGGGCCGACGGCTTGTGCTGGTAACGGGGCAGGTGGAGGATGACCGATCAGTCATGCTGGGGGGCGGGGGCGTGACCGGCAATCTTGATCTTTTACGTAGCGCACGAGCCGCTGAGCCGGATGCATATCTCATCTTCAAACCGCATCCTGATGTCGAGGCAGGCCACCGGGCGGGTGCGGTCGACGAACAGGCTGCGCTGCAATTTGTGGACGTTATCGTACGCAACGTGTCGATTGCCTCGCTGCTTGACGTGGTGGACGAGGTGCATGTGTGGACCTCGCTTGCTGGATTTGAAGCGCTGATGCGGCATCGGGCGGTAACGGTGCACGGCCAGCCATTTTACGCTGGCTGGGGGTTGACGCGTGACCTTGCTCCACCCATTTCGCGCCGGACGCGAAAAGTGACGTTGGCGGAACTTGTTGCGGCAACGCTCATTCTATATCCACGGTATCTCGATCCGATTACCAAGTTGCCATGCTCACCCGAACTGCTGATATCCAGGATGGCCGCCCCCGGGGCAAAACGGATGACGATGCTGACAAGCCTTCGGTTATTACAGGGACGGATCAACCGGTGGATGCGATGATCGGGGCAATGGCGACAAACGAGCCTGCGGGACGCGTTTTTTTGTTCCTGCAAGGGCCGCACGGATCGTTTTTTCCACGTCTGGGTGCCGCGCTGCGGCTGCATGGTCATGAGATCATCCGCATTAACTTCAACGGTGGCGACCGGGCAACCTGGACCGGAGCAATCGATTATGTCGGGCGCGAAAGGGACTGGCCTGAATACATCACGCGGCTGTTCCAGCGCAAAGGCGTGACCGACCTTGTCGTGTTTGGTGATTCGCGCCCCAAACATGCCATCGCGATCAAGGTGGCGCGGCAACATGGCGCTCGGATTCACGTTTTTGAAGAAGGCTATGTGCGGCCGGATTGGGTGACGCTGGAACGTGACGGGGTAAATGGCAATTCCACGCTGCCGCGTGATCCGGAATGGTACCTTGAACAGGCAAAAGATTTGCCGCCGGTTCCTGATTATCCACCTATCGAGTCGTTTCGCGCGGCGCGTGGATGGGGCGCATTTTTCTATTATGCCGAATTCGTCCTACAATATTGGCGGTTCCCGTTCCACCACTCGCACCGCCCAAGCGACCCTGTCGCCGAAGGGGTAGAGTGGCTACGCCGCTTTCGGCGCCGCCGCGAAGAACATGAACGCACGGCAAAGGCGATGCGCAATCTGGAAGGCGCTGATTTCTTTCTTTTCCCGCTCCAGCTCGATTCAGATTATCAGATCAGGCTCCATTCCGATTTTGGCGGGATGCGACCAGCAATTGTGCGTGTTCTGTCTGATTTTGCCGCCCATGCACCACCGACCACGCGGCTGGCGGTGAAGGAGCATCCGCTTGATGCCGGGCTGAAAAACTGGCGCTTGGTGACCATAGCCGAAGCCGAGCGGCTCGGGCTCGCTGACCGGGTGGATTTCGTCGAGCATGGCGATTTGCAGCAGTTGCTCGATGCTGCGCGGGGCATGGTTACCGTCAACAGTACCGCGGGCACGCTAGCGTTGATCAAGGGCAAACCGGTGATCGTGCTGGGCAGGGCCGTTTATGATATCGCTGGCATTACGCATCAGGATGGACTCAGCAGTTTTTGGACAAGCCCGCAGCATCCCGATCCGCGCGTTTTCGATGCCTTTTACCGGGTGCTGGTTGATCGCTGCCTGCTGCACGGCGCGTTTTTGAGTGATAAAGGGATCGACTTCCTGATCGGCGGAGCGGCACGATCACTCCTGCGTGATCTTCCGCCCGTGACGCAGCGCAAGCCCGTCGAGCCACCGGTCGCCGTGACGCCCAGAGCGGTGGCGGTGGCGACCAGCCCATGACCGTCCAATGAAGATGTCCACCGATCTCACCGGCGCACGCAGGGGAGCAAGACGTGCTGCGTGATCAACGCGGCAGGCCATCGATCATTCTCGATCTGTCGCGGCTCATCTCCCGACTGTTGCACCCAACGCCAACCGGCGTTGACCGGGTCGAAATGGCCTATGCACGCGAACTGATGGCGCAAGTGCCCGATCGGTTGCATTTTGCAGCCGTCCATCCTGTCGCAGGCTATGGGCGACTTTCAGCCAGCGCTGTGGGCCAGTTTCTGGCAGCGACGGCGCAACGCTGGCAGCGCGAGGGGCAAGTCTCTAATGCTGATCAGCGCTTGTTTGCAGCCCGGTGGCTGCTCGCTTTGCGCCCGGTGCGCGCAACGCCGCTTCCAGCACCGGTTGTGTACCTTCAGGCATCCCCGCATCATTTGACCAAACCCGCGCTGGTCGAATCGATCCTGCGCCGCGAGCGGGCCAAGTTTGTCTGCCTGGTGCATGATTTAATCCCGATTGAATTTCCCGAATATGCCCGGCCGGATGGGGCCGCCGAGCACCGGGTGCGCATCGCCACGATGGTGCGGTTTTGCGATGGTCTGATCGCGAATTCGGCAGCGACGCTGGCGACCATTCAGCCCTGGATTGATCGATCGAACCGCTCGCTGCGAACCGCGATCGCCCACCTAGGGGTGGAGGAGCACGCGATCGCGCGGCAGGCCGCACGCACCCCGGTCGACCGGCCCTATTTTGTCTGCATCGGCACCATCGAACCGCGCAAAAACCACCTGTTGCTGCTGAACATCTGGCGCCGCATGGCTGATACGCATGGTGCCGATGCCATTCCCCGCCTGGTGCTGATCGGACGGCGGGGATGGGAGAATGAGCAGATCGTCGACATGCTTGATCGCTGCCCGGCGTTGAAGGGATGCGTTGACGAATATGCCGGGCTGCCTGATTCGCAGGTTTGGCGATTGCTGTCGGGCGCGCAGGCATTGCTGATGCCATCTTTTGCCGAAGGATATGGCATGCCCGTCACCGAGGCGCTGGATTTGGGCGTGCCGGTGCTGTGCAGCGATATCGACGCGCTCCGCGAAGCCGGGGGCGCAGCGCCCGATTTTCTGGATCCGATTGACGGGCCCGGCTGGATGCGTGCGATAACTTCCTATGCTCATGATAACAGCCCGGAAAGGATTGCCCAGCTCGGGCGGTTGGCATCATGGCAACGACCGAGTTGGCAAAATCACGCCAACGACGTATTGCGTTTGGTGAATGAGGTCGCGCAATGAACACCAACCTGCCCGTTTCATTGCCAACTAGGAAAGCGTCGCCATTGGCGCGGGGCTTTGCCATCCACACGCGCGTCATTGGTGCGGTGCTGATGCGCGAGCTGCATACCCGCTATGGTCGCGAGAATATTGGCTATCTGTGGTTGATCGGAGAGCCATTGATGCTCGGCAGTGTCATCGCGCTGCTGCACAGCGGCTATCCGTCACATGGCGTGATACACCCGGTGGCATTGACCGTTGTGGGTTACACGATTTTCATTATGTTTCGCGGGATCGTCAATCGCGCTGAGGGTACGCTGCACGGCAACTTGCCGTTGATGTATCATAAAATGGTGTCTGTGTTTGACATTGCCCTTGCCCGGGCGCTGCTTGAGCTGGCGGGCACCTTCCTCGCATTTTCAGTTCTTATGGCGGTCATCATCTCCGTTGGCTATGCCCAGTTTCCGGTTCGCCCGCTGTATCTGCTAGCGGGCATTATCTATATTTTCTTCTTCTCGTTCGGCATCGCGGCGATGATCATTGGGGGGACGCACGACAACCGCCTGCTGGAGCGCTTGGTGCATCCCTTTACCTATTTCATGGTCCCGTTGTCGGGTGCTTTTTACCAAGTGCAATGGCTGCCCCAGCCCTATCGAACTTATCTGCTGTACAATCCGTTTCCGCATATGTTTGAATTGGTGCGGTACGGGGCTTTCGAGTCCGCCACGTTGAAGTATGTGAACTTTACTTTCATGACGGCTGCATGCCTTATCCTGAATCTGTTTGGCTTGGTCGCGATGCGCGCGGTAAAACAACGCATTCATCTTTCATAATCATTACGCTGCCGGCCGCTGGAAGCATTTGAAAAGAGTCTTTTGATGAACATGCACGGAATTTTTGCGCTGGCACCCGAGCCAGTTGCCGCAGAACGCGCCAGCCGGCTGCGACAGGCAATCGACTGGATCAAGGCGCGGCGCAGCTTTATGCTGATTGTGGTGCTGCCAAGCCTGTTGGTCGCGGGCTATTATTATTTGATCGCATCAGATCAATATGTGTCAGAAGCGCATTTCAGCGTTCGTTCCGCCAATAGTTCGTCGGCGGTACCGACCGGATTTGGTGCATTGCTTGGGGTCGTGGGGGGGGGCACACCGGGCAGCAGCGACGGATCGAGCGTGACTGATTACCTTCAGTCGCACGATGCCGTCAGCCAATTGCAGCGTGAGGCACAACTGGTCGAGCGGTTCCGGCGGCCCGGGGTTGATCTGTTCAGCAAGCTGGGCACGGACACACCCACGCCCGAGCGGCTACTGAAATATTACAACGGCCAGGTCAGCGTTGGCAGTGATAGCGAAACTGGGCTAATTAAGCTGGTCGTCCGGTCGTTTCGGCCTGAAGATTCCTACGCCATCATTAGCAAGTTGCTGCTGATGGGCGAGGCGCGCGTCAATGACCTGAACACCCGCAGCTATAATGACGCGATAGCCGCCTCACAGCGCCAGCTCGACAGCGCTGAACGCGCGGTGGCGGAGGTGCAGGCGCGGATGACGAGCTTTCGCCAGAATAATTCTGACATAGATCCTGAGGGTTCGGGCAAGGCACAGATCGGGCTGGTTACCACGTTGCGCGCCAATCTGGCTGCCGCACGGTCACAGCTGGAAACGATGGGAGCGTTTATTGACCGGTCGAGCCCGCAATATGTTGCGCTGGCGCGGCAGGTTCAGTCGTTATCAAGTCGGGTGGCCCTAGAATCCGCGCATCTGGCGGGTGGCGATGGCCCACGATCGACGATTGCAGACAATCTTGGCGGGTTTGAAGATTTGCGCCTACGTCAGGAATTTGCCGGTAAGCGGTATGAGGCAGCAGCGGCAGCGTTGGAGCAGGCGCGAGAGCGGGCGCAGCGCCAGCAACTCTACCTTGTCCGGGTCGTGGAGGCCAACATCCCCGTAAAATCGCTTTACCCACAGCGTGGCCGAATTGTACTTACGGTGTTTTTGGGCCTGTTGCTGGTTTATTCGATTGGCTGGCTGATTGCAGCGGGCGTCCGCGAGCACGAAGCCTGATGGCGCGCTGATCGGGGCCTCAACCAGCCCCGATCAGCGTTCCCCGCCCGGGCGATAAACCTACTCCAGCCTACCCCTTACCATTGTCGGCGGGCGATGATTCCAAAGGGGATCGATTCGTACTTGGCCGGAATGTCGGCAGGTTCGAGGGCAAATTTGAGCTGCGCTACCTCCTGGCCATGCGAAATGGTCGCCAGGACCATACGTTCGATCTGGCTTCGGGCGTAGGCGCGCTGCGCAGTCGGCCCAGTTCGAACCGGATCAAGCGTACCGGAATAGCTGATGATATGTAGCGCGACGCCACCGGGCTTCAGGCAGATCATGCTTTCGGGCAGGAATTTGGGAAAGGCATCATAGCCCTGGTCGCTATCCGGCACCCCAATTGACCACATAAAGTCAAGATCGGTAAATTGGCCCTGCATGCTCAGCAGATCAATCGGTCCCGCCGGCTTGATCCCGTCGCCGGAAAGATCATGGGTTGTAAGGGTTTGCTCGGTTGACCCGCCCGGCGCTGCTGCCACCATTACTTGCCAGCCGCGCCCTGCCAGAAATTCTGGAATGTCATGGCCGATATCCCCGATTCCGAGCGCTGTGTGGCCCGGCTGGGAGGGAACGAAGTGCTTGAGCACTTGCAGGATATAGGCGTCGATCCAGTTGCGATCGCCAAATTCTTCACTGCGCCCGAGCAGAGCCGCGCTTTCGGCAAAGGCTTTTTCTTTGAACTGCGCCCGCGTCAACGCCTGCGACGCTGGCCAGGCGAGTTGGGGCGCGGCGACCGAGATCATGTCCGGGCGTGACTTTATCTTCTGCGGCGGCGCGTCGAGCAGCGATTCGAGTTCATCGGCGCTGGGGCGCACGGACTGGCTGTCCGATTCTTCGCGGCGATCCAGCAACACGCCGATATCATCGACCACCGCATCAGTTTCATCAAATATATGCGCCGTCAGCACGTAATAAACGTTGCGCTTGCTGTCGATTTCGATCGTAAAAATACCCCCGCGCGCGGCCAGATCGGCAAGCAGCAACGGCACTGTTTTGACCGGCACTGGCCGCGCGTCGGCCGCCATCAACGTCGATGTCACCCGGACGACCAGCGTGCCACGGGTCGCGCGCAAGCCTGCAAGCGTGACCATGAACGTCACTGGCCCCAGCGCGGGCCGAATATTCAACGTTTTGAAAACATAGGCCGGATCATCAGGCGGCATCGGACCGCCTAGACCGGGAAGCTTGCTCGCCTGATGCGGTAGCGCGCCAAAGGGATCAATCGGTAACGGTTGAAACCGTTCCAACTCCCTGGCTTGGGTGGCGGAGTGTTCGCTCATGTCGATCATGTCGGGCTGCCCATTGCCTGATCATACATCAGCGTCAACGCTGTGCGGTAATGCTCTGGCGAAAACCGCGCAGCATAGGCCTTACCCCGGTGTGCCAGATCGGCACGCAACGCTATATCCCCGTCCAGCCGCGCCAGCCCCGCGCTGATTGCGGTTGTGTCATATGGATCAACCGACAGCGCCGAGTCGCCCGTCACCTCGGGCAGCGATGTCTGGTTGGAGGTCAGCACGGGCACCCCCAGCAGCATCGCCTCATGCACTGGCAGCCCAAATCCTTCGGCCAGCGATGGGAACGCCAGCGCCCGCGCGCCGCGCAACAGCCGCATCAACAAGTGGCGGGGCAGGTAGTCGATCTGGATGATGCGCTTCTCCAGATGGGCGTGGCGGGGGCTGTCGGAATCGTCGGGCCTTGGCAGCAACACCATTTCTGCCTCGCTTTGCCACGCCCGGCCAGCAACAATCACCAGCGGTGTCTGTGTGCCCAGCGCCAGATACGCTTCGATCAGGCGGCCTACATTCTTCTTGGGTTCGATCGCCCCGAAATAGAGAAAATAGCCATCGGCCTTCAGCCCGAACGTGGATTCGATCAGGCCCGCGGAGACGGCTGGATCTTCTGCCAATAATGCCGGATCAATCGACGAAATCTGGTACGTGTTCGATACGCGCGCGGGATCAGCGCCCAGCAGGTCGATGATGTCGCGCCGGCTTGCCTGCGATACCGTGCAGATATGGTCGGCCTGCGCCACGCAGGCAGACACCAGCCCTCGGTACCATCTTTTGTCGTCCAGCGTCGCAAATGGCAGCCGCAATGGCACCAGATCATGAATCGTGTAGATGTTGCGCGCGCCCTCCAGTGACACGGGGATCGGGTAGGTCCAGTGCATGATGTCTGGCGGTTGATCGACGGTAATGCGCGCGAATCGGCCGGTTATCCTGAAATAATCATTGGCGCGGTCGAACAGATCCTTGCTGCTCCAAAGCCGGTCAAAATGCGGCATCCGATCAGCGACGGCGCGGGCGTCGACTTGACCCTGGGGCACGGTCAGTAACGCGGTTGCAGATGCCATGCCCATTGCGTGGCGGCCACGCGCAATCATCCTGCGCCATTTGCGCTTGTATCGAACCGGTCGCACCAGCCGATCATAAAACAGCGTTTCCCGGTGGTTGACGGGGCCATGCACGTCCAAGCCGAAAACGCCGTCTACCTCATAATCCATCTGCCGCAGCGTATCGACCAGCATCCGGCCATAGGTAGCAATGCCGGTGCCGTGCGGCATTGCAAAGTTATAGCCATCAATGCCAATGCGGCGGCGCGTCATGCCCGGCTATCCTGGCCGGAGCGCGCAGCGGAGCTGGTATGATATGCCTGCACCGAAGCAGCATAGATCGCGCCAAGCCGATCGGCAAAGCGCGCCGGCGAAAAGTCCCCCGCGCGCGTAATTCCCCGAACCTTTAGGTCGCCGCACAGCCCGTCGTCGCTTGAGAGTCGGCTGATCGCCTGAGCCACCTCGCCCTGATCGGTGGGATCAACCAGCAGCGCCGCGCCGTCTGCTACTTCCGCCAGCGCGCCCCGATCGCTCGTCATCACCGGCACACCCATTGCCATCGCCTCTATCATCGGCAGCCCGAACCCCTCGGCAAGTGATGCAAACAGCAGTGCACGGGCGTTGGCGACCAGCTGCATTGCTGTGGCTCGCTCAAGATACGGCAGGCGAACAACCCCCGGTGTCTGAGCAACAATCGCGTTCAAGTCGTCTGAACGCCAGCCATCCGGCCCGGCGACCACCAGTGGCATGGCTGTATTGCTCGCAGCATAGGCAGCAATTATCCCCGCAATGTTTTTGCGCGGCTCCACCGATCCCAGGATCAAAAGATAACCGCCGGGCAGCAGGTCGCCCGGCAGGGCCGGCGCCGCTTGTGCATCGGCTGGCGCTGGCAGGTCGACCGATTGGCCGGCATTGGTTACAAAATCAGGCGCACAACCAAGACCTGCGATAATCGCGCGGCGCGCATTGTGCGATACGGTGATAATCCCGGTCGCTTGCGCCGTGATGGCGTCCAGCACAGCGCGGTGGCGCACGGCGTTGATCGGTGTCAGATCCGGCTGCTCGATCGGGATCATATCATGCACGGTATACAGGTTAACCCATCCGGTCATCTGGATCGGTACCGGATAGGTCCAGTGCATGATCCCGAATGGATGGGCGCGGCTGCGAAGCCGGAATAGCCGTTTATGATAACCGAAATGGATATGGGCACGACGATACAGATCGTCACCCTCCAGCCGCTGCCGACCCACGGCACTGCCCACCCTCCGCAGATCGCGCGTTCCGCCCGGCATCGCTGCCAGCCATGCGGGTAAAAAGGGTGCGGGCCGTGCATCAAGTACGAGCGGCAACCGGGACAGCGATTGTGAAGCATCGCGCACCATCCTGGCATAGGTTGCTACGCCGGTGCCTCCGCTGACGAGCATTTTACCGTCAACACAAAGGGGGATATCCAACGGGATTTGCGCCGATTTCAAGCTGATCTCCAGCCTTTCTTATCGGCTCGGGCGCGGTTATAGGTGCGGTCAGGACAGAAGGATAGGGGGCGTTGGCGCTAGCGGTGACGGCGCACCGCTGACCAAGAGGTGTTGTCCTGGAGGCAGAATCAGGTCGAGAGAATGATCCAGTTTGAACGCGTTTCCAAGGTTTATCATATCCGCAATTTTGAAAAGCAGGTCTTTGCTGACCTGAATTTCACGATCCACAAGGGCGATTCGATCGGCATTTGCGGTGCCAATGGTGCAGGCAAATCAACGTTGGTGCGATTGCTGGCGGGCGTTGAGCAGCCGACATCGGGGCGTGTGACGCGGACGATGTCGACGTCATGGCCGATCGGCTATGGTAGCTGCTTCCAGGCGAGCCTGACCGGTGCCGACAATGTCCGATTTATCGCTCGCATTTATGACCGGCCTGAGCAGGATCTCTTAGAATTTGTTGAAGATTTTGCGCAGCTTGGGGCGTATCTGTACCAGCCTGTTTCGACCTATTCCGCCGGGATGGGTGCGCGATTGGCATTCGGCATCAGCCTCGCGATCGAATTTGAATGCTATCTGGTCGACGAAGTCACCGGTGCCGGCGACGAGCGCTTTCGCCGCCGTTCTGAAGAGGCGCTGATATCGCGGCGTGACAATGCAACGCTGGTGATGATTTCGCACGATCCTGGCACGCTGCGGGCATATTGCCAGCGCGGTGCGGTCCTTTACGGCGGCGCGCTGGTTTACTATGATACGATGGATGAAGCATGCGAAGTCCATCGGCGACTGCAGGCCCGCGCCGCCTGAACGCCCCGCCTGAACGGACTGCCAAAAACGCGCTGGCAATCGGTGGTACGTTTGCTAATGAGATCGCCGTCGACCTTGAGGCGGTATCAGGCCGGTGTCTTGCCTGACGATGGACGCCCAAGTGAGCAGACGGGAATACTGATAGCGATGTTGATGCGGTTTTTTGATAGTCGGCGTTGGATTGCCGTTACGACGCTGATGCTTTCGGGGTGTGCGACGTTACCCGCCAATGGGCCAACGGCCGGGGCAATCATCAAGCAAGCTAGGGGCACTGCCACTACCCCTAAATTTCAAATAGTTGATCTTGATTTGGCGACGGTGGACAGCATCAACTATGTCGAAGCCCCCAAACGGGGCGGAACGCTTGCCCAACTGGCGGCGGACAGTCGCAATGATCTGGTCGGCCCGGGTGATGTTTTGAACATCACCATTTATGAAATTGGCGTCACCCTGTTTGGGGGTGGGGGCGGCGCTGGTGCGCTGCAGGGGCCATCCGCCGGGCTTGATCCCAACGCCCGGGGTCAGTCCTTTCCGGCAACGGTGGTTGATGCCCAGGGGCAGATCAGTCTGCCGTATTTGGGGATGATCAAAGTCGCCGGATTGACCGCGCAGCAGATTGAGCAGCGTATTGTTGGCGCAATGGCAGGCATGTCGCAGTATCCGCGCGCGCTGGTCGTGATCGGGTCGAGTGTCACCAATACCGTGGTCGTTTCAGGTGCGGTGAACAAGCCTGGCCGTTTCCCGCTTACCTTGGGCAAGGAGCGCCTGCTTGATGCGATTGCATCAGCCGGGGGCAGTCTGGCGACCGCTGATGATACGCTGATCCGTTTTTCGCGCGGATCGGTTGTCGTCGAACAGCGGCTCGGGACGATCCGGTCGTTATCCGCGGATGATGTGACGCTGGCACCGGGGGACCGGGTGGAGCTTATCCGGGGGCCGAAAACCTACACAGTGTTTGGTGCCGTCGCGCGTAGTCAGCAGGTTCCCTTCGAAGTGTCGCGGGTATCGCTTGCCGAAGCGCTGGCGCGGGCGGGCGGCCCAAATGATGCTCAGGCTGACGCATCCGCCATTTTCCTATTCCGGTTCCGCGATGATGCCGCGCTTAACACTGCGGAGCCGATTATCTATCGCCTCAACCTGATGCGTCCGGAAAGCTATTTCCTGGCGCAGCGATTTGAGATGCGGGACAAGGACGTCATTTACATCGCCAATGCTGCATCAAACCAGCCTTCAAAGCTGGCGAACATCATCAATCAGTTGTTCACTCCACTTATCCTTGCACGCAGCGTTGTGCGCTGATCGCGAGTACTCCCGATCATTACATGAGAAAGAGTTTTCTGGTGGGTTCGCGCGTTAAACTGGTGAAGCCAAAGCGGTTTGAGGATGACCGTGGTTGGTTCATGGAAACGCATAGCGCCAAGCTAATGGCAGCGGCTGGGATTGATGTTGCGTTTGTGCAGGACAATCATTCGTTCTCGCGCGACATTGGCACGATTCGAGGATTTCATTTCCAGCGACCGCCGCACGCACAGGCCAAGCTTGTCCGCTGTGTGCGAGGCCGGATTATGGACTATGCCGTGGATTTAAGGGCAGGGTCGCCAACTTATGGTGACCATGTCGCGCTGGAGTTAAGTGCTGACAATGGCGCGCAATTGTTCGTGCCAGCGGGCTTTGGCCATGCCTTTGTCACCCTCGAACCCGATACTGAGGTCGTGTACAAAGTCTCCGATGTCTATGCCCCGGAATGTGACGGCGGTATTGCGTGGAATGATCCGCGTCTGGCGATCAATTGGCCATTACCCGCATCGGGGCCAATATTGTCAGCCAAGGATATGGCGTTACCAACCCTGGATGCGTTCGACAGTCCGTTTGTTTACGATGGGCATCCGTTGAGCATCGATTGATTTCAATAAAGGGGTTTTTCGTGCGCATTTTTGTTACTGGTGGGGCCGGGTTTATCGGGTCGGCGCTCGTCCGGCATCTGATCGCCGATTCCGATCATGATGTGCTTGTTTATGACAAGCTGACCTATGCTGGCGTGCTTGAATCGCTTGCGCCAGTGGCGCGCAGTAATCGCTACAGCTTTGTTCAGGGTGACATTTGCGATGCTGACGATGTGGCGCAGGCCATTGCGGCATTCCGGCCCCAAGTGATCGCGCATTTGGCGGCAGAGAGCCATGTCGACCGGTCGATCGACGGCCCGGGCGAATTCGTCCAGACCAATGTCGTCGGCACGTTCACTATGCTGCAGCAGGCGCTGGGCTATTATCGTAGCCTTGATGCAGCGGGACAGGCCGAGTTTCGGTTTCATCACATTTCGACGGACGAAGTGTTTGGCTCGCTGGGCGATGAAGGCCTGTTCACCGAAACCACGCCCTATGATCCCCGGTCGCCCTACTCGGCGTCAAAGGCTGCATCCGACCATCTGGTCCGCGCCTGGGGCCACACCTATCATCTGCCGGCGCTCGTCACCAATTGCTCGAATAACTACGGCCCGTATCATTTCCCCGAAAAGCTTATCCCGCTCATCATTATTCGCGCGCTGGGTGGGGAGCCCTTGCCGGTTTATGGCGACGGATCGAATGTGCGCGACTGGCTGTATGTCGAGGATCATGCCCGCGCACTTCGCCGCGTGTTTGAAGCGGGGACGCCGGGGGAGACTTATAATATCGGCGGCAATGCCGAACAGACGAACATCAACGTCGTCCGCACGATCTGCGCGGTGCTGGACAGGCTAAAACCTCGCAGTGACGGCCAGTCCTATGCCAATCAGATCCATTTCGTTGCCGACCGGCCCGGGCATGACCAGCGTTACGCCATTGATGCGCGCAAAATCCGCCGCGATCTGGGCTGGGAACCGCAACAGAATTTTGCCGCCGGGATTGACGCGACGGTGCGCTGGTATCTTGACAATCACGCCTGGTGGCAGGCGATACTCGATCGTCGTTATCGCACGGAACGATTGGGCTTGGCCCCGGCGAGCGCCAAATAATGAGCGTCATTCTGATTACCGGTGGCACGGGTCAGGTCGGTCAGGCACTTGCGCGGCTGCCGTGGGACGCGGATACCACGCTGCTGGTACCCGCTCGCGCAGAGATGGATCTAGGCAATCCGGCAAGCATCGCTGCGTATCTTGGCGGTCGGGCAGTCGATCTGGTGATTAATTCGGGCGCTTACACCGCCGTGGACTGTGCTGAGAGCGATGTAGCCGCGGCGTTTGCGATCAATGCTCAAGGCCCGGCGATACTCGCTGATGTCACGCGGGCGGCGGGGATTCCGATCATCCACCTTTCAACCGACTATATATTTTCGGGTACAAAGCCCGATGCTTATGTTGAGGATGATCCGGTTGGCCCACTAGGCGTTTACGGGGCAAGCAAGCTGGCGGGCGAGCTGGCCGTTCGCCTTGGCAACCCGCGTTCGGTGGTTTTGCGCACCGCCTGGGTGCTTAGCCCATTTGGCAAGAATTTCCTGAAGACGATGCGCCGGCTTGCAGCGACCCGGTCGGCAATTGATGTGGTTGCCGACCAGATCGGGTGCCCGACATCTGCCGATGACATCGCGCGCGCACTTCATGGGATCGCACGCGCGCATCTCGGACGAACAGATGCCCCCACGGGCGTTTATCATTTCGTCAATGGCGGCGCGGCGAGCTGGTGTGATCTCGCCAATGCGATCTTCGCGCTTGATGGATCGGCGACTGTCGCCCGGCCAATCACCACCGCCGAATATCCAACGACCGCCTGCAGACCCGCCAATTCTCGGCTCTCGACAGCTAAAATCAGCGCTGATTTTGGAATTTTTCCACGGCCATGGAAGGATGCTGTCGCGGAAATTGTTATCGAATTGCAAGAAACAGAAAAAACGCGAGGGCGGAAATCGTGAAGGGCATTATTCTGGCCGGTGGCTCTGGCACGCGGCTGCACCCGATGACGCAAGTGACATCGAAGCAGCTTATGCCGATTTATGACAAGCCGATGATCTATTATCCGCTGTCAACGCTGATGCTGGCGGGCATCGACGACGTGCTGATCATTTCAACGCCGCGCGATGTGCCGAGTTTTCAGGCATTGCTCGGCGATGGTGCCAAATGGGGCATGTCGATCAGCTATGCGGTGCAGCCAAGCCCCGACGGGTTGGCCCAAGCCTATATTATCGGGGCTGATTTCGTCGGCAATGATCCATCCGCGCTGATTTTGGGCGATAATATCTTTTACGGGCATGGCATCATCGATTTGTTCACCAGCACGCCGGACCGGTCCGAAGGTGCGACCGTGTTTGCCTATCATGTCACTGATCCTGAACGTTACGGGGTCGTTGAATTTGATCCAGCGATGCGCGCGATTAGCATTGAGGAAAAGCCGACGCACCCGCGATCAAACTGGGCGGTGACCGGCCTGTATTTCTATGACGGTCGGGCGCCCGATATCGCCAAGAGCCTGAAGCCTTCACCGCGCGGCGAGCTTGAGATTACTGATATGAACCGGGTCTACCTCGACGATGGCAGCCTGTCGGTGAAGATTATGGGGCGTGGATTTGCCTGGCTTGATACGGGCACGCCCGATGCATTGCTGGAAGCGGCAGAATTCGTGCGGACGCTGGAAAAACGCCAGGGTTTCAAGATCGCCTGCCCAGAGGAAATCGCCTTTGAAAAGCGCTGGATTGATGCGGCAGCGCTGGAGACGCTGGCTGCAGGCTATGGCAAAAGTGATTATGGTGCGTATCTGCGCCGGTTATTGCTTCAACAGCATTAGAGTTTGGCAATTTTACGTTGCCACGAACGGTTTGGGTGGCGCTTAATCTGAAGTAATACGGCCTTAAGGTTACATAAAGCCCCGCCACTGTGCATGGGGACGTGGCCTTAAGCACGCGCGGAATGTGCCAAACGACCCCACCAAACTGGTCGGTGTGTTGGAAGAGGGTCAACGATCAGGAAGAGCCCAGCGGCGCTGGAACCCCGCTGGCGCCCGACATAGCGTTTTTGCGGCGTGTTTGAAAAATCGGTGTTCCCGTGCGAAGCTTTTCGCTGCATGGATCACCGGTCTGCCGGGCGACCAGCCTCATCACGCAGCATGATTGACCACGGCTTTGGCCGGGCGCTGCGGTTGATATGGTTGGCAATTTCCAGTGTCGTTGGAAAGCGATACCCGTCAAAAGGCTGACCAATCCGGGTCCAGTGCGGATTATACCCTGGATCATCAAACAGCCCATCGCCCCAGCGCCGATACAGCGTGCCCAGTTCGTCGAGATCCCACGCCACTTGGGAACGGGTAGTATTGATGCCGCGTGATTTGGACTCGTAGTGGATTAACTGGATGTGCGGTGTTTGCACCACCAGCAACCCGGCCCGGCGTACTTTAAAGCACAGGTCGACGTCGTTAAAGGCAATCGCCAGGCCTGTCGCATCAAAGCCGCCAAGCTCGTCAAACAGCGACCGGGTGATCCCCAGAAAAGCGCCCGTTACCGCAGCAGCAGACCTTTCCCTGGTCTGGCGGCCCATCGCACCGGGCTCAGTGGCGGCGAGGCCAAGGGCTTCATGTACAGGGCCACCATTGCCCATGCCCATGATCATGCCGCCGTGCTGGATGGTGCGATCGGGATAGAGCAGTAAGGCCCCGACCGCGCCTGCGCCGGGCAGGGCGATCGCGCGGCGGAGCGCTGTATCCCAGTTATTGCTCAGCATTTCGATATCGTTGTTTGCAAATAGCAAGATAGGTGCGGTGCCCTGTGCCGCGGCCAGATTATTTGCCCGTGACCAGTTAAATGGCTCATCATGCTGCAGGATATCGGCCTGCCCGTCACGGTGCATTGCCTGGAACAGCGCGGCCGTTTCTGTTTCGCGGCTGCGGTTGTCCACGATTGTGAAATCCAGCAGATCGGCATGCGCGGCTTTGCGGCGAAGGCTGGCGATGGCCTTGCGCAGCATAGCAGGTTGATCCCGCGTCTGGACAATTACCTGAATGCGCAGCGGCAGGCGCGGATCGGGGGCTGGTTGCGGTGACACCGCGCGCAGACTTGCCGCCGGACTAGTACCGCCGTCGGGCAGCCCGCTTGCCGCCTGCGGGGCCATGCGTCGAACGGTTGCCAGCAGCAACGGGATATGCGCGACGCCCCCAGTTTCCCCGGCAGCGGCCAGCGCGGTCGCAATGGTGTCGTCTGCGCAGCGTTCTGGCAGGCTGGTCTTGCGGGTGTCGACCACCACGATTGCCGGGGTGGTTGTGCGATCCGCAAACCAGATAGGATCATAGTCCGGCTGAAACATCGGACTGTCATGGCGGCGTCCGGTTCGCCAATCATCAACCGCCGCATCATGATCGCAATAGGCAGCGATGCAGCCTGTGCCAACAAATCCATGGCGAAACCAGCCAACGCCCTGTCGATCAACCATCGTACCGGCATCCAGCAGCATGGCTAGGCCGCCGCCGCTGACCGGTAGCAGCGGCGCGTCATCGGGCACAAACCGGATGCGCGGGTCAATTGCGGCCAAGCTGGCTACGGAATGGTCGCGCACGGCAAGGGGCGCAAACACGGTCGCGTGCCAGGCGGCGTCAACCTGGTCCAGCAGGCTGGACAGGGTGGCGCGAACATCTGCTGGAATCGCGTTTCTCGCATTGATCAGGACTGCGATCAGCTCGCTGCGTTTTTCCTGCGATGCGGGCGCAGCGGGAATTTTCAGTGCGCGGCGGTAATCGGCATAATGCGACGGCGCGTACACATCTCCCCGTTGCTGGTCTGCTGTGGCCGCAATCCACGGCATCGCTGCGAGCTGTTCTGCCGACGCGTGGGATACACCGCCCGGCAGCCGGTCGCGCGCGCCCAGACTAAGCAGTTCTTCGGTGGCCAGCGCGAAACCAGGGTCAATCTCCAGCGCGCGAACGCAGCATTCAATCGCTTCCGCGCGCTGCCCATTACGGCGAAGCGCCCCGGCCTTTTGCAAAAACGTGTCAGCGACGGCGGGGGCCAGCGCAATCGCCCGGTCGTAGGCGGCAATGGCTGGTTCGATTTGGCTCAGCGCTTTTCGTGCATGGCCCAGTTGAACCCAGGCCGCCGCATGGCGCGGGTGGTTCGCCAGGAATATTTCATACTGGGCCGCAGCCGTGTGCCAGTCCCCCGCCCGCGCGGCATTGCGCGCCGCTGATAAGGGCGGGGATGTCCACCAGAACTTCACTACGCTTCTCCAATGCTTTTTAACCTAGTCGATCGCAATGAATTGGGCCAGTAAGATGGAATAAAGGCGAAACCAGCACGAAGCCACCACGAGGAGCAAGCCACCCGCGACCGCTTCGAAGGGAGAGTTGATGGATACCACCTGCCATCCGGCTCAGTGCTGGCTGCGATTTCCGTTAGGTGATCGCTGTGCGGAATTTCATGATGATTGGCGACGCTGTACAATATTGACCGTGATGGCAGGGCGTCCGGCTAGGTGCGTTGGCGCGCCAGATCGATTGGTGGCGCGGTGACGGCCCCCGATGTTGCCGAGCCGGTGGTTGATGCGCTTGGGCTGCCGCTAATCTCTTGCGCGCCGAAGCTGATTTATGGTGGTGGCGCGCTGCCAGATGAGCTGGCCGGTTCGGGCAGCGCCGGGGAGATTATCGAACCCGCCAGCTATGGTATGGAGCCAATCAGCAGCCTGTTCGGTTCCAGCCACTACCGCTGGCGCATAACGCCCCAGACCTTTGTGGTCGATGACGTCTTTTCGGGGATGATAGCTGAGTTTTACGGCCAGCGGCCATATCCCGAAGCGCCAGTATCGGCGCTGGTGCGGATGCGGGACGTAACACTGATCGGCGGGGTGCTCTATGCCCATGCCGGTGGCCCGACCTCGATCATCTACGAAACCTGCCGCCATATCGACCGTGACGTTGTCTGGATGGCACCAGCAGAAAAAATCAGAGCGGCCGATCGCAAGATGTTTTCGCTGCAGGGCTGGCGCAGCTTCTATCTGGGGTCGGCGGGGTCGTTCAATTACGGGCACTGGCTGGTTGATGATCTGCCCCGCTTGAAGGGCATTTTCCACATGATGGCGGCGGATCCCGGGCCAATTCGCGTGGTCATCGAATCATTTGGCACTGAAATCGACCGGGTTCGAATCGACTCGATCAGAACATTGCTCGCCCAGCAGATTCATGTGGATATTGTGGCGCGGCACGAAGCGTATCACTTCTCCACGCTGTATTATCCCACCCCGATCAGCGAGCATCCGGTGGTGAAATCCCCCATCGCGCTCGATTTTCTTGCACGAAGGGCGCTGGAAACCGTTGGGCTTGATCAGGCGGCGCAGGGCGGGGGGCGTCGCGTGTTTGTTGATCGATCAGTGGCGCATGGCCGCTCGCTGATCAATGGTGATGCCGTGCGTAGCCTAATGGCAAGCCACGGCTTTGCAATTATCAATCCCGAAGGGATGAGCTTTGCCGAACAGGTGCGGCTGTTTGCTGGCGCGTCGATCGTCGTTGGCCAAATGGGCGCGGCGATGACGAACACGCTGTTTTGCCGGCCGACCACCACGACGCTCTATCTGGCGCCTGCGGGCTGGATCGAACCGTTCTATTTCGATCTGGCCATGACCCGCGGCCATGAATATCAGGTGTTGTACGGGCCGGTGGGCGATCCTGAAGTGCCGCCGCACCAAAGCGATTTCAGCGTATCAATTCAGGCGCTGGCGGCCTGGCTTGAGGCGCTTTGATGGTAACGCGCAGCGATCAAGCCGCGCCGCTGCTTTTTACCAGGCTGTCGATTGCCAGCAGCCGTTCCAGCAGCGCCTCTGCCTGATCGAGCGGGATGGCGTTGGGGCCGTCTGATTTGGCGTTATCAGGGTCTGGGTGCATTTCCATAAACAGTCCTGAAATGCCGACCGCGACCGCTGCGCGCGCCAACGGGGCGACGAATTCGCGCTGACCACCGCTGGTGGCACCCATGCCGCCGGGCAGCTGAACCGAATGTGTTGCGTCAAACACCACGGGGCAGCCTGTTGCGCGCATGATCACCAGCCCGCGCATATCCGACACCAGATTATTATAGCCAAAGGTTGCGCCGCGATCAGTGACCAACAGCGGCGCAGTAGTGCCTGTTTCGGTTGCGGCTGCACGCGCCTTGGTCGTCACATGGATCATGTCGCCGGGGGCCATGAACTGGCCCTTTTTGATGTTGGCCGCCTTGCCGCAGGTCGCGACCGCCTCGATCAGATCAGTTTGTCGCGCCAGAAAAGCCGGTGTCTGCAACACATCGACGACGCTGGCGACAGCAGCGACCTGCGTGGTTTCGTGGACATCGGTCAGCACCGGCATGCCGGTTTCGCGCCGCACCTTTTCAAGGATGCGCAACCCCTCTTCGAGGCCCGGCCCGCGAAACGAACTGCCAGAGGTCCGGTTAGCCTTGTCGAACGAGCTTTTGTAGATCAGCAAAATGCCCAGTCGCTCAGCGATGCCCTTCAGCGTTTCGGCGGTGGAGAGCGCCATCGCCTCGCTTTCGATCACGCACGGCCCCGCGATCAAGAACAAGGGGTGATCCATGCCCACTGCACGGCCACAAAGCTGGGTTGTCATGTCATTCATGTTCATCAAATGCCGTGTTGTGCCAGGATAGCCTCGATAAACGGGATATCCTCGGGATTGTTGAGCTCCCAAAGGTCATGGCCCGGATCGCGCACTTCGACAATGCGTACCGGCTTGCCCGCCTCCAGAAAACGAAGCTGCTCCAGCCCTTCGAGCAATTCCAGCGTGCCGACCGGCAAATCGGCATAGGCGCGCAGTGCTGCCACCCGGTAAGCATAAACCCCGATGTGGAAAAACAGCGGTAATGCCGGATCGCCAATCCGCGCGGGCGGCAGATGCGGGATCACCGATTTGGAAAAATACAGCGCGTTGTGCGCATGGCCAAAGGTAACTGTGGTGCCGCCAACGCGGCCCGCGCGCTGATCATCGATCAGTCGGCGTTGCACGGCGGGGGAGGCGCGGATTACCGGGGTTGCGACCTCGATTGTCGGGTCAGCGGCCATCGCGGCTATCAACGCTTCGATCACAAATGGCGGCGTCAGCAGGGCGTCACCCTGAAAATTGACGACGATATCGGGCAGATCGTCCAGTGCGTCCAGGGCCGCGGCGCAGCGTTCGGTTCCATTTGCACAGGATTCGGGGGTCATCAGCACCGATGCGCCGGCTGCTCGCGCCGCTTCGGCGATCTTCGGGTGATCAGTGGCGACATGCACGCTTGCGCCGCCTGGCACGGCGCGCGCAGCGGCAAGTGTCCATTCGATCAGCGCTTTTGACGATCCGTCCGCGCCACGGAGCATCGCCAAGGGCTTGGCCGGGTACCGCGTTGAGGCGAAGCGCGACGGAATGATAATCGCGACCCGCGCGGGGCCACTGGTGACTGAATCGGGCACGGCGCCTTAGAGCCGTGAGGCGCGGAGGATGTCGTGCACATGAATCAGGCCGACCGGCAGCCTGGGGCTAAGCGCATGGGTTACAAACAGCGAGGTGATCTTCCCTGCTTCCATCATCTGGAGCGCGTCTTCGGCATAGGAGGACACATCAGTGGTCGCGGGATCACGCGTCATTACCGCCGCTGCCGTTGATTCAAGCAGCTGATCAGCATGGCGGCGAAGGTCGCCATCGGTAATCACGCCAATCAGCATGCCATCATCATCCACGACGCCAGCAATACCAAAGCTGTGCGCCGTCATCTTCAGGATCACGTCGCGCATCGGCGTTGTGTGGGTCACCAGCGGCAGCTCGTCCTGCGCGTGCATCAGCGCCGACACCCGGGTCAGCCGCTGCCCGATATTGCCACCGGGGTGCAGCGTATTCAGCTTGGTGCGCGAAACGCCGCGCAGGTTCATCATTGCGATGGCGAGTGCATCGCCCACCGCTAGCATCATGATGGCGGAGGTGGTGGGCGAGATATTCTCTGGGCAGGCCTCCCGAACCGACGGCAACACCAGGCGAACATCGGCGAGCCGCATGATCGTCGATTTGGGTTTTGATCCGATCCCCACCACCGTGATGCCGTTTTCGGCTGCATAGGCGACCAGATGCTTTAACTCGCGCGTTTCGCCCGACAGCGACAGCAGCAGCAGCGTATCACCGCGCACCACCATGCCCAGGTCGCCATGTCCGGCTTCGGCGGCGTGAACGAAAAAAGCAGGTGTTCCGGTCGAGGCAAAGCTCGCGGCGATCTTGCGGCCGACATGGCCCGATTTGCCAATGCCGGAAACGACAATCCGGCCCCGTGTCGCCATCAACGCATCAACGGCGGCGACAAAACTGTCGTCAAGCGCGTGGCTTAACGATTCCAGCGCTTCTGCTTCGTCTTCGATGACGCCGCGCCCAAAAGCGAGAATTTCCTGGCCGCGGGTCGCAACGTCGTTGCTTGCCGCATGGGCCCTGTCCATTGCCAACATTAACCATGCCCCCGACTATTATGTCGTTTTATATTCCCCGGCTGCTGGTCGCCGATCAGCACGGGCGATGCAAGCTGCATTGCAGCATTTGCCCAAAAACTGCGCGAGAATCATGTTTTTTTACGCCCAGTTGAGCGGCATGACGCCGAAACCGCGTTCACCGGGTGCCCGGAAAATCAGCACGACTCGTTGCTCAACTGAAGCATTTTCATGCCCGGTGGGATTAATCGTTCCCGCCGATCAGGTCGCCCAGCCCGCCCAGGACTGATCCCTCGCCGCGATTGCTGCCGCGACCGCCCGCAGCCGCCAGCATGCGCCCGGCTAGCCTTGAGAAGGGCAGCGACTGAATCCACACCTTGCCCGGCCCGGTCAGCCGCGCAAAAAACAGGCCTTCGCCGCCGAACAACACGCTGCGCACGCCGCCTGCCGTCACCAGATCAAAATCAACGCTGGGGGTGTAAGCGGCCAGGCACCCGGTATCGACATGGAGTTGCTCGCCGGGCTGCAAAATGCGTTCCACAACGGTGCCGCCCATCTGCACGAAGACCCAGCCATCACCCTCCAGCTTTTGCATGATGAAGCCTTCACCACCAAACAGCCCCGTCATCACCCGGCGCTGAAACTGGATGCCGATCGACACGCCCTTGGCTGCGGCCAGAAACGCGTCCTTCTGGCAGATCAATGTGCCGCCCAGATCGGACAGCTTGATCGGCAGAATCGCGCCGGGCGTTGGCGCGGCAAAGGCAACCCGCGCCTTGCCGGTGCCGTTATGGGTGAAAACCGTGGTGAACAGGCTTTCCCCCGTCACCAGCCTTTTACCCGCGCCGAGCAGCTTGCCCATAAACCCGCCACCCGCATCGCCGCTGCCATCGCCGAACACCGTCGTCATGCCGATCGACGCATCTTTCCACACAAATGCGCCTGCTTCGGCGACCGCGCTTTCGCCCGGATCAAGCTCGATCTCGACGAACTGAAGCTCCTGGCCTTTGATCTCGAAATCGATGTCATCGGCAATGCCTGCGGATCGGGCGTGCTGCCAGGGGCTCTGTGTCATCGGGAAAACTCCTTCGGTTAGCGTCGTCATTATAGCGGATGGGGGAGCATTCGCCACCATTCACCTCCGCACGCCCCCTTAGAAAAGCCCCTCGATCCGCCCGTCATCATCGAACCCAATCGCCTCAGCCGCCGGTACGCGTGGCAGGCCGGGCATCGTCATGATTTCCCCGCATACCGCGACCACGAACCCCGCCCCCGCTGCAAGGCGAACCTCGCGGATATGGACAGTGTGGCCGACCGGCGCGCCAAGCATCGTCGGGTCGGTTGAAAAGCTGTACTGGGTTTTGGCGATGCATACTGGCAGGTGGCCGAACCCGGCTGCCTCAAAACGGGCAAGCTGCGCAATGATCGCCGGTTCGGCATCGACGCTGCCTGCGCGGTACAAACGGCTTGCGACCGTCTTGATCTTGTCGAGCAGGGGCAAATCATCGTCGTACAAGGGTGCAAACTGAGCCGACCCTGCCTCTGCAAGCGCGGCGACGGCATCGGCAAGTTCGGTCGCACCGGCACCGCCTTCCGCCCAGTGGCGGCACAGGATCGCCTGCACGCCGTGCGTAGCGGCAATGGCGCGCAGGGCATCAATCTCTGCATCGGTGTCCGTACCGAAATGGTTGATTGCCACCACAACAGGCACGCCGAACTGGCGGACATTTTCGATATGCCGCACCAGATTGGCCGCCCCGCGATTGACCGCGTCCACATCTTCGCGCCCCAGATCGGCCTTCGCCACCCCGCCATTCATCTTCAGCGCGCGCACCGTGGCGACGATGACGGCAGCCGCAGGGGTAAGCCCGGCCTGGCGGCATTTGATGTCGAAGAATTTCTCCGCGCCCAGATCAGCACCGAAACCCGCTTCGGTGACGACATAATCGGCAAGGCCCAGCGCAGCCCGCGTCGCGATCACCGAGTTACAGCCATGGGCGATATTGGCGAACGGCCCCCCATGGATAAAGGCGGAGTTGCCCCCCAATGTCTGCACCAGATTGGGCTTGATCGCCTCTGCCAGCAGCACTGCCATCGCGCCGTCTGCCTTCAGGTCATGCGCGGTCACCGGCGTTCTGTCCCGCGTATAGCCGACCACGATCCGGCGCAGCCGATCACGCAGATCGGCGGGGTCGTGCGCCAGGCACAGGATCGCCATCACTTCAGACGCCACGGTGATGTCAAAACCCGATTCGCGGGGGAACCCATTGCCAGCGCCGCCCAGCGATTGGACGATCTGGCGCAGCGCGCGATCATTCATGTCGATCACCCGCCGCCACACGACGCGGCGGACATCGATGCCCAACGCATTGCCCCAATGAATATGGTTGTCGAGCATCGCCGCCAGCAAATTATGCGCGGCGGTGACGGCGTGGAAATCACCGGTGAAGTGCAGGTTAATGTCCTCCATCGGCACTACCTGCGCATGGCCGCCGCCCGTCGCCCCGCCCTTTTGCCCGAAACAAGGGCCAAGCGATGGCTCGCGCAGGCACAGCATGGTCTTGCGCCCTGTCAGGTTCAGCGCATCGGCCAGCCCGACCGACGTGGTCGTCTTGCCCTCTCCCGCAGGTGTGGGGCTGATCGCTGTCACCAAGATCAACTGGCCGATCTTGCCGCCCTGCGGCAGCGGCAGCGCGGCGGGATCGATCTTGGCCTTGTGCCGACCATAGGGCTCCATGGCGCTGTCTGGAATGCCAACCTTGGCGGCAATCGCGGCGATCGGTTGAAGGGGATATTGGCGGGCAATGTCGATATCGGTTTGCATGATCGTGCTTGTAGAATTGTTTCCGGCCAAATTGCACTCCCCTCCCACCCCACCTCGTTCGGGCTGAGCGAACTTGCACTACCCCCCGTTCGCCCTGAGCGAAGTCGAAGGGCAGGCGCTGGGCTTGGGCTTCGACTTCGCTCAGCCCGAATGGGGGGGCAGCTAAATGCGGCTTCGACCGGGCTGGCGATGTTTCGCCGCGCCAGATGGCGTTGCCAGTAACCGCACCTGGCGGCTATGCGGCTGGACGATGACCGACCCGCAAACCATCGTCCCCGATAGCGAGTTGCGCGGCCTGCTGGGCTGGCTGCCCGCTTCCGCACGGCCATTCGCGTCACTGGCGCGGCTTGATCGGCCGATTGGGTGGTGGTTGCTGTTCTGGCCGGGCGCGTGGGGCGTCGCGCTGGCGGGCGGCGCGATTGAGCGATGGGACCTGCTGCTCTGGCTGTTGGTGGGGGCGATCGCGATGCGCGGGGCGGGGTGCGTGTATAACGATATCGTCGACCGCGATCTGGATGCACAGGTGGAGCGCACCCGCCACCGGCCGCTCGCCAGTGGTGCGGTGTCGCTGCGCGCGGCATGGGGCTGGCTGGTCGCGCTGTGCCTGATCGGTCTGGTCGTCTTGCTCCAGCTGACGCCCTTGGCGGCGCTTGTCGCTGTCTTCAGCCTCGCTTTGGTCGCCGCCTACCCGTTTATGAAACGGATCACCTGGTGGCCACAGGCGTGGCTTGGCATGGTGTTTTCCTGGGCGGCGCTGGTCGGCTGGGTTGATGTGGCGGGCGCGCTGACGCTGCCGGGGATCCTGCTGTATCTTGGTTCGATTGCTTGGGTGGTGGGTTACGATACGATCTATGCGCTGCAGGACCGCGATGACGATGCGATGATTGGCGTGCGATCCTCCGCGCGCGCCATGGGCAGCAATGTGCGCGCCGGCGTGGCGGTATTTTATGCGCTGGCGGTTATGCTGTGGTCGGCCGCGATTTGGCTGGTGCGCCCGGATTGGCTGGCGGTGGCAGCGTTGCTGCCCGTCGGGGGCCATCTCGGCTGGCAAGTTGCAACGCTGGTACCCGATGATGGCGCAAATGCACTCGCGCGGTTTCGGTCGAACCGGGGGGCGGGGCTGCTGATGGCCGCTGCATGCATGGTCGTGGGCACCGCAACGCGAATATAATCTGACAGAGGTTCAAATTTGCCAGAATGCGCCCTAAGTCATGGGCATGCACACATCTGACCAAGCCTGTGACCGGGCGCACGACATTGTTACCCGCGCCATCGCCGCCGGGGCCGACGCGGCCGACGCGGTGTTCGCCGCCGATACCGCGCTGGACGTATCGGTGCGGCTCGGCGCGCTGGAAGATGTTGGCCGGTCAGAGGGTGCCGAACTGGGGCTGCGGGTGTTTGTCGGGCGGCGCAACGCCAGCGTTTCCACGTCCGATCTGTCGGTTGAGGCGCTCAACACGCTGGTCGAGCGTGCCATTGCGATGGCGCGCGAGGCTCCCGAGGATGAATGGGCCGGCCTCGCCCCCGCTGACCGATTGATGCACGGCAAACCGCCGCATCTTGACCTCGACGACGGCGTCATGGTCTCGCCGGAAGCGTTGAAGGAACGGGCACTGGCTGCAGAGGATGCCGCGCGGGCTGTGCCAGGCGTATCCAACAGCGAAGGCGGCAGCGCCAGCGTGGCCAGGTCAGTAATGGGCCTCGCGACAAGCCACGGTTTTGCGCACGGTTACGCGGTTTCCAGTCACGGCGTATCGGCCAGTGTGCTTGCGGGCACCGGCGGCGATATGCAGCGCGATTATGCCTATCACGCCGCCCGGCACCTCAACCGGCTGGAGGATGCAGCGATGATTGGCGCAAAGGCTGGTGAGCGCGCGGTGAAGCGCATGTCGCCAGGCCGGATCGAAAGCGGGCCCGTGCCGGTGGTGTTTGATCCGCGTGTCGGCAACAGCCTGCTCGGCCATTTGGTTGGCGCGATTGCGGGGTCTTCGATTACGCGCAAGACCAGCTTTTTGCTCGAATCGCTGGGTACGGCGATATTCAGTACCGGCGTCACTGTTCGGGATGATCCGCACCGCCCGCACGGCATGCGATCGCGCCCGTTTGATGGTGAGGGTTTGCCGGTATCGCCCCTGTGTCTGGTCGAAAACGGCGTGTTGAATACATGGCTGCTCGACAGTGCATCGGCGCGGCAATTGGGGCTTGAGCCAACGGGCCATGCATCGCGCGGCGTGGGCGGCGGCCCGGGGGTTTCATCCAGCAACCTGCATATGGAACCCGGCCATGTGCCCCCGGCAACGCTGATCGGCGATATCAAGCGCGGCGTATATATTACCGAACTGATCGGCATGGGCGTAAACGGGGTGACGGGTGATTACAGCCGGGGCGCTTCGGGCTTTTTGATTGAGGACGGCGTGCTGACCACGCCGGTCGCGGAATTCACCATTGCCGGTAATCTGCGCGATATGTTCATGGCGCTAACCCCGGCCAATGATCTTGAATTTCGCTATGGCATCAACGTGCCCACGCTGTTGATCGAGGGGATGACGGTGGCGAGTGGCTGAAACGCTGGCCGATGCGGTGGCCGCGGCTGCGGCGGAAGCGGGCAGGCTCGCCATGGCGCGCTGGAGCGATGACTTCAGCCGATGGGAAAAATCGCCCGGCAACCCGGTGAGCGAAATCGACCTGGAGGTTGATGCGCTGTTGCGGCGGCGGCTGTCAGCGATTGATCCGGAAGCAGGCTGGTTGTCAGAGGAAACCGCCGACAACGCCGATCGGCTGGCCTGCCAGCGGCTATGGGTGGTTGATCCTATTGATGGCACCCGCGATTATCTGCGCGGCCGACCGGGATGGGCGGTATCCGTCGCGCTGGTCGATCGCGGCCTGCCGGTGATCGCCGTTCTTGATGCGCCAGCGCGCCGCGAAACATGGCGTGCAAGCGTGGGCAGCGGGGCAACGCGAAATGGCCTGGCGATCAACGCAGGGCCGCGCGCGGTTTTTGCCGGTGCTCGGGTGCCCAGTGATGTGCTGCCCAGCGCCGACAGCGATTTGGTGCTGGTGGCAAAACCCAATTCGATTGCGCTGCGGATTGCGATGGTGGCAGCGGACGAGGCTGATCTGGTCGCAACACTGCGCTGGGGTTTCGAATGGGACATTGCCGCCGCCGCGCTGATCGCGATGGAGGCTGGTGCGACCGTTACCGACGCGTTTGGCGCGCCGCTGGCGTTCAACACGCCCAGCGCGCAGGCATTCGGCCTGCTCGCCACCGCGCCCGGCATCCATGGAGATGCCGTGGCCCGGCTGGCGGACCGGGCAAAGATCCTTGTCAATAACCGCACATAAAGGCCGAAGGAAATGACCGACGACCGCATTAGCTGGAACGACATTCTTGAAGTGGGCAGGGGCGGCCCCGGTTGCGGGTTGCTCTACATCGATGGGCGCGAACCGCGCGGCAATTATCGCTATTTGCCGCCTGCCTTGTGGCACGAAGACACCGTCTATGCGTCCAGCTTTGTTTCGGGCGGCTTTGTGATCTGTACGATCGACCCGGTGACGTTGGTGCGCAAGGAAATTTCGCCGCGCGTGCCCTATGCGCGGCTGAAATCGGTGGAAGACGGTGCGGTCATCTATGCCGATCATCATGCAGACGACAGCGAAAGCCGGTTAACGATAACCCCGCGCCAGCCGTTTCTACGCGCGCTTGCCAACCGGCTGCGTGTCCGCTGACCGGGAAACAGTCAGGCGCGCGGCGCTTGCGTTTTTATGTTGAGCTGGCCCGCCAATCCGGCCTCGCGGTGGATTGAGATCGCTTGATAATCGGGGTTTGCCACCATTGCGAGAAATGCCGCCAGCGACGGATATTCAGCGAGCGCCACCATATCCCATAGCTCCTCAACCTCGCCCAGCATCAACCCCGTCACCCGCCCGGCATAGCCCGGAATGCCACCAACAGCCTTGATATGCGCGGCAACCGCCACGCCATAGCGCATATAGGCTTCCCAGCCGCTCAAATGCGCATCATGACCGTCGGCATATTCGGCTTTTGGTTTGAATTTCAGCAGATTGATCATCGTAAAGGGGCCGTCTTCAGCTGCCCCAAAAAAGTCGGTCATCTGTTCGGGCGTAGGAACAATGGCGTTGGCGACCTGCATGGGAGGATCCTCGATGGCATCTATTGGCACAATCAATGCCATTATAAAAATGCCCGGTCAATTGCTGCTATACCCGGCGGCGCTCAGCCCGCCGCGTCTGCCCCGTCGCCGCGATATTTGATTTCCAGAAACCGCCCGCGCGTCGCCAATTGGTCAAGATCGCCTTCGGCGAGTTGCGTCGTCATCTCACCAATCTGGCTTTCGATCAGCCGCAAACCATCCAGCAATTGCGCATCAGGGGTTGAGCCATTGCGTTCGGTGCGGCGCAGTTCGGGGGGGACGCGGGTATAGCCCTTGATGAATTCGGGCAGTTGCTCACCCACCAGCTTGCGCACTTCGGTGGCGGCCAGCTCATTTTCGTCGAGCATTGCGAGTTGCGGGCTCAGCGTTTCCAGCCGGACGCCGATCTGGTCAATCAAGCTGATCGCGGGCGCGGGCAGCGCGGCGCGCTGCGTTGCCAGCCAGCGCTCGGTTTGGGCCGGGAGCGCCTTGAGCGGCACCTCGCGCAGTTTTTCGGGCGTTGGCGCGGGCGCGCCGGGCATGATCGCCAGCGCCAGTGTCGTCGCGATCAGCAACGTCATTATCCCCACGGCGCCCAGCAGCCCGATCGGGCCGATCACCAGCGCAAAGATGATCGTCGCCAGTAAAATCGCGCCATCGGCAATCGCAATCCGCGTCACCCGCTGGCCAATTCCGTCGGCGCGATCACGACGGACCATGCCCGCGCGGTAACGCTCCCCCGTTCGTTCCAGCAATTCGGCAGAACGCGCGATCTGGCGATCGACGTCAGTCATGTCACACCGCCTCTAGCTTGAACGGATCGCTGTTCGGGCCGCTGAGCGATCCCTGCGCCTGCCCTTCAGCCCGCGCGATATAGCCCTTTGACTTCTCCACTTCGGCCCCCAGCGAGGTCACCGTCGTCTTCATGCTGTCGAGCGCCTTCAGCTTGAACACATCAATCGCGTCCATCGTGTCATAGATATTCTGGAACGCGCGTTGCAGCGTTTCCAGCGGGATGGTGGCGCTTGCGGCCTGTTCATGGATTGTCGCGGTCTGGCTTTTCAGCAGTTTGCCGGTGGAATCGATGATGTTGGCAGTGGTGGTGTTGAGCGAGGTGATCTGTTCGAGCACCAGCCGCTGGTTGGTCAATGCCTGTGCCACCGTCACCGCGGTGCGCAAGGCGGCGACAGTCGTGGTGCTGGCACGATCAACGCCTTTCACCAGTTCCACATTATTCTTCTTGACCAGATCAAGCGCCAGATAACCCTGCACCGTCACCGCCATTTGCGTCAGCAGATCCTGCGTGCGCTGGCGGACATAGAATAACGCGGTCTCGCGGATCGCCTTGGCCTTGGCCGGATCGGTGTGATCCAGTTCATTGGCTGCATCCTCCAGCCGGGTATCCATCGTCTGGGCAAGCACAATCATCTGCTCCAGCCGCCCCATCGACGTCCACAGATTGGCCCGCTCCACATCGATCGCGGCATTATCCATCAACAGCTCGTCCTTGCCCGAGCCGAGCGACTTCAGGATGGATGAGATGTGCCCTTGCGATGATTTATACCCGTCGAAATAATCCCGCATCTTGTTGCCAAACGGGATGATGCCGAAAATCTTTTTGGGTGCGAGCAGGCTGCCCTTTTTGCCGGGATCAAGATCCTCAATCGTGCGGCGCAATTCGGCCAGATCAGCGCCAACGCCTGATTCCTGGTCCATCGCGCGCACTGGGCGATCAAGAAAGCGGTTCGATTGGCCGGCGGCGTCGCGGATTTCCTTTTGCCCCATCGCGCTGATCGCGTCGACACGCTTGCCGAATTCGGGCGAGTTCACGTCCTGCGCGACAAGATCGTCAACAAAACTGTCGACCTTGGTCTGCAACTGGGTGCGCGTGCCCGCGTCCACCGGCACCAGCCCCACGGCACGCTCTGGCGCGACCACGGGAACCGGATCAGGTGGGGTCAGCACCAGGCCAGCAGTTACGGTTTCGGTCGCGGTCGCCATCATTTTCTCCAACGCAGCTTAATACTTCGTCGCCCAGCGGCATCAATGCAGCGGAATCGCCCGCCGTTCAACTGTATCATATATGTAATACGCCTAGCGACAATCTTCAACCGGGCTTCAATCGGGCGTATCATCTGCCAGCGCGGGGGCGATAGCTGCCGATATCATCAGCTGAAGCTGGTGATAGATCAGCAGCGGCAAAATCACCGCGCCTGCGATGGCCGGGGGGAACAGGATTCGCGCCATTGGCGCCCCCGTCGCCAAGCTTTTGTGGGCAGCGGCGAACAGCAGCGTGATACGATCCGCCCGGTTAAAGCCAAGTGCCCCGCCCAGCGCCCAGGCAGCGGCAAAGGCGACCAGCAACAGCACCAGCACGATCAGGGCCAGCCCGCCAAGCTCGCCCGGCCCGATGCGCTGCCACACGCCTTGTGCGGATGCTTCAGCAAAGGCGGTATAGACCGCGAGTATAATGGTCAGCTTATCCATCATCCCCGCCAGCTTGGCATGGCGCTGAACACTTGGCAGCACCCAGCGGCGGAGAATTTGCCCCAGCGCGAACGGGAACAGCAACAGCATCGCCACACGCCCGATGCCCGATAGCGAAAATTGCCCAAAGGCGGTGCTGGCGATCACCGCCAGCAGCAGCGGGGCCAGCACCACGCCCAGCACATTCGATACCGCCGATGCGATCACCGATGCCGCAACATTGCCGCGCGCCATCGACGTATAGGCAATGGACGATTGCACCGTGGTGGGCAGCACCCCCAGAAAAATCAGCCCCAGCAACAGCGACGGTGCCAATTGGCCGTGGAGCAGCGCGCTTACCCCAAGCATCACGGCGGGAAAGCCCAAATAACCAAAGCCCAGAATCGCCGCCTGCAGCCGCCACCTTTTCGCCCCGTCCACCACCGCCTGCGGGGCAAGCCGCGCGCCGTGGAGGAAGAACAGCGTGAAAATGGCGGTGTTGGAAAGCCAGCCGATGGCGGTGAGCGCGGTGCCGGTGGCGGGAACCAGCGTTGCCACGATCAGCGTGCACATTAACAGCAGGATAAACCGATCGGGCAGCAGGCGGCGGAGCAATGTAATCGGCTGGGTAATCGGCTGGGTCATCGGCTGCCCCTAATTGATCCCGGGCGGGTGCGCAAAAGCCGGGATGAAGGCACCTTGTTCATAATGGGCCAGCGAAATTGAGCCATTGGTGACGCGATTCACCCAGTCTTCACTATTCCTGCTCCAAGACAAACCACCGCAGCGGAGGAAATGATGAAGGGCGTTATCTTCAATTTGCTCGAAGAAGCAGTCGTCGATCAATTTGGTGATGACAGCTGGGACGATCTGCTCGATGCGGCCGAGCTGGAGGGGGCTTATACCTCGCTGGGCAGTTACCCGGATAGCGAGATCATGGCGCTGGTGGCCGCTGCGTCCGAAAAACTCCAGCTTTCGCCAGCAGCAATTTTGCGCTGGTTCGGCAAGAGCGCGATTCCGTCCCTCGCCAATTCTTATCCGGCGTTTTTCGAATCGCCCGGCAATGTGCGCAATTTCCTGTTGAGCGTGAACACGATCATCCATCCCGAAGTGCGCAAGTTGTATTCAGGGGCTGGCTGCCCGCATTTCCAGTTTCAGGAGCTGACCACCGGTGAATTGATCATCGGCTATTCCTCGCCCCGCAAAATGTGCGCGTTGGCCGAAGGGTTTATCGATGGCGCTGCCGCGCACTTTGGCGAAACCGTTGCCGTATCGCATCGCGGCTGCATGCATGACGGCAGCGCAGAATGCGCGTTGGTGGTGCAATGGGTGCACTGAACCCCCATGATTTTATCGATACTGCTGAGGCCAGCGACCAGATCGCGCGGCTTGGCCGTCGGCTGGCGCGCGAACGCAATGCGCGGACCACTGCAGAGGGCATTGCCGAACGGGGCTTGCGCGAGCTGTATCTGTCGCAACAGCGCATTGATCTGCTCCACCGGATCGCCGCCAAGGCCAACGAAGCTACCGATACGCGCGCCGCATTGTCGCATGCGATTGCCGAAATTTGCAACCATACCGGTTGGGCGTTCGGGCACGCCTATCTGGTTGATGTCGCCGATCCTGACAAACTGATCGCTCCGCAAATCTGGTTTGCGGCGCACCCCGACCCCTTAATGCCGTTCATCAACGATACGTTGCAGCGGCAGTTCATTCGCGGCGTAGGATTGCCGGGGCGGGTGCTGGATACCGGCCTGCCAATTTGGCTGGTCGACCTTGCCAATGCAGATAACTTCCCCCGCCGCGATGTGGCGGGCCAATGCGGCCTGCATTCGGCCTTTGCCTTTCCGGTCTGCATTCAAAATGATGTGGTTGCGGTGATGGAGTTTTTCGCGCGCGAAAATCTGCCCGAGAATGAAGAGATGCTGTCGCTGATGGCGCAGATCGGTGTTCAGTTGGGCCGGGTGATTGAGCGCGAGCGTTTTACCGCAAAACTCTATTTCGATGCGCTCCACGATTCGCTGACCGGGCTGCCCAACCGCGCGCTTTTCGCTGACCGCGTCGAAACCGCGCTTGAACGCCGCCAACGCCGCCCGGATTACCGGGTCGCGGTGCTGTTCCTTGATCTGGACGGGTTCAAGTTCGTCAACGACAGCCTTGGCCATCAAGTTGGCGACGCCGTTCTGATAGCCACGGCAAGCGTACTTTCGGCAACGCTGGAGGCGCTTGGTGCGGGTGCGCCAGGCTGGCCGTTGGTCACGCTTGCCAGGCTTGGCGGTGATGAATTCACCGTGCTGATGGAAGATTTTGACGATGAATCCGTCTGTCACCAGATAGCCGATGCGATGCTCGCCGCGCTGGCGGAACCGCATATGGTCGCAGGCAATCAGATTCATGGCGGCGGCAGCATCGGCTTGGCTTTTGCGCATTCGCCAAACGTCACGGTGCAGGATCTGCTGCGCAAGGCCGATACGGCAATGTATGAAGCAAAGGCGCGCGGGCGGGGCCAAGTCGCGGTGTTTGATAAGGCGCTGCGGCGGCGTGCTTTCGTTCGATTGCAGACAGAAAATGACCTGCGCGGCGCGTTGTTCCGCAACGAGTTTCAACTTTACTATCAACCGATTGTCGAACTCGGCAATGGCAGTATTTCGGGGTTTGAGGCATTGTTGCGGTGGCAGCGTCGCCCCGACGAACTGGTGGCACCCGGGCATTTCATCGACATTGCCGAAGAAACCGGTTTGATCGTCGCCATTGGTAGCTGGGTGCTGCGCGAAGCATGCGAAGCAACCGCCCGCTGGCATCGGCGCTTTGCCCACCGAAAGCCCGTGACGATCAGCATCAACGTATCGCCGCGCCAATTTCTACAGCCGAACTTTGCTGGGCTGGTGGAAACGATCATCCGTGAAACCGGGATTGATCCGGCCACGATTTCACTCGAAATCACCGAAGGCGTTGCCATTGCCAACCCTGATCGTGCGGTAGGAATCATGAATGATTTGCGCGCGCTGGGGGTGAAGCTCAGCCTCGATGATTTCGGCACGGGGTATTCATCGCTGGGGCATTTGCATCGTTATCCCTTCAACACGCTGAAACTCGATCGCAGCTTTGTATCTGGGCTGGGCGCGGGTGGTGACCCGATTGGGACGGGGATCGTGCAGGCGGTGCTTGATCTGGCGTCGACAATGAAATTGTCCGTGATTGCCGAGGGGCTGGAAACCAAAGGCCAGCGCAGTCATTTGCGCGGCATGGGCTGCAAATTTGGCCAGGGCTATCTGTATTCCAGGCCGGTCAGCGCGGAATCGGCCGAATTGCTTTTGGTCAACGTGCGATAGGCGCTTGCGGTCGCGGGCTTCCCGCGCCGCAACATTTGCGCTATGCGCGCAGCCAACTAACCCCTCGTACATATATCAGGACACTTTATGAGCCTCCGCAACGTGGCGATCATCGCCCACGTCGATCACGGCAAAACAACGCTGGTCGATCAACTTTTCCGCCAGTCGGGCACTTTCCGTGACAATCAGCGCGTCGAAGAGCGCGCAATGGATTCCAACGATCTGGAAAAAGAGCGGGGGATCACCATTCTCGCCAAGCCCACGTCGGTCGACTGGACCCCGCCTGGCGCGAGCGAAAGCATCCGCATCAACATCGTCGACACCCCCGGCCACGCCGATTTCGGCGGCGAGGTGGAGCGCATCCTGTCGATGGTCGATGGCGTGGTTCTGCTGGTCGATTCATCCGAAGGCGCGATGCCGCAGACCAAGTTCGTTACCGGCAAGGCGCTCGCGCTCGGCCTCAGGCCGATCGTCGTGGTCAACAAGGTTGATCGTAACGACGCACGCATTCAGGAAGTGCTGGACGAGGTGTTCGACCTGTTCGTGTCGCTCGACGCGAATGACGAGCAGCTTGATTTCCCGGTGCTCTATGCCTCGGGCCGCAACGGCTATGCCTCGACCGACATGAACGCGCGCGAGGGCACGCTGATCCCGATGTTCGAAACGATCGTCAGCCACGTCCCGCCTCCTGCTGTGGAAGTCGCGGGCGTGCCGTTCACGTTCCTCGTGACCTTGCTTGATCGTGATCCGTTTCTCGGCCGTATCCTTACCGGCCGCGTCAATTCGGGCGTGGTCAAGGTCAACCAGCCGATCCACGCGCTCAACAATGACGGCAAGATCGTCGAGACCGGCCGCGCGTCGAAGATCATGTCGTTCCGCGGGCTTGACCGGGTGCCGGTCGACGAAGCCAAGGCGGGCGACATCATCAGCCTGGCCGGCTTGTCGACCGCGACTGTCGCTGACACGATCGCCGACACCAGCGTGAGCGAGCCGCTCCACGCCCAGCCGATCGATCCGCCGACGCTGTCGATGCGCTTTGCGGTCAACGATTCGCCGATGGCGGGCCGCGAGGGCACCAAGGTGACGAGCCGCATGATCCGCGAACGCCTGTTCCGCGAAGCCGAAAGCAACGTCGCTGTGAAGGTGACCGAGGCGGCCGACAAGGACAGCTTCGAAGTCGCCGGTCGCGGCGAGCTTCAGCTCGGCGTGCTGATCGAGACGATGCGCCGCGAGGGCTTCGAACTCGGCATCAGCCGCCCGCGCGTTCTGTTCAGCGAGGACGAGGACGGCAACAAGACCGAGCCGTACGAGACTGTTATCATCGACGTCGACGATGAATATTCGGGCACCGTCGTCGAGAAGATGAACATCCGAAAAGCCGAGATGACCGACATGCGGCCATCAGTCGGCGGCAAGACGCGCATCACCTTCTCGGCCCCATCACGCGGGATGATCGGCTATCACGGCGAGTTCCTGTCGGATACGCGCGGCACCGGCATCATGAACCGGCTGTTTGAGAAATACGGGCCCTTCAAGGGCAAGATTGAGGGCCGCAAGAATGGCGTGCTGATCTCGAACGGGACGGGCGAAGCCAATAACTACGCGCTCGGCCCGCTCGAAGAGCGCGGCATCCTGTTCATCGGTCACGGCGAGGCGCTGTACGAGGGCATGATCATCGGTGAGAATGCCAAGCCGGACGATCTCGAAGTCAACCCGATGAAGACCAAGGCGCTGACCAACTTCCGCGCGAGCGGCGGCAAGGACGACCAGGTTCGCTTATCGCCGCCGAAGCGCGCGACGCTCGAACAGGCAATCGCTTATATCGACGACGACGAGATGGTCGAAGTGACCCCCAAGTCGATCCGGCTGCGCAAGCGCTATCTCGACCCGCATGAGCGCAAGAAGGCGAGCCGGGCGAAGGTCGCGGCTTAATCTGTCGCTTCAATCGCGCCGGCTATCATTATCCTTTGACGGCTGGGCTTTCGGTGTGAGGCACTGGCTGCGCCTATGAAACCGGCGCTGTCGCTCCGCGCAGGAGCGACAGCGCCGGGAGCATCTGATCGCCGGGTTAACCCTGTCGCAGCGCCGGGCGTTAACCGCGCGGGCCTAGGGTTGGCACCGTGCCGTTCGCCAAACTCTTTCGCAGTCGCTGGACTGCGCTGTTATGGGCGGGCGCGATTTTGTGGACGGCATATGACGTGGCTGGCAGCGCGCCGTCGCCGCTCGCAACGAGCAACACCAGCGACCTGGTCGACGTGACCGTTACGCCTACATCCAACGATGACCTGAACATGCTCGCGCATTTCGGCGATGGCGCAACGGGCCACTAGGCACCTCGCGGATCAATCACCCCCAATGTCGTTGACCGGGGTGCGCATTTGCCATCATGCTCGCCATGGATAGC
>JAKFUX010000032.1:0-44815 GCA_021732465.1 Sphingomonas sp.
ATCGAGTTCCAGCGCGGCTATTGGGACCGGCAGAGCTTTGAAGAGGGATTGGGTGTGGGGGTCCGGTGAGGGGTGATCCCGATCCTGGGGGATGGCAGCCGATTTCCCGTCCGTCATCCTGAGCCTGTTTCAGCATTCAACTATCCACAGGCGCGTGCATGCATTGTTGCGCGTTGGATGCTGAACCAAGTTCAGCATGACGATTGGTGGAACCAATGTGCATCACCCACGCCTTTGCTTCGCGGCGTTCGCAATCGCGATTTATTTCTCAAGCCTTCTCCGTCGTGAGCCCATGAACGACCGCTCTGGGCACGGGGGTTAGCCGACAGAAACTGGGTGGAAAGCGGTTAGACGGCTTTTGCGGTGGCGGCATTTCAAAGCAGCCGTTTCGAAGGCCCTATCAGCGAAGCACGGTGTTGGCATCCACCAAGCGCACGTCATGCATTTGGTTGAGATAGGCTTCGTAATAGCCTTTGTGTGAGGCGCCCACGATTGCGAGCAGCCGCGTGCCGGGACGGCGGCCGAGCACGTCGCGGATATTCGCCACCATGCGCAGGTTGCGCGTTTCCCAATAACTCACATACTGCCGTCCGAACTGCTGTGGCGACGCCTCGACAAGGGCCGCTCCAAAGTCTGATCGGTACGCCAGAGCGGGCGCGCCCGGATCATTATACGCACGGTACATGTTCAGCAGGCCCTCAGGCTGCGCCAAATTTTTCTCCAGTAATGCGTCCTCTGCCTGTCGGGCACGGGTCGCCGGATTGTCCCAGGCGCGTCCAATCGCGTCAGCGGCAGCCTTCCGCTCCGCTGGATCCGAGCTATCGGGAGTGTCGGCCGAATGATCGTCTACGCTCCAAAGACGTTCCAATCCCAGCCGCGCCGCGAGCACGGCGGACACAAGATTCGTCTCGTTGCGACGAGTTTCGGCCTTAGTGAGCGCGCCAACCAGATCATCGTTCAGTCCGTCTCCGGCGCGGCGCTCCCCCAGCGGAAGCCTTAGCCATTGCACTAATGCCGAGCCGGGCTCTCCTGCCGCCAGGAAGATCGCCGCCAGGTGCCGACGCTGCGCAGGCGACGGAGCGGACGGCCAGGCAGCAAGGAGCCGCTCAGCTTCGGCATTGGCACCGGGCACATCAAGGCCAGTCGCCCGGCCAGCAGGACCGGGGTCGGGGCAATATGTCTGCACTGTATCGGCGTATCGCGATGGATATCGGCGCAGGCTGTCGCATTGAAGGCCTGAGAGATCCTCCGTGGCGATGGCGGTCGGGCGCCACGCCGCCAGGCGATCGAGAAGCGGCGATAGCATTGCGGGTGTTACCGACAGCCCCGAAAGGTGGCCGGTGCCGAGAACAAGCACCTGATTGACCTCCCCCGCTGGCGGTCCTTTCAATTTTTCTGGACGAAAGGACGGCCTGTAATCATGCGCATCAGCGGCACCCGCTGAAGGCGTTAGGAAACCGATCAACCCGGCTAACGAAAAGCATGCCGAGCGGCCAAAGGCGGAGCGTTTGAAAAGCGACATGGACACTCATTACAGCCAGTGACATACTTGCGCAATACACCCCATCTCTGCGATCGTCTTCCAAAGGCTGATGTCTGGTTCCGGGACGTCGCGTCGCGAGGCTGAGCGGCCAAGATTGGGCGCTTGCCGACAGGCCGCTTCTCATGAGCCCGCGACCCGGGTCAGGCAGCAATCATGTGCGCCCCCACTTGCCACCGTCCCTCCCGTCCCGCAGGATCACCGCAAAGGGGATCCTCACGATGCGTAAGTTTTTCGGCTGGGTGCTGCTGGTGCTCGCGATCGTCGCCAGCGCGGCTTTCATCTATTTTCGCACGCCTGATACCGATCCTGCGGCAATGCGCGCCAAATATGGCGGTCCGACGTCGCAATTCGTGGCGCTGGGCGGTGGGTTGACGGTGCATCTGCGCGACACTGGCCCGCGCGGTGCCCCGGTGCTGATGCTGATCCACGGCTCCAATGCATCGCTGCATACCTGGGAGCCCTGGGCGAAGCGGCTTGGCCAACGGTACCGGATCGTCCGTTTCGATCTGCCCGGCCACGGCCTGACCGGGCCAAGCCCTGCCAAGCTTTACGGTGCTGTCGCGTTTGTTGATGTGGTTGAAAAAGTGCGCGCCAAGCTGGGCATCGAGCATATGGTGCTGGCGGGCAATTCAATGGGGGGCGGGGTCGCGTGGCATTACGCGTTGGCCTATCCCGAACATCTCGATGGGCTGATCCTGGTTGACGCATCGGGCCAGCCGGAACCGGGCAATTCATCGCCCCCGCTGGCGTTCCGTGTCGCGCGGATGCCGGTAATCCGCAATCTGGCGACGATGATCACGCCGCGATCGCTGATCGCTGACAGCCTGCCCGCCGCCTATAGCGATCCCAAGCTCGCCACCGACAAGGCAATCGACCTGTACTGGGAATTGCTCCGCTATCCCGGCAACCGCGAGGCGACGATCGACCGGTTTGCGACCGCGCCCGATTATGCCACCGACGCGAAGCTGGGTCGCATCACCACGCCGACGCTGATCCTTTGGGGAGATGAGGATCATCTGATCCCGGTATCGTCGGGCCGCTGGCTGGCCAAGCGCATTCCGGGGGCAGAGCTGATCGTCTACACCAAAACCGGCCATATCCCGATGGAAGAACGCGCCGATCAAAGCGCCGCCGATGTGTACCGATTTGTGGAAACGCGCACCAAGCGGGGCGAATAACCCGTCGCATACATCATTTCGATATTTCCACTAACATCGAAATGATGTAGTTGGGCGGCATGATCGATTCGGGTTCAGTCATCGCCGCCCTTGCCGCCCTGGCGCAGGAGCATCGGCTTGCAGCTTTTCGGTTGCTGGTTGAGGCTGGGCCTGACGGCATGCCAGCGGGCCAGATTGCGGATCAGCTCGACATAGCGGCGTCATCGCTGTCGTTTCACCTGAGCCAGCTTGAGCGCTCAAACCTGGTGGTGCGCCGCCGGGCGGGGCGATCGCTCATCTATTCAGCTCATTTTGACGCGATGAACGCGCTGGTTGGCTATCTGACCGACAATTGCTGCGGTGGTGCTGCCTGCGCCCCTGCCTCTGCTGACGCCCCCGCCAACTCGCCCAGCCCCGAAAGGAATGCCGCATGAAGCGCCTGCACGTCCATGTCGCGGTCGACGATCTTGATCGCTCGATCGGTTTTTATTCAACCCTGTTCGCCGCCGAACCAACGGTGACCAAGCCCGATTATGCCAAGTGGATGCTTGATGATCCGCGCGTGAACTTCGCCATCTCGATGCGCGGCACTGCCGCCGGTGTCGAACATCTCGGCATTCAGGTGGAGGATGCAGGCGAACTGGCCGAAGTTTACGGCCGCCTCGCCAACGCTGATGCGCCAGTCGTTGAGGAGGGCAAAACGACCTGCTGCTATGCCAAATCCGAAAAAAGCTGGATCACCGATCCGCAGGGCGTGGTGTGGGAAACCTTCCTGACCGAGGGCGAATCGACCAGCTATGGCACGTCCGCCACGATTGACGCGCTGACCGCCAAATCCGCCTGTGGGTGCGCGTGATGCAGGCAACGATCTGGCATAACCCTGCGTGTGGCACATCGCGCAAGACGCTGGAGATCCTTCAGGAAGCGCCGGGGATCGATCTGACCGTGATCGAGTATTTGAAGGCGCCGCCGACTCGCGAACAGCTGGTCGCGCTCTATGCAAGGGCCGGGATCTCCGCCCGCGACGGGCTGCGCACGCACAACAGCCCCGCCGCCGAGCTATGCGCCGAGCTGAATCTGCTGGACGCCGATGACACCACCATCCTTGATGCGATGATGGCGCACCCGGTGCTGATCAACCGGCCATTGGTGGAAACCGACAAGGGCGTTCGCCTGTGCCGCCCGCAAGATGTGGTGCGCGAAATCCTGTGATCACAGATACCCGCCGCGCGCTGGCTGCCGAATTTGTCGGCTCGCTGATCCTGTTCGCCACCGTGGTGGGTTCGGGCGTGATGGCTGAGCGACTGGCGGGCGGCAACGTCGCCGTCGCGCTGATCGGCAACACCGGGGCGACCGGTGCCGTGCTGTTCGTGCTGATCACCCTGCTGGGGCCGATTTCCGGCGCGCATTTCAACCCGGCGGTGACGGTAATGCTGGGCGCGCGGCGCGATTGGCTGCCCTATCTGGCCGCGCAACTGCTGGGCGGGGTTCTGGGCGTACTGATCGTCCATGCCATGTTTGACATGCCGCTGATCGAGTTGGGCACAAAGGTGCGTACCGGCACCGGCCAGTGGATCGGCGAATTTGTCGCCACCTTCGGCCTTTTGTTCACGATTATGGTCGGCAGCCGCCAACGGCCCGAGGCTGTGCCCGCGCTGGTCGCTTTGTGGATCGTCGCAGGATATTGGTTCACCTCCTCCACCAGCTTTGCCAACCCGGCGATCACCATTGCCCGCGCGCTGACCGATAGTTTCGCTGGAATTCGCCCCGGCGACTCCCCCGGCTTCATCCTTGCGCAGTTTACCGGTGCCTGGGCGGGGGTACGTTTCTCAAATTGGCTGGCACCGCCCCCCGCCCCTCGCTAAAGCCAGCGGGATGAGCCAGATCACGCCCGAAATCGTCGCCCAGCATGGGTTCTCCACAGAAGAATATGACCGGGTGCTCGCCGCGATGGGGCGCGAACCCAATCTGACCGAGCTTGGTATCTTTTCGGTGATGTGGTCGGAACATTGCAGCTATAAATCCAGCCGCATCCATCTGAAAAAGCTGCCGACCACCGGCCCGCAAGTCATCTGTGGTCCCGGCGAAAATGCAGGCGTAATCGACATTGGCGACGGCCCCGATGGTAAAAGGCAGGCGGCGATCTTCAAGATGGAGAGCCACAACCACCCCAGCTATATCGAACCCTATCAGGGTGCAGCGACCGGCGTTGGCGGCATCCTGCGCGACGTGTTTACGATGGGGGCGCGGCCCGTTGCCAACATGAATGCGCTGCGGTTCGGGCGGCCTGATCACCCCAAAATGCGCCACCTGATCGCCGGCGTCGTCCACGGCATTGGCGGATACGGCAATTGCGTTGGCGTGCCGACGGTGGGGGGAGAGGTGAATTTTCACCGCGCGTATGACGGCAACATCCTGGTCAACGCGATGACGGTGGGCGTGGCAGACGTCGACAAAATTTTCTATTCCGCGGCATCGGGCATCGGCAATTCGATCGTCTATGTCGGTTCCAAAACCGGGCGCGATGGCATTCACGGCGCAACGATGGCCTCGGCTGATTTCAGCGAGGATTCGGAAGAAAAACGCCCCACGGTGCAGGTCGGCGATCCCTTCACCGAAAAATTGCTGATTGAGGCGTGCCTGGAACTGATGGCCAGCGACGCCATCGTCGCCATTCAGGATATGGGCGCGGCGGGCCTTACCTCGTCCAGCGTCGAGATGGCGTCAAAGGGCGGCGTCGGCATCCGGCTGGATATGGACAAGGTGCCGCAGCGCGAAACGGGCATGACCGCCTATGAAATGATGCTCAGCGAATCGCAGGAACGCATGCTGATGGTGCTGAAGCCGGGCCGCGAGGATTTCGCCGAGGCGATTTTCCGCAAATGGGAACTGGATTTCGCGGTGATCGGCGAAGTGACTGACACGGGTCGCATGGTGCTGGTCCACCACGGCGAAACCGTCGCCGATATTCCGCTGGGGCCGCTCGCCGATGATGCGCCCGCTTATGATCGCCCCTGGGTGCCCACCCCGCCCGCCAAGGCGCTGGTCGACATTCCGGAAACCAAGGATGTTGCGGCCGATCTGCTGAAGCTGATGGCCTCCCCCGACATCGCCAGCCGCCGCTGGATCTGGGAGCAATATGACCAAAAGGTTGGCGGCGACACCGTCCAGCCCCCCGGCGGCGACGCCGCCGTGGTGCGCGTTCACGGCACCAACAAGGCGCTGGCCATCACCACGGATTGCACCCCACGCTATTGCTATGCCGATCCGGTCGAAGGCGGCAAACAGGCCATTGCAGAGGCCTATCGCAATCTGTGTGCGGTCGGTGCCACCCCGCTCGCCACCACCGATTGCATGAATTTTGGCAACCCGCAGCGGCCCGAAATCATGGGGCAGTTTGTCGGCTGTATTGAGGGGATGGCGGCGGCGTGCACCGCGCTCGACTTCCCGATCGTGTCGGGCAATGTCAGCCTGTATAACGAAACCAAGAATGACGACGGCAGTGGATCAGCCATCCTGCCCACCCCGGCGATTGGCGGCGTGGGGTTGCTGCGCGACTGGACCAAATCCGCAACGATTGCCTTCAAGGGCACCGGCGACATCATCGTCCTGATTGGCGAGCCTTGCTTTGATCTGGGTCAATCGCTGTGGCTGCGCGAAATCCATGGCCGCGAAGAAGGCCCCCCGCCCCGCGTCGATCTGGTGGCAGAACGCCGCAACGGCGAATTTGTGCGTGGCTGGATTGAAAAGGGCGCGCTCAGCGCCGTGCATGACGTGTCCGACGGCGGGCTGATTGTCACCATCGCCGAAATGGCGCTGGCCGGCGATGTGGGCGCGATGATCAGCGCGCCGCTTCCTTACGGGCTGGCGCCCAGCTATTTTGCCGAGGATCAAGGGCTATATGTGGCCACCATCCGCGATGAACTTCTCAACGATTTCCTCCACGCCTCAATCGATGCGGGCGTAACGGTGGAGCGGATCGGGCGGACAATCACCAATCGGCTGATCATCGAATGCCCGGCAAAGGACCACGTCGTCAGCTTGGCCGATCTTCGAACCGCGCATCAAAGCTTCTTCCCGGCGCTGATGGGCACGCCTGCGCCCTGACCGCACACGACGCAAGCCGTGTTGATCCGGCACACCGCGGCTGCTCCTGCGCCCGTCACTCGCTGGACCCGAAACGATATCGCTGATATGGTTAACGTCGGATTCGGGGGAGCTGACGGTGACAACGGCATATAGTGGATCGTGGTATATACCAGCAAAACCAACGTCTTACAGCGCCCTGGGTTTTATCGGTGCGTTGATCTTTGGAACGTTGTTTGCTGGCATTGCTGATCTGGGTGGCCAGATTGCCCTGGCGCACTTGGCCGGTGCGACCCCGGAAAGCGTCCTGCGCACCATCGCCAGCGCCGTCATTAATCCGGCAACGATTGCGGATGACAAACAGCTACTGATCATCGGCGGCGGCGTTCATTTCGGCATCATCTTGGTGATGATGCTGGTGTATCTTATCGCTGCCGCGCGCATGCCGCTGGTCAACAGCATGCCGGAAATCAGCATTTTCGGCTATGGATTACTCCTTGGCTTTATCATGATCTGGGTTGTGCTGCCGCTGCGCTTTCCTGATCGTGTGCCGGGCACGTTGCCGGTCGACATTATCGGCCCCTTGCTGCGCCACATCTGTCTGGTGGCGGCACCGATCGCGATGGTCGCAAAACTGGCGGCGCAGCGCGATTGATCGTCGCCAGCATTGGCGACGACACCGCACCAGGTCGACTGGCCCATGCGGGGCCGTATGTAGTAGGTCACGATCATGATCGATCACCCCGCTATGCCGTGGCCCGGCCTGCCCCCGCTTGCTGACGACGCCCGCATTGCCAGCGCCGCGGCGTTGCGCGACTCCCTACGCACCCGGCGCACGTGCCGCAGCTTCAGCAACGCGCCCGTCCCCCGTGCCGTCATCGAAGCAGCGATAGAGGCTGCTGGCACCGCACCTTCCGGTGCCAATCACCAGCCGTGGCATTTCGTGGTCGTCGGGTCGCCCGCGCTGAAGGCCGAAATTCGCGCCGCCGCCGAACAGGAGGAAAAGGCCTTTTATGAAGGCAAGGCAGGCGATGAATGGCTGACCGCGCTCGCGCCATTGGGCACCGATGCCGACAAATCCTATCTGGAAGTGGCACCCTGGCTGATCGTGATCTTCGGCCAACGTCGCGGCGGCATTGAACCCGGCGATGACGTGCAGAATTATTACGTCAACGAAAGCGTGGGGATCGCCACGGGTTTTCTGCTCGCCGCGCTCCATTCAGCGAATATCGCCACCCTTACCCACACACCCAACCCGATGCGATTCCTGAACCGCGTTTGCAAGCGACCCGCATCGGAAAAACCGGTGATGATCGTGGTTGCCGGCCATGCCGCTGCCGATGCGACCGTTCCGCTCCACGCGCTGCGCAAAAAGCCGCTCGGTCAGATTACGAGCTGGCTTTGACGGTCGCGCCTTTGGGGTATTCGGGCACGCCGCTGCCGCGCAAGCTTGGGTTGAAGCCGGGGATGCGCGCATGGTTCCCCGCCATGCCCGACAGCGTCAGGGAACAGATCGCACCCGAAGCAATTGGCGTGATCGAACTGGCGGGTTGTGAAAACGGGCTGGATGTCGCGCATATTTTCGTCACCGATCGCGTGGCACTGGAACGCCATATCGCCATCCTGCGCACGGCATTGCAGCCAGCGGGTTTCATCTGGGTGTCATGGCCCAAAAAGGCATCAAAAATGCCGACCGACATTACCGAAGACGTGATTCGCACAGTGGTGTTGCCCACCGGGCTTGTCGATGTGAAGGTCTGCGCCGTGGACGCAACCTGGTCAGGCCTGAAACTGATGATCCGCCGCGAACTGCGATAGCGCCTGTTGCCATCGGCAAGGGCTTTGCCGATGGCTAGAGCATCGTGCTTGAAATATGAATCGTCATTGCGAGCGCAGCGAAGCAATCCAGCGGCGTGCTCGCGGATAGGATGGATTGCTTCGCTACGCTCGCAATGACGGGTGATCCTGAATTACGGCAGGATGCTCTAACGGCCTGGGCGCGAGCACACGCCCGTCAGCGGCCCTCCATCATCCGGATTCGCGCGCGCGCCTGCGCGGCGACATAAGCGTCAGTATCGCCGGTCGCCCTGGCAAAGATTGCGTGGCGCGCGGCGGCATCGCCCATGGTTGCAGCCAATGCCGTGATGGCGGTGAACCGCATTCGGGGGCTGGGGTGGCGCTGTGCAAAATCGTGCACCAGATCAGCGCCGTTACCGCCCCCAAATTGCGCCGCCAGCGCGACCAACGCCTCAGAAGGCGCGGTGGTCAGCGCCCCGGAAATCGTGCCCGCCGCCAGATCAAACCGGTACTGATCCCACCAGGGTTGCGCGCGATCATAGCCCAGAATGTTGAGCGAGACCGAAAAGGCATCGGGGGGAAATTGCGCATGGATATCGCGCCGCGCACGGTACAGCATCAGCTTGTCCGGCTCCAGCCGCGAACGCTCAACGAAATGCAGCCCGGCGTGATCCCCCACCGCACCCGTCACACGCGCCACATCATATTCGTAATAATCGCTCCAATAACCCGGGCCGAGATAGCCGACGGTCAGGAACGAGAAATTATGGTCATGCGCCATTTCATAGAAAAAGGGCGCAGTGCCGCTTGCCCTGACAACGGCATCACCCGCCGCCGGCCAGAAATTGGCGCGCAGCAGATAGCGACCATTGCCGGGACGCAACAGGAATACCTGGGCGGTATAGGAATTGCCCAAAGCCTGATCGGCGCACCGCCCCTTCAGCGATTCAATCGCAAGGTCGGCCAGGAAATCGCGGTTCCGGCCCAACCGCGCGAGCAACGGTCCTGCGCTGGCAAAGGAATCCTCGCACCGCACATCGAAATCATGCGCGTCCAGCGCATCGACAAGATCGTCCAGGCCGATCGCGCTGCCGACACCGGGATCAATCACACGGGGCATGGCGACCAGCTTTCCGCAAGGGGCAGCATCTGCAGGGCGGCCCGGCGCACCTGTTCGTTGGGATCATCGACCATCTCGCGCAGCCGGGGCAGCGCCCCTGCGACATCGATCGCCAGCCATTCGCGCATTGCCGACCAGCGCAGGAAATAAGCCGGGTCGCGCGACGCTGCATCCAGGCTTGGCCCGGCATCGCCGCGCCCATGGTGGCGCAAAAACGCAAGCAGCATCTGCGCGCGCGACGCCTGATCATCAAGTGCGGCAATACAGCGCAAATTCCCGTCAGAAACCGCATATTCGCGCATAAATGGGGCCGAATCGATCCGAATCGTTGCCGTTATGGTCACAATATCGGCAATTGCGCCCTCAATAACGCTCGCTTGGCGCCGTCCGTCGACCAACAGCACATCTCCGTCGCGGAGGAATAACGGCTTGATCGGCCGGCACGGGGCGGCATTTTCTGCCGAGAACGCCCCAGTAATCGCCTCAGCCTGCCACCGACGCAGCCTAGCCCCGCCGCCACGGCAATAGCGCACCACCGCCAGCCTGCCCGGCACCACCACCGACTGGGCAGGGGGCATGCTGGCGAGCACATCTGCGGACAGCACCGTCGCAGAAATCGTCACCTGCGGGTCATCGAACAGCACTGCACCAATCCGCAACGGATCGCGACTAACGCGCAGCGGCGGCTGAAACCAGTCATCCTCCCCAAGCGCGGCAAGCAAGGGTTCGATAAGTGCGCCAATCCACTGATCATCGCGCAGCAGGTTGGCGGCCCGGCGGGCCAGTTGCCGGGCGGTTAAGCCCGCGCCTGCAAACGCTGCCTGTGCCTGGCGATAGCCTGCACCTCCGCGCCAATCCGCTGCCACCGCGAGTGACCGCACATGCGCCGCCCGCAACGTTGCGGCATCGGTAATCGGAACCAACATGCGCGGTTACCCAGGGTCAATCTCATAAACGACGATCGCCATGCCGATGATGTATTCGAACACTTCGTCTGCCGTCATATCTGCCGCGCGGATCGCGCCGGTGGTTGCCACCTGCGTTGCCAGATCGACGATGTGCGCAATATCCAGCCCCAGCATGATGCCCTCCTGATTGTGTCAAACGCCCATGATTCGGGCAGACAAAAGGCTAAACCGCGCCGTCTGCGCTGCTTAATTAAATCGCTGCAAGGTTTGCCCGGGGTTCAGCTGATCATCCCGACTGGTTCCACAAAACCGCGCCTGGCTTGCACCGCGCGCACAGCGGTGTAGACCGCCGATCCGATGACCAACACGCCCCCCCTCAACTTTGATCCGCGCCTGTTCGTGGGTGCCAGCACCTTTGGCCATGCCGGGCTGCTGGGCATCGAATATCATAATCACGGGGCTGACTGGTCGGAACTGAAACTCCCCTATGATCCCGGTCTGATCGGCGATCCGGAAAGCGGCGTGCTCGCTTCCGGCCCCATTCTGACCATGATGGATATGGCGACCAGCCTGGCGGTTTGGATAAAGCTCGGCCGGTTTCGCCCTCATGCAACGCTTGATCTACGGATCGATTATTTGCGCCCCGCAACGCCCCACAAAACCGTTTATGGTCGTGGCGAATGCTATCGCATTACGCGCACAATATCGTTCATTCGCGGTACCGCCCATGACGGCGACCCTGCCGATCCGCTTGCGCATGTCGCCGGCACCTTCATGTTCATGGAGTGGAAGGCGTGAAGCTGCCCCCTTATGCCGAGCTTCTGGGGCTGGTTGTCGAGCCCGGCGATGCTGGCCCGCCGGTGCTGATGATGCCGTTCGTCAGCCAGGTCACCGGTCGGCCCGGTTTCCTGCACGGCGGGGCGATTGGCGGGCTGCTGGAAATGGCGGCGATTGCCTCGCTCCAGCATGCGCTGGAGGCAGACGGTGCCTTGCAAGCAGGGGCCAAGATCAAGCCGATCAACGTCACGGTCGATTTTATGCGCGGCGGGCGCGACAAAGAAACCCGCGCGCTGGGCATCGTCACCCGGCTGGGCACCCGCGTCGCCAATGTAGAGGCGCATGCCTGGCAGGATGATCGCGACCGCCCGATTGCGTCGGCGCGGATGAACTATCTGATTGTACGCGGGTGAAGGAAATCGCCGCGCTTCTCCAAACTGCACAAGCGGCGCGGACGGCGGGGGATTTGGCCGCGGCAATCGACCATCAAAGCGTTGCAATCGAGATGCTGCGACAGGGTACCAATCCGCTCGCGCTCGCCCATGCGCTGCGCCACCGCGCCGACATGCTGATCGGTGCCAGCCGCGCGGAAGAAGCGGAGGCCGATTGCGCACAGGCGCTGTGGTTTTACGCGCAAGTGCCCGATGCCCCGCCGCTCGACATCGCCAACGCCGTGCGCTGCGCCGCGTGCCAGGCAGAAGCCGTGGGTGATGTGCCCGGCGCGCTGGCGCTGTGGCACGACGCGCGCACCCGCTATGCCAAGCTTTCTGACCTGTTTGAACAAATGACCGGCAGCCCCGCCAACCCCGGCGTTGCCGAAGCAACGATGCGCATCGAGGCGCTGGGCGGGGCCTGACGACACAATGCGCACCCGCCTTAGCGTCTGTGCCCGCAAGGCCAGATTTGTGTCGCACGCGGACGCACTGGTCGCCGCACGCGACGCCGCAGTGCCGCTCAGGGCGTATCGTTGCGACCGCTGCGGGCGGTTTCACCTGACGAGCCGGACAAAGGGCAAGCGCGTACCGGGGCAGAGTCGGGCTGGTGATGGCCGCTAGTGCCCAGAAGCGGTCATCGGCGACACGAATTTGCAGCCCTGAAACCTGTCGTCCATGCACATCCCAACGGGCTGGCGGGTTTAGCTTCTTAAGTGGCTGCGATCGAGTGGACACAATGCCCCACTCGCCACTGGCCCGCGCGCTTGCGGATTGCTATGGCATATGAATGAGCGTGCGTTATCGTCCGACGATCAAGAGCCTTGCGGGACACCCGCTGCCATCCTGGTTCGACGACGCAAAGTTTGGCATCTTCATCCATTGGGGGCTGTATTCGATCCCGGCTTTTGCGCCGCTTGATGCGCATCCGGACCCGATGGCGCCCGATATGATGCGCTCAAACCGCTACGCCGAATGGTATGAGAACACCCTTAAATTTGACGACTCAAACACGGCTTCGTTCCACCGAACCCATTACGGTGACGCCCCCTATAGCGACTTTGCAAAACCGTTCGAAGCCGCTGCGGCCGCGCTACCGGTGGCTGATTGGGCGGATGCCTTTCGTGACAGTGGCGCGCGCTATGTCACGCTCGTCACCAAGCATCATGACGGTTATCTGCTCTGGCCGAGCCGGCATCCGAACCCATTTCGAAGCGGCTGGCAAAGCCCGACCGATGTCGTTGCCAAGGTCGCTTCGGCGGTTCGCGCTGCAGGGTTGCGGTTCGGCACCTATTACTCCGGTGGGCTCGACTGGACGTTCAACCCGAATCGCGTCGATAATCTTGCCGCGATGTTCGCATCGATGCCGCACGATGATGGCTATGACGACTATTGCCGCGATCATTACCTGGAGCTGATCGCGAACTACCAGCCCGATTATCTTTGGAATGACATCGGATTCCCGACCGAAGCCTCGATGCTTGAGGTCTGCGCGGCGCATTATAATATGAACGCCGATGGTCTGGTGAATGACCGCTGGTTGGCGGCGCGCGACCTGCTCGACGGCAGCGATGCTGACCGCACCGCACGAATGCGGGCGATGTTCGGGTATCTCAAGCAGCACCGTGTTCCGCCGCCCGCACATTACGACGTGATCACGCCCGAATACGCGCCAGCGGCGACAGCGTTCGAGAAGAAGTGGGAAGCAACCCGCGGCATCGGGTCGAGCTTTGGCTACAACCGGCAGGAAGCCGACACGGACCTGATGAGTGCAGATGCAATCCTGCGTCAGCTGGTCGATTGCGTGGCGCATGGCGGCAATCTTCTTCTCAATGTCGGCCCGCGCGGCGATGGAACTTTGTGCCCCATGCAAGTTGAACGACTGCAGGCGGTCGGCGCATGGCTGAAGATCAATGGCGACGCGATCTATGGAACCCGACCTTGGATCGTTGCAGCGGCACGAGCCGAAGACGGAAGAAATGTTCGCTTCACCGCGCGCGGCTCCGATGTCTACGCCATCGCCCTCGAATGCGGCACAGAACCGCTCTCTTTCGATCACGGAGGCCCGCTGACGGGCATCACATGGAAGCTTCTGCCCGGTTCGAGCGCGAGTAGCCCGACAGTTTATGTCGGGAGCTGAAGCGACTTTTGCCAACCTTTTCGAACTTTATTTTGGCTGCCGCGCGGTGGGCCTCAAAAGCGGACTCAGTTTCTACGCAGAAGTGCGTAAAATACCGCGTCGGCATAAACTTCAATCGGCTCCGGTTGCGCTTCGGCCTTTGATCGGGACAGGACGACCAGACCAAAGCCTGCCACCCCTACCCCTTTGGCATCAGCTTGATCAGCCGCCCCTGCGATCCGTCATCGCCGTCCTCCAGCACATAGATCGCGCCGTCTGGCCCTTGTTCAACCTCGCGGATGCGCGCACCCATGTCCCATTGATCGCCTTTGGCGGCAGCCGTGCCGTCAAGGTCAACGCGGACCAGCGCCTGGGATGAGAGTCCGCCGATAAACGCATCCCCCTTCCACGCGGGAAAAAAAGCGCCCGAATAGATCATCAATCCGCCCGGCGAGATCACCGGCGTCCAGAACACCTTGGGCGCTTCGAAACCGTCGCCGGGCGCATGATCGGGAATATCGCGGCCGTCATAATGGCTGCCGTTCGACACCTTGGGATAGCCATAATTCTTGGCGGGTTCGATCAAGTTCAGCTCGTCACCGCCCTTTGGCCCCATTTCCTGTTCCCACAACCGCCCCTGCGCATCAAAGGCGAGGCCCAGAATGTTGCGGTGACCATAGCTCCAGATCGCCGGATCGAATCCCTGCGCGGCGAGGGGGTTGCCGGGCGCCGCTTTGCCATCAAGCGTCAACCGCAGCACCTTGCCAAGCGACATTTTGGGGTCTTGCGCGGGATCGAATTTCTGGCGCTCGCCATTCGCATAAAACAAATACTGCCCGTCCGGCGAAAACGCGATCCGGCCCGAATAATGGCCGTTGCCCGTCACGTAAGGATTGGCGCGGTGGAGCACCTCCACCTGGTTCAGCCGGGCGATCGGCGGGCAAGGCGCGCGAACGCACTTCACTTGCGCAATTTCCAGCACCCCCCGCGCAAGCACCACGCCCTTACCGCTGGCACCAGTTTCAGAAAAGCTGAAATAGACTTGGTGGTTCTTCGCATATCCGGGCGCGAGGACGACATCCATCAACCCGCCCTGCCCCGCGCTGTCGACCGGCAAGGTGCCGCTGACCACGCCGCGCGCGGTGCCGTCTGCCGACACCAGCAGCAACCGGCCGTCCTTTTCGGTGACCAGCATCTGCCCATCCGGAAGAAACGTCATCGCCCAGGGCGCATCGAAATCGGCAATCACGGTTTCGGTGAAGGGCTTGTCGGTCGATGTTGACGGGCTGTTGCGCTGGGCGTTCCCGGCGCAGGCGATCAGCAGCAGCGGCAGAGCAATATATGGACGCATTTCAATTCTCCGGAGAAGCAAGACACTGGTTGGATGCCTGACTATCATTATGGCATAACGCAATCGGCACCGAAATGTTTTGGCGTGGGTGGGCGCTATTGTGTGCGGCGTTTCTTGATATACAACTTGAACGGAAGTGTTGGGGGGCGAACAATGCGCAAGGCAACCATTGCCTTATTGGCAGGTTTGTTGCTGCTGGGCGGGATACCGTTCGTTACCGCGATGGCACACGCCGACGGCAATTCAGAACGCCCCACGGCGAGCGATTTTGGCACGTTGCCATTCATCAATTCGCCGCGCATTTCGCCTGATGGCAACAAGTTCGTCGCTCGCGGCCGATGCGGTGGATTACCGTGCCTGATCCTCGGAACAATCGGGGCGGGAGCGCCACCGGTGCAGCCCTATCCCTTACCCGCCAAGTTCAATCTGGAATGGTATCGCTGGGCCGGCCCCGACAAGATCCTTTTCAGCATGAGCCAGACGGTGACCGACAGCGATAATCAGGACGCGCGCTTTACGCGGATGGTTGCGCTCGATACCCGCACCTTGGTCGCCAAGTTCATCGGGGTAAAGTCGCAAGGCAATGACGGGGACGATGTGATCTACGTCGATTCTGCGGGCAACTTCATTCTGCAGAACACCCAAGCCACTATCTATGATTATCCGTCTGTTTTCAGGATCGATTTAGTGACTGGATCGACAAAGGAGATCGTGCCTGCGCGCGATCAGGTGTGGGATTGGCATGCCGATTCCGCCGGTGTGGTTCGTGTGGGCGTGGGGCATGCCGGCGATAACTGGTGGATGTACTATCGGTCCGATGGGGCTGCGCCTTTCCGCAAGATACTGAAGGGAAAGATCGGCGAGAGCGATATAGAGCGCTTTGTACCGATCGCAGGATCAGACAAGGGATTTGCCATGGCGCAGTCGCCGGAGGGACGGTGGGCGCTGTTCAACTATGATTTCAAGACCGATTCGCTCGGGGCAATGGTCTATTCAAACCCCAAATACGACATTGATGACTTCGATACCGATGCAAAAGGCGCGCTGCTTTCGGTATCGTATATCGATGATAGGCAGCAGACCGAATGGTTCGATCCCACGCTGAAATCCGTCCAGGCGCGTCTTAACAAGGCACTGCCAGGCCAATTAAACCGGATCATTTCGATGACGACCGATCGTAACAGGATGATCGTGGCGAGTGGATCGGCCGATAATCCAGGTACGCTGTACGTGTTCGATCAGTCCCTCAAACAGCTGGCCGCGTTTGCCTATCCCTTTGAAAAACTGGTGGGGAAGCCGCTCGCGGCGATGCAAACGGTAAGCTATACAGCGCGCGATGGTCTGCAAATTCCGGCTTATCTGACGCTACCCGTCGGCAAGCAATCAGCCACTGGCCAACCGCTGGTGATCATGCCGCATGGCGGCCCATTTGCCCGCGACAGCTGGGGCTTTGACCCTTGGGTGCAGTTTCTGGCGTCAAAGGGTTATGTAGTGCTGCAGCCGAATTTTCGTGGCTCCACCGGCTATGGTCGCGACTATGTGAAAAGGGGCACCGGCGCCTGGGGGCGCGGAATGCAGGACGATATCGACGACGGGGTGAAATGGCTGATCGACAAGGGGGTGGTCGATGCCAAGCGTGTGTGCATCATGGGGGCATCCTTTGGCGGCTATGCCGCGATGTGGGCAGCGACCCGCAATCCGGAAATCTATCGTTGCGCGATCAGCTTTGCTGGCATCTCCGATGTCGCGTCCATGCTGCGCTATGATCGCGGTACATTTTCTGCGCAGCGTTATTTCCGCAATTGGCGCGAACGCGTGCAGGGTGACAAGACGGTGTCAATGGATACCGTTTCACCCCTGAAGCTTGCCGACAAGATCACGGTGCCGCTGCTGATCGCTCACGGCGCAGACGATGACAATGTTCCGCCCTACCAATCACGGCGATTGCACGACGCGTTGCTGAAGCTGGGCCGTGCACATGAATTCGTGATCTACAAGGACGAGGGCCACGGCCTGGAGAACCCCGTGCATGCGACCGATTTCCTCCAACGCGTGGGCGCATTTCTGGACAAACATAATCCGGCCTAACGCGTCAGGTTGGCCGAAATGCCGGCTCTTGCTCGATCGTGACGTTCAGCCTATATCGCCCATGCGCTTTCTCTACATCGGTAACGCTGAAGAGGCTGGACCCAACCGGGGCCGGCGGCGCGGTCGCTTATGTGGAGAGCCTGGTTGGCGGATGTCGCCCAAATATTGTCGGACCTGATCGAGCCAGAGGCGCGTGCGCTGGGTTTTGATCTGGTGCGCGTGAAAATGTTCGGCGGGGCGGGTGATCTGACGTTGCAGGTGATGGCGGAACGGCCCGATACCCGGCAGCTCAACATCGATGATTGCGCCGCGCTATCGCGCCGAATTTCCGATGTACTCGATGCGCTGGAAGAGGCAGGCCGCGATCCGATCAAGGAAGCGTATCGGCTCGAAGTAAGCTCGCCGGGCATTGATCGCCCGCTGACCCGGCTGGCGGATTTTGATGTGTGGAAGGGCCATGAAGCGCGCATCCACCTGACCGCGCCGATCGATGGCCGCAAGCAGTTGACCGGTGATCTGGCGGGCGTCGACGGCGACCAGATCACGATCGACGTGAAAAAGCACAAGGCGATGACGATCGGTTTCGATCAGGTCGCCGATGCCAAATTACTGTTTACCGACCGGCTGCTGGCAGCCACTGCGCCGCTTTCCACCGAGGGCGCGGATGAATTTGAACCCGAGGCCCTGGTGGCCGACACTGACCCGCAAGAACAGGACTGATACCCATGGCCACTGCCCCAGGCGGCTCTGCCGTTTCCGCCAATAAAGCTGAACTGATCGCGATTGCCGATGCAGTCGCCAAGGAAAAGCTGATCGATCGCGCCATCGTGATCGAAGCGATGGAGGACGCGATCCAGCGCGCGGCGCGTGCGCGTTACGGTGCGGAGAATGACATTCGCGCCAAGCTGGACCCGCAGTCGGGCGATCTTCGCCTTTGGCGTGTCGTTGAAGTGGTTGAGGCGGTCGATGACTATTTCAAGCAGGTGAATCTGAAGGAAGCGCAAAAGCTTCAGGCCGGTGCGGTCGTCGGCGATTACATCGTCGATCCGTTGCCCCCGATCGAATTCGGCCGCATCGCGGCACAGGCTGCCAAGCAGGTGATCTTCCAAAAGGTGCGCGATGCCGAGCGCGAGCGCCAGTTCGAAGAGTTCAAGGACCGGGTGGGCGAAATCATCACCGGCGTCGTCAAGCGCGTTGAATTTGGCCATGTCGTGGTCGATCTGGGCCGTGCGGAGGGCGTTATCCGCCGTGACGCGCAAATTCCGCGCGAAGTGGTTCGCGTGAATGATCGTATCCGCTCGCTGATCCTGAACGTGCGCCGCGAAAACCGGGGGCCGCAGATTTTCCTCAGCCGCGCGCATCCAGATTTCATGAAAAAGCTGTTCGCGCAGGAAGTGCCCGAGATTTACGACGGCATTATCGAGATCAAGGCCGCTGCTCGGGATCCGGGTTCGCGCGCCAAGATTGGCGTGATTTCGCATGACAGCAGCATCGATCCCGTCGGCGCGTGCGTCGGCATGAAGGGCAGCCGCGTGCAGGCCGTCGTGCAGGAAATGCAGGGCGAAAAGATCGACATCATTCCGTGGTCGCCCGACACCGCGACCTTTGTCGTCAACGCGCTCCAGCCCGCCAGCGTCAGCCGCGTGGTGATTGACGAGGAGGAGGACCGGATCGAGGTGGTGGTGCCCGACGATCAGCTGTCGCTCGCCATCGGTCGTCGCGGCCAGAATGTGCGCCTTGCGAGCCAGTTGACCGGCAAGGCGATTGATATCCTGACCGAGGCTGATGCGAGCGAAAAGCGCCAGAAGGAATTTGTTGAGCGGTCTGAAATGTTCCAGAACGAGCTGGATGTTGACGAAACGCTGGCGCAGTTGCTGGTCGCTGAAGGTTTTGGCGCGCTGGAAGAAGTCGCCTATGTCGAGGTTGACGAAATCGCCTCAATCGAAGGCTTTGATGACGATCTGGCCGCCGAACTCCAGAACCGTGCAACAGAAGCGCTTGATCGTCGCGAGGAAGCCAACCGCACGCTGCGCCGCGAATTGGGCGTAGAGGATGCGCTGGCGACGATGCCGCATTTGACGGAGGCGATGCTGGTGACGCTGGGCAAGGCGGGCATCAAGACGCTGGACGATCTCGCCGATCTGGCGACGGATGAATTGGTGCAGAAAAAGCGCCAGGAACCGCGCCGCCGCGCCGATGCAGAAAACAAGCGTCCCGACAGCCGCGGTGAAGGCCGCACCGAGGACAAGGGCGGCGTGCTGGCCGAATATGGGCTGAGCGAAGATCAGGGCAATGAAATCATCATGGCCGCGCGCGCGCACTGGTTTGAGGACGAAGAAGCAGCAGCACCCGCAGCAGAGGGCGAAGACGCCTGATGCCCTTTGTCAGCATCCGCATTTCGGGCACCGCCACGCATGATCAAAAAGCAGGGATCGTCGCCGACGTGACGCGATCACTGGTCGATCGGCTGGGCAAAAACCCGAATGCGGTGCAGATCGTGATCGAGGAAGTGTCGACCGCCAATTACGGTGCGGGCGGCATCCTGATCGCGGACCGCGATGCACCCGCTATCCAACCCCGGGAGGTCGCAGATGCGGTTCCCCCCCGATGACGCGCTAAGGCTTCACCACCATCACCGTCACCTGAAACGTGTTTCAGGGTCCATCTCTCCACGAGTCCCGACGGGGCTTGTGGCTCGGTGGATGCTCAAACCCGTTCAGCATGACCGCCGTTTAGGGTGGAGGGCAGCCGCATGACGACCGCCGATCCCATTCGCCGCTGTATCCTGTCGGGTGATCGCGCGGCGCGGGCGAACCTGATCCGCTTGGTGCTCGGCCCCGATGGGCGCGTGCATGCCGATGTGCGCGCCAAGGCGCCGGGGCGCGGCGCGTGGGTTGGCGTGACGCGCGGGGAAATGGAAACCGCGATTGCAAAGGGCAAGCTGAAAGGCGCGCTGGCACGTGCCTTCAAGACCGGCGACTTTGCCGTGCCCGCCGAATTGCCCGCCAGCATCGCCGACGCGTTAGAAAAGGTGGTGCTCGACCGGCTAGGCCTCGAATCGCGTGCCGGGACCATCGTGGTGGGCGGTGAGCGCATCGAAAAGGCAGCACGCAGCGGCAAGCTGCACCTGTTGCTGCACGCCAGCGACGCAGGGGCGGATGGCACCCGCAAACTCGATCAGGCATGGCGCGTTGGCCGTGATGAAGAGGGCGGCGGCGCGCGCGGATTGGTAATCCCGCTGGCACGCGCTATATTGTCCGTGGCGCTGGGCCGCGAAAACGTGGTACATATTGGCCTTACCGACCCAGGCGCTGCCCGGCGACTGGGCGAAGCGCTTGATCGCTGGCAGCATTTTATCGGACCCCAACCGGAGTCTGCGCCTTGCGAAACGGCGTCGCAGGGCGCATCGGCCTTTGCCGACGGGGATGACAATCGCGCCGAGACTAGCGACGCGACGACTGACGAAGAAATCGGCCAGATTGCCGACGGAATATCTGGGGCCAAACCTGGCCCCATCATTGACGACACGGCAATAGCCGACACGACTATCTGAGGACTTTGAGCGACCTGATGAGCGATACCGACAACGAAAAACCGAAATTGGGCATGCGCGCCCCCCTGGGTCTCAAGCGCACGGTCGAAACGGGCAAGGTGAAGCAAAGCTTCAGCCATGGCCGTTCGAACACCGTGGTCGTCGAAGTGAAGTCGCGTCGTGTGCTGCGTCGCCCAGGCGAAGCCGAGCCCGTGGTCGTTGATGAACCCGCCGTCGTCGAAGCGCCCGTCGTTTCAGCGCCGCAAGCGGCCCCCGCAGCGCCACCGCAAAGCCCGGCCCGCAAGGCTGGCGACAGCCTGCTTTCGCGCCAAGAGCTTCAAGCCAAGCTGCTGCGCGAAGCAGAGGAATCGCGGATGAACGCGCTGGAAGAAGCGCGCCACCGCGAGGATCGCGAACGCCAGGAAGCCGCTGAAGAAGAGCGTCGCCGTGCCGAAGAAGCACGCAAGGCACCCCCGGTGATTGAGCTCGTGGCCGATGCAGCAGCGCCTGTCGCTGCAGAACCGGTTGCCACGCCCGCAACGCCAGTGGCACCGCCAGCACCGGCTGCGCCGGTTGCCAACCCGTTGGAGCTGACACTTGACGGGAGCATGCCTGCACCGCGCATGTTCACGCCAGTGCCCCGGCCCGAGCGCCCCCAGCCCGTGCGCAAGCCCGAGCCAGTGGCCGCTGAACCCGAGCGCACAACGGCTTCTGCTCCTTCTGCGAATACCGGCAATTCCGGTCCCGCTTCTGCTCCCGGCTCAAAGCGTCCGGCAGAGCCGCCTGCCCGCCCTGCGCGGGATCGCAAGGGCATTGATGATCGCCGCCAGTCCGGCAAGCTGACTGTCAACCGGGCGCTGAACGATAATGACGGCGCCCGCGCTCGCTCGCTGGCCGCGCTGAAGCGTGCTCGCGAAAAGGAAAAGCGCCACGTTGGTGGTCCTCGCGAAGTACAGGCAAAGCAGGTCCGCGACGTGGTTGTGCCAGAGGCGATTACCGTTCAGGAACTCGCCAACCGCATGGCCGAAAAGGGATCGGACCTGGTCAAGACGCTGTTCAAAATGGGCATGCCCGTTACGATTACCGAGACCATCGACCAGGATACCGCCGAGCTGCTGGTGACCGAATTTGGCCACAACATTCAGCGCGTGTCCGACAGCGATATCGATATCGCGATCGATACCGAAGTCGAGATCGACGATCATCTGTTGCCGCGTCCGCCCGTCGTGACGATCATGGGCCATGTCGATCACGGCAAGACGAGCCTGCTCGATGCCCTGCGCGGCACTGACGTGGTGCGCGGCGAGGCTGGCGGAATCACCCAGCATATCGGCGCGTACCAGGTGACGATGAAGGACAAGTCGAAGATCACCTTCCTCGACACGCCGGGCCACGAAGCATTCACGGAAATGCGCGCACGCGGTGCGAACGTCACCGATATCGTCATCCTGGTGGTGGCAGCGGACGACGGGTTGAAGCCGCAGACGATTGAGGCGATCAGCCACACCAAGGCGGCCGGCGTGCCGATGATCGTGGCGATCAACAAGATCGACAAGCCTGAGGCCAACGCCAAAAAGGTGCGTGAGGCATTGCTTCAGTATGAAGTGATCGTCGAGGAAATGTCGGGCGACGTGCAGGATGTTGAAGTATCCGCGCTGAAGAAAATCGGGCTGGACGAACTGATCGAGAAGATTCAGATCCAGGCCGAATTGATGGAGCTCAAGGCCAATCCTGACCGGATGGCGGAGGGCAATGTGATCGAGGCGAAGCTCGACAAGGGTCGTGGCCCTGTCGCGACAATCCTCATCAGCCGTGGCACGCTGCGCGTCGGCGATGTGTTCGTGGTCGGTGCCGAAAGCGGCAAGGTGCGCGCGCTGATTGACGACAAGGGTCGCCAGATCAAGGAAGCTGGGCCATCGATGCCGGTCGAGGTGCTGGGGCTTTCCGGCGTGCCGATGGCGGGCGATCCGCTGCAGGTCGTGGAGAACGAGGCGCGGGCGCGCGAAGTGGCGGAATACCGTCAGGGCGTCATCACGAGCAAGCGCACCACCTCTGCCCCTGCCAGCCTGGAGAGCATGTTCTCGGCGTTGAAGGAAAAGCAGGCGATCGAATATCCGCTTGTCGTGAAGGCCGATACGCAAGGGTCCGTCGAAGCCATCGTTTCCTCCATTAACAAGATCAGCACAGCGGACATCCGCGCGCGCGTGCTCCATTCGGGCGTCGGCGGCATCACCGAAAGCGATGTGACGCTGGCGGGCGCATCGGGCGCACCAATCATCGGCTTCAACGTGCGCGCCAATGCCAAAGCGCGCGAAATCGCCGAACGGCAGAAGGTGGCGTTGAAATATTACGACATCATCTATGACCTGATCGACGAAATCCGCCTGGGCATGGCGGGCGAGCTTGGGCCGGAAGCATTCGAAACGGTCGTCGGCCGTGCCGAAATTCGCGAGGTGTTCCCGGCCGGCAAGCATGGCCGCGCGGCTGGCCTGCTCGTGGTCGATGGCTATATCCGCAAGGCGCTGAAGGCACGCATCACCCGCAACGACGTGATCATCTACAACGGCGAAATCGCCTCGCTGCGACGCTTCAAGGACGACGTACCCGAAGTGCGCGCCGGCCTGGAATGCGGTGTGACCTTTGCCAGCCATACCGACATCAAGCCGGGCGACTTCCTGGAAACCTATGAAGTCGAACTGCGCGAGCGGACGCTCTAACGGACTGATCCATTGCTTGATTGGTAAGCAATTTGCTTACAACCTTGTCTGCATTCGGTAAGCAAGGTATCAAGCGAGCGTGGAGATTGTTTATTCCAAGGCAGCTCGGCAGGCGTTGCTCCGTTCCAACAAGCGCAAGCTTCTCCTGGAAAAAATCGAGCAACTGGCAAACCAGCCGGAATCTTTGGCTAACAATACCACGCAATTGCAGGGTCGCGAGGAGTGGCGGCTGCGTGTTCAGGATTGGCGGGTGATCTTTCTTCGCCAGGGTGATAGCCTCTTGATCCGTGATATCGCTCCGCGCGCATCGATTTACGAGGATTGATCATGACTGTGCAGATTGTCGATATTGCCGGGCAGAAAATGGCGATCCTGCCCGAAACTGAATACCGGCATTTGGCCAATATGGCAGAGGAGTCCGCGGATATCGCGGCTGCCATTCGCGCTGAACAGCGGCATCTGGCGGGTGAAGAATATGTTCCAGCTGCCTTGGTCGAACGCCTCGTGAACGGCGAGCCGCCGCTCAAGGTATGGCGCGAACATCGCGGACTGACGCAACAGGAGTTGGCGGCACGGCTTGGCTTGTCGAAAATGACGATCTCGGGCCTGGAAACCGGAAAGCGCGACACAAGCTCACGCAACTGGCGCCGATTAGCTGAGGTGTTGGCTGTCGATCTCGATGATCTGGTGCCGTTCGCTTAATGAAACCCGCCGACACCGCCGAAACCCGTTCCGTCCGCCTGCTGCGCGTGGGGGAACAGGTGCGCCATGCGCTGAGTGATATCCTGGCGCGCGGGGACGTGCATGACGAAACGCTTGCCAAGCATCTGGTAACGGTGACCGAAGTGCGGATGTCGCCCGATCTGCGCCACGCCACAGCATTTGTGAAACCGCTGCTCGGCAAGAACGAAGCCGTGGTGCTGAAGGCGCTGCGCACCAACACTGCCTATCTGCAGAACGAAGTCGCGCAGCGGGTGAACACCAAATATGCTGCCAAGCTGAAATTCCTGGCCGATGAAAGCTTTGACGAGGGCAGTCACATCGACAAGCTGCTGCGCGATCCCAAGGTAGCGCGCGATTTGACGTCGGACGACGAGCCCGATCCCGCCGACTGAAATGGCCAAGCTCTATTTCTACTATGCCAGCATGAATGCGGGCAAATCGACCAACCTGCTGCAAGCCGATTTCAATTATCGCGAGCGGGGGATGAACACCGTGCTGTTCACTGCGGGCATCGACACCCGGTCAGGCGCGGGGCGAATCGGGTCGCGGATCGGGCTGGATCGGCCCGCCATCGCGTTTGACGCTGACAGCGATCTGGCCGCGATTGTGATGGCGGCAGATGGACCGATCGCCTGTGTGCTGGTCGATGAAGCGCAATTCCTGTCGGCGGCACAGGTCGATCAACTGGCGATGCTGGCCGACAAGCAGCGTATCCCGGTGCTGGCCTATGGCCTGCGCACTGATTTTCGCGGTGATCTGTTCCCCGGATCGGCGCGCTTGCTGGCGATTGCTGACAGTCTGGTGGAGCTGAAATCAGTATGCGAATGCGGGCGCAAGGCGACGATGAACTTGCGGGTGGACGCGAATGGAGAAGCCGTTGCCGAGGGCGCTCAGACGGAGATTGGCGGCGAGGACCGCTATGTTGCGCTGTGCCGGAAGCATTTCATGGAGCGGCTGAGCGCCGCTGCTGTCTGACGCGCGGTGCATGGCTGGATCATCCTCGACAAGCCCCTGGGGCTTGGATCGACGCAGGGCGTATCGGCGGTAAAGCGCGCTTTACGCGATGGCGGCTATGGCAAGTTCAAGGTCGGGCATGGCGGGACGCTCGATCCGCTGGCGACGGGGGTGCTGCCGATTGCGATTGGCGAGGCGACCAAGCTGGCCGGGCGAATGCTCGATAGCGACAAGGTTTATGAGTTTACAGTCGCGTTTGGGGTGCAGACCGATACGCTCGATCTTGAAGGCAAGGTGGTTGCGGAGAGCGATGTGCGGCCGACGCTGGCCGAGGTCGAGGCGGTGTTGCCGCGCTTTACCGGGCCCATTGAGCAGGTGCCGCCGGCTTACTCCGCGCTGAAGGTGGATGGCGAGCGCGCTTATGATTTAGCGCGGGCCGGCGAAGAGGTGGTGCTGGCGAGCAGAGGGGTGACTATATACGCGCTTAAATCCTCCCCGGCACGGGGAGGGGGACCATTCGCTTCTTCAGCGAATGGTGGAGGGGGACCTCCACAAGCGGCGCGCTCGCGGCACGCCCCCTCCACCAGCTGCGCTGGTTCCCCTCCCCGTTCCGGGGAGGAACTAGGAAGCATCACCCTCACCGCCCACGTCTCCAAAGGCACCTATATCCGCTCACTCGCCCGCGACATCGCGCTGGCGCTCGGCACCGTGGGCTACGTCACGATGCTCAGGCGAACCAAGGCCGGGCCGTTCGACCTGACCCACGCGATATCGCTGGACAAATTGTCCGAACTCGGCCATGCGCGCGCTCTTGAAGACAAACTCCTGCCATTGAGGGCGGGGCTGGACGACATCCCGGCTCTATCCCTCTCCCCCGATCAGGCAGGGCTGCTCCGACAGGGGCGGGTGTTGATCGGGATTGCCGTGAACGATGGCCCTTATTTTGCGATGCTGGAGGATATTCCGGTCGCGCTGGTAGAGGCTGAAACCGGGGAAATCCGGGTCGTGCGCGGTTTTAACCTGTAATGACGATGTCGAAGGAAAAAGCATGACGATCACTGCAGAGCGCAAGGACGCGCTCGTCAAGGAACATGGCCGCGCCGAAGGCGATACCGGTTCCACCGAAGTTCAGGTCGCGATCCTTACCGAGCGTATCCGCAACCTGACCGAGCATTTCAAGGATCACAAAAAAGACAATCATTCGCGCCGTGGGCTGCTGATGATGGTCAACAAGCGCCGCTCGCTGCTGGATTATCTCCGCACCACCGACGGCGGGCGTTATACGGATCTGATCGCGAAGCTTGGCCTTCGCAAGTAATTTGAAACGGCGCCCCTGTGGCGCCGTTTCACTATCCGACGTTGTGTCTCCGCGAAGGCGGAGACCCAGACTGGGCTCCCGCCTTCGCGGGAGCACACAGGAACAGGCAATTCGGCCGGTTCCTCGAAGAGACCAAGAAAGGTCTCAAACCGCGCGAGCCGGCTTAGCTCGCAGATAGGCCCCGGACCGCATTGGGCGGCCGGTGTTGAAGGAAAACCACATGTTCGATACCAAAACTGCAAGCATCCAGTGGGGCGGCAAGACCCTCACGCTGGAAACGGGCCGTGTTGCCCGCCAGGCCGACGGCGCCGTGATGGCGACGCTTGGCGAAACCGTTGTTCTTTGCGCGGTAACCGCCGCCAAATCAGTGAAGGAGGGCCAGGATTTCTTCCCGCTCACCGTTCACTATCAGGAAAAATATTCAGCAGCCGGCCGCATTCCCGGTGGCTTTTTCAAGCGTGAGCGCGGCGCGACCGAAAAGGAAACACTGACCAGCCGCCTGATAGATCGCCCGATCCGCCCCTTGTTCCCCGAAGGTTTCTACAACGAAATCAACGTGATCTGTCAGGTGCTCAGCTATGATGGCGAAAATGAGCCGGATATTCTCGCGATGGTCGCAGCCTCTGCTGCGCTGACCATTTCGGGCGTGCCGTTCATGGGCCCGATCGGTGCTGCACGCGTCGGCTATGTCGATGGCGAGTATATCCTGAACCCGACGCTTGATCAGGTGAAGAATGGCGATCTCGACCTCGTCGTCGCGGCCACCGGTGCCGCTGTGATGATGGTCGAATCCGAAGCCAAGGAATTGTCGGAAGACGTGATGCTTGGCGCAGTGCAGTTCGCGCACGCCGCGTGCCGCGAAGCCGCCAACGCGATCATCGATCTGGCCGAACAGGCTGCCAAGGATCCGTGGGAAATGGCCGAACAGGCTGATCTCTCGGCTGCCAAGGACAAGCTGAAGAAGCTGATCGGCAAGGACATTGCCGCTGCATATAAGGTGACCGACAAGTCGGCACGTTCGGGCATGCTGAACGAAGCCCGCGCCAAGGCGAAGGCAGCCTTTGCTGACGCCAGCCCGCAGGACCAGATGGCCGCCAACAAGCTGATGAAGAAGCTTGAGGCTGAAATCGTCCGTGGTGCCATCCTGAAGGACGGCCAGCGCATCGATGGCCGCACCACCACGCAGATCCGCCCGATCGAGGCGATGGTGCACTTCCTCCCCCGCGCGCATGGCTCCGCCCTGTTCACGCGCGGCGAGACCCAGTCGATCTGCACGACCACCTTGGGCACCAAGGAAGCCGAGCAGATGATCGACGGCCTCACCGGCCTGTCCTATGAGCGCTTCCTGCTGCACTATAACTTCCCGCCCTATTCGGTCGGTGAAGTCGGCCGCTTCGGTGCGCCGGGTCGTCGCGAAGTCGGCCATGGCAAGCTCGCCTGGCGCGCGCTCCACCCGGTGCTGCCGTCGATGGAGGAATTCCCTTACACGATCCGCGTTCTCTCCGACATCACCGAGTCGAACGGCTCGTCGTCGATGGCGACGGTGTGCGGCGGTTCGCTGTCGATGATGGATGCCGGTGTGCCGTTGAAGCGCCCGGTTTCCGGCATCGCGATGGGCCTGATCCTGGAAGGCAAGGATTTCGCGGTTCTCAGCGACATTCTGGGTGACGAGGATCATCTGGGCGACATGGACTTCAAGGTTGCTGGCACGTCCGAAGGCATCACCACGATGCAGATGGACATCAAGATCGCCGGCATCACCGAAGAAATCATGCGCGTCGCGCTGCATCAGGCGAAGGAAGGCCGCGCGCATATTCTCGGCGAAATGGCCAAGGCGCTTGATCATACCCGCGAGGAACTGTCGGCCCACGCACCGCGCATCGAAACAATCTCGATCGACAAGACCAAAATCCGTGACGTGATCGGCACCGGCGGCAAGGTGATCCGTGAGATCGTCGCCACCACCGGCGCCAAGGTCGACATCGATGACGAAGGCACGATCAAGGTGTCGTCGTCCGATCCGGCGCAGATCACGGCAGCAATCGCCTGGATCAAGGGCATCGTTGAGGAAGCCGAAGTCGGCAAGGTTTATGACGGCAAGGTCGTCAATCTGGTTGATTTTGGTGCGTTCGTGAACTTCATGGGCGGCAAGGACGGCCTGGTGCACGTGTCGGAAATCCGCAATGAGCGCACCGAAAAGGTGAGCGACGTGCTGAGCGAAGGTCAGCTCGTCAAGGTCAAGGTGCTTGAGATTGATCCGCGCGGCAAGGTGCGCCTGTCGATGCGCGTCGTCGATCAGGAAACCGGTGCCGAGCTGGAAGATACTCGCCCGCCGCGCGAAGCGCGTGAGGGTGGTGATCGTCCGCGCGGTGATCGCGGTCCGCGTCGTGATGGCGATGGCGGTCGTGGCCCGCGTCGTGATGGTGGCGGCGGCGGCGGCGACCGTGGCCCGCGCCGTGACGGCGGTGGTGACCGTGGACCACGCGGCGAAGGTCGCGGCCCACGTCCCGAGCGTTCAGGTGGCGGCGATGACGGCCCAGCGCCAGAATTCGCGCCTGCCTTTCTGACGGGCGACCGCGACTGATTGCATCGATCATACGCTAACGGAAAAGGGCTCGGGCAACCGGGCCCTTTTTCTGTTGGAGACGATGCCGCACTGTGGGCGGGCAATATTGATCCCACCCGGTATGGAGTGAACGACACCAAGCTGCTAAGCCTATGCAAGATTTCACCATTTGAAGTCTCAGATGCGGATCTTGATCGCCACGTTGCTTTGCCTGGCGGTGTCCGTCGGCGCTACACATGCCAAGGCGCAAGACCTGGATACCGCCTTTACCGGGCCCCATCTCGGTGCCGCTGTTACGGCCACCAATCACCATTTTGTCGCCATTGAAAGTGACGCCAGCGGTATCATCAGCACTGCCAATGTCGGTGCCTGGGGCGTGGGTGGAGAAGGATTTGCGGGATATGATCTTCGGGTGTCGCCGCGCCTCCGTATCGGCGGAGAGGCGCAGGTGGAGTTTGGCGGGCGCACCGCGCAAACCTTTACCCCTGATTTTTCGCTTGGCATCGACCCGCGTTACGGGTGGAGTGTCACCGGCCGCCTTGGGTATGTCGTGACGCCCAAGGCCATGGTCTATGCCGGCCTGGGCTATGGCACCCATTGTTATCGAACCTTTGCCAGCGGCGCCGCAGCCGCCGATGGGTTTGATCGCAACAGCAGCTTCATTTTGCGGGGCGGCATGGAATACCGATTAAGCAAGCGCGCCGGGGTGCGGCTGGAGTTTGAGCATCTGGATGGCACACGGAATCAGTTTGCGCTGGGGATACCCATTCGTTTCTGAATTAATGGGCGCGCATTTTCGACCGACAAGAAAACCGCTACGCCGCCGCTGTCGGCACACCGCCCCAGCTTAGCCATATAAATCAAAGGACTAATCACCGAGCGGGCGGTCCATTTTCATGATCGGGGGGTGTGATAGGTCAATCGGACTTCATCAGCGCCTTTTCGGCGCGCTTGCGTGTTCGTCGTCCAACAGTTACCGAACAGGTCATCACGATCTGATGGGGGGAAGGTCAGCATCATGGGTATTTTCAGTTCACTTTTTGGCGGCGGTAAAAAGACCATGCCGCTCGGCGCGATCAAAGCCATGGTTGATTCTGGCTTGATCAGCATCGCTGCACAGCCGCGTAACAACGCGCTCGACCTGGAAGATCGCACGATCGAACGGCTCTACGCCTTTTTGATCGATCATGATTATCCCGGCGGATCAGCGGCAATGCACAATGCCGTGTTTGAGTATTACGGGCTGCCCTTTCGCAGTTGCTTCATGATCGGCGACCCGAAGCGCGTTGCCGAAATCGTGACGGGCCTTCGCGGGTGCGCGGTGTATGCCGGCGGCGGTGCTGGATCAGGTTTTAAGGACAAGATTGCCCCGTCACTCGACAGCCTGGCGCCTTCGGCGAAAGTGATCGGCAGCGTTAATGTGGTCGCGCGTGAAGACGGCAAGTTCGTTGGTCACAACACCGATGGCATTGGCTTTGTTGCCGGGTTGCTGAACGAATATCCGAACTGCGTCGCTGGTAAAAAGGTCGTCATTCTGGGCGCAGGCGGCACCGCGCTGCCGATTTCTTATGAGCTTGCCAAGGAACGGCCAAGCGAAGTCGTGATCGTCAACCGCACCGTCGCCAAGGGTCAGGTGATTGCTGATCTGATTGCGCCGTTCACCACCGCCCGCGCAGTGGGTGAAGACGTGCTGGGCGATGAACTCGCAAGCGCCGGGCTGGTCGTCAACACTTCCAACAAGGGCGCGCAGCCGAACGAAAAATTCAGCGCCTTTGCGGCAATGACCGGCGATGTCGATGCCGATCTGGCGCAGTCAATGGCTAATCTGGCCCGCCTGCCCAAGGAAGCAATCGTTGCCGACATTCTGCTCGAAGACCTGCCGCTGACGCTGAAACTGGCGCGCGAGGCGGGCAACCGCACCCATTCGGGCCAGCACATGAATCTGTTTCAGGCAGCGCCCGCGTTTAACATTCTGACGGGGCTGGAAAAGCCCGATAAGGTGCTGCTGGATATCATGCGCAAGGCGGTGGGATGAGCCGAGCCGCCAGCGCTGGCCCAACAGAAACGCACATGATGCCGCCGCTGGAAATGCCCCGGGATGAAATGGCGTTTCGCCGTCAATATGAGGGCATGTTGGTCGCGCAAACGCTGACAACGGTGTTCCGCCCCGGGGATCGGCGATGGCCGAATTGGCGTGGTTATCGACTGGGTGAGATTGTAACGGGACGGGTAATCACTGAACCGGGTTCGGATGCGCTGGGCATCGCGCCCAAATTCACGCCGGCGCGCATTCCCATTGAGATTGTCGGAATCACGGTGCTGGCACCTGAAGCCCTGACTGCGGATGATTTTGCCGGGTCGTCGCCTGACGTGTATGATGCGGCAAGTTTGCTTGCCCATCTGGTCGAAATCTATGGTCAACCCTTGTCCACCTATGGCGATTTGGTGACGCGGATCCAGTTCACTTACGTCGATCCGGCCGTCGATCCGGCATGATTTATCCGACAGCGGCGGCGCAGATTGCCAATACTCCGACTGATCATTCGCTGCGACGCCGGGGGCGCTGGTGGGTTGCCGCGCTGCTGTTCAGTGCGATGGTGTTCAACTATTTTGATCGCCAGATGCTGGCGGTACTCAAACCCAGCCTATCCGCCGAACTCCATTGGGGGGAGATGGACTATGCCAACATGGTGTTCTGGTTTCAGGCAGCTTACGCCACCAGCTATCTGATGTTCGGCGCAATTGTTGATCGGGTTGGCGGGCGAATTGGCCTGGCGGTGGCATTCCTGATCTGGTCGGTGGCGCAGATGGCGCACGGCGTGGCGCGAACAACTGGTGAGTTCATGATGGCGCGCGCGCTTCTGGGCCTGGGCGAAGGCGGCGGATATCCATCGGGTCTTGCCACGGTCACCGAATGGTTTGACCGGCAGGAACGGGCCTTTGCGATCGGGCTGTTCAACGCGGGCGTCAATGTGGGGGCGATCATCACGCCGTTGATCGTCCCGATCATTGTAGAGGCCTATGGCTGGCGCGGTGCCTTTATCACCACGGGCATGGCGAGCCTCGTGTGGCTCGCGGTGTGGCTGATTTTTTACCGACGTCCCAAGGTTTTAGCAGCATCGACCGCGCATGTGGCTGTTGATGATGACGAGCCGGCGGTTGCCGTGGCGTGGGGAAAAATACTGCGCACACGAGAGGCATGGGCCTTTGCGGTTGGCAAGCTGATGATCGATCCGGTGTTCTGGATGTTCCTGTTCTGGCTGCCCGATTTCCTGCACAAGCGCCACGGGTTGGAGTTGAAGACCTTCGGCATTCCGCTGGCGATCATTTACATCATGTCCGATGCGGGCAGCATTTTGGGCGGATATGCGTCTTCCCAGCAGATAAAACGGGGCAAATCGGTCAATTTTGCGCGCAAAAGGACGATGTTTGTGTGCGCTTTGCTCGCATTGCCGATCATTTTTGCCGTTAATGTCTCAAATCTGTGGCTTGCGGTCGCGATTATCGGGCTGGCTGGTGCGGCGCATCAGGGGTTCTCGGTCAACCTGTTCACACTGCCTTCGGATCTGTTCCCGAAACGGGCGATGGGCCGGGTGATCGGCATGGGCGGCGCAATGGGAGCGATTGGCGGGATGGCGATGTCGCAATTCGCCGGGGCGATGCTGGAAGGCGTCGGATCGTACACGCCGATCTTCGCAGTGGCGGGATGCACTTATCTGATCGCGCTGAGCATCATCCACCTGCTTACGCCGCGCCTGACGCCGGTGGATGAGGCGTTGCTGGCAGATTGAGGGGGAACGTTACAGTGAGCGCCTCAGCGCCTCATTCATACGCGTCTGCCAGCCGGGGCCGCCTTCACGAAAGCGCGCAAGCACATCCTTGTCGACCCGCAGCGACACCTGTTCCTTGTTGGACCCGGCTGGTCGCCCGCCCAATCTGCGGCGACGCTCGGCGAGTGCCCGCGCAACGCCATCAACCGAGACCTCGAAATCCTCGGGATCGTTGGGGTCCGCCTCAAGGGCGATGATAGAGCCGTTCTTCGCCATCGTTGCTCCTCCTGACAGAAATAAACCGGACCACATTGCCGCGAAAGACATGGACGACGGTATAGAGTTTGCCGTCAACCATGCCGATCAACTTGAATCGATCTTCACCATCGATGGGGCGAGACGACGCAAGCAGCAAATGGGAATCATCAAGAAAGACCACTGCGCCAAAGCCGAGGGAAACGCCGTGTTTGGCGATGTTCAGTTCGTCTTTGGCTGGATCAAACTCGATATCCATTGATGTTTTTGTAGATGCAAAAACATAGTCAGTCAATGAAAATTTTTCACGGCGCATCAGGGACTCCGAGTTGGAAGCCCAAGATTAGCTTGTTCAGAAACGCGCAACTAGCGCGCCGAGGCTCCGGCATTCGTCAAGGGCCGTCACCCCCGATACGGGTCAATTTTGCCGTGCACATCGCCTTGCGCCTGTAGCCGCGCCGCGAGCAGCGCGGTGCCGCTGATCCTGCGCCGCGCGAACAGCATATTGATCAGCGGCATGCGCCGCACCGCGCCGCGCGGGCTCGCGCTTTTTCTTTTGATCGACCGTTATCATCCGACTTTGTTTTTGGTGTCGATAACATCGACTCTTGCGCCTTGGCAGTTCGCCAATGATGGTGATCGGCGATGCGGCCGAAGATGCTCCATCGCTGACGATGCCGTCGACCGCACGGGCATGTTAGACCTTCACCTGGCGCGGTTCGATGGGACATGGTCATGGCAGCAATTGAAACCGATTATCTGATCATCGGCAGCGGTGCCGTCGGCATGGCCTTTGCCGACACATTGATCGACGAATGCGACGCAGATGTTGTGATCGTGGATCGCCATGGCAAGCCGGGTGGCCATTGGAACGATGCCTATTCATTTGTCGCGCTTCATCAGCCGTCGGCCTTCTATGGTGTCAACTCGTTGCCGCTGGGCAATAATCGCAAGGATAGCATCGGCGCTAACCAAGGGCTTTTTGAGCTTGCATCCGGTCCGGAAGTCAGCGGATATTTCGATAACGTGATGCGGCAAAAGCTGTTACCGAGTGGGCGTGTCCGGTATTTTCCAATGGCTGATTATACCGGATCGGGCCGTTTCACATCGCTCCTGTCGGGCGAGGAAACGACGGTTAGTGTCCGCCGCAAAACGGTCGACGCCACCTATTATGGCACAAGCGTGCCCGCCACCCACCGTCCCCGATACGCGGTAGCGGACGATGTACGCCTGATCACCCCAAATGCTTTACCGCAACTGTGGATCGACCAGACAATCCGGCAATCAGGCAAAGGCACCGACGCCCGGCCACATCATTATGTTATTGTCGGTGCCGGAAAGACAGCCATGGATACCGGTGTTTGGCTGCTTTCCTCAGGCGCGTCGCCGCAATCCATCAGCTGGGTTGTGCCGCGCGATTCATGGCTGCTCAACCGACTGCGAACGCAACCCGGGCTTGAGTTTTTCCACGAGACGATTGGCGGTCAAGCCGATCTGATGGAGGCTTTTGCAAACGCCCAATCGGTCGACGACCTGTTCCTGAAGCTGGAAGCAGCCGATATCATGCTGCGCATCGATCCCAAGGTCAAACCTGGGATGTTCCATTATGCAACCATGTCAAAAGGGGAAGTCGCCGCATTGCAGCGCATTACCAACATCATCCGTTTGGGGCGCGTGCGTTCGATCGATTCGACCGGCCTTAACCTTGATGATGGTCATGTACCGATGGGTGACGGCACGCTTTACATTGATTGTACCGCCTCAGCTGTCGAACCGCGGCCGGCAATGCCAATTTTCAACGGGGCACTGATTACCCCACAGCTCGTCCGAGCGCCGCAACCCGCCTTCAGCGCGGCGCTTGTCGCCTTTGTCGAGGCCCATTATCCGGACGACGATACGAAGAACAAACTGTGCCGCACGGTGCCGTTCCCGCACACGATTGATCAATACCCGGCCTGCAATCTGGTCAATATGATGAACCAGATGGCATGGTCGCAAGACCCGCTTCTGAGCAAATGGCTCCTTCGCAGTCGGCTTGACGGCTTTGGCAAGGTCATCGCAGCCATCGACAAGAACGATGCCGAGAAGATGGCTGTCCTGTCGCGTCTTCGGGGCAATGCGATGGCGGCGGCAGGAAATCTGCATAAACTCTCGGGGCTCGGATAGGCCTATTCGCGATATGGCTCAATCATCCCCCGCACATCGACTTGCGCCTTTAGCCGCGCCGCAAGCAACGCGGTGCCGCTGATTTTGCGCTGGGCGAACAGCATGTCGATGGGGGGCATGTGCCACGCAGCACGGTCTTGCCCGATCTCGATGCCCTGATCGCGCAGCACGCCCACAAAAGCGCGATCGCCAAAATCAAACGCGCCGGGGCGGTTCATCTCGCCGATAATCACGTCGATCATCTGATCGATCAATGCCGGATGGCGTGCGACCGTCTGATCCCCCAGAAAGCCCGCCGCCACTGCCGCCTTGCGCACCGCATCCCGGTCACCGTTCAGCCCGGCGGTCAGCAGGCCGCGATAGCCCGCCGCGACGGCGGGGGTAACATCGCGGGTCGCGCCGAAATCGAGCAGCACCAATTTGCCGGTATCGCGCTGGTAGCGGAAATTGGCGAAGTTCGGATCGGTCTGCATCAAACCGAAATCGAACAGTTCGCGCAACACCAGCCTGATCAGCGCCGTGATGACCCGGTTGCGCTCCTCCTGCGGTGATTCCGCCAGATTTTCGATCGCTGTGCCCGCGACAAAGCTCATCGCCAGCACTTCCCCACTGGTGAATTCTGTATCAAGCAGCGGCACGATAAAATCGGGGTCATCAGCCAGCAAGGCGGCGAACCGCTGCATCTGCTGCCCCTCTCGGGTGTAATCAGCCTCTTCATGCAGTTGCCGCTTTGCCTCTGCCAACAGCGGCGCGATGTCGATCTCCTTTGGCATCATCCCGGTCATCCGCAGCAGGGTGGCCACGTTATCGACATCGGAATCGATACTGGCGCGCACGCCGGGATATTGCACCTTGATCGCCAGCGTGCGCCCATCATGCGTTTCCGCCTTATGGACCTGGCCGATGGAGGCAGCGGCGATGGGGGTCGCCCCAAAGCGTGCGAAGCGGCGGCGCCAGTCCTTGCCCCAATGCCTGATAAGCACCTGTTGCAATTGCTGGGGCGGCATATGGTGGGCCCGGTCGCGCAACCGGCCCAGGATCGCGCTGAGTTCGGCCGGCAGCATGTCGCCCGCATCCATCGAAATCATCTGGCCCAGCTTCATCGCCGCGCCGCGCAGGTGCGACAATTGCTCGGTCACGCGGGTGATGTTGCCGGGGGTAAGCAGCAGCTCGCTCATCTGGGGGCGTTCGCCATTGGCCAGCCGCCGCGCGCCTTCGGCAACCACATTGCCTGCTACCCCGCCGGCGATTTTGCCGAACACGCCGAGCCGCGAAAGTCGCCCACTGGGGATGCCCCGGCTGCGATCATTGTTGTGCTCGTCGCTCACGCGCATTCCTTTCGGCCATGACGCGCCATGCCGACAGGCGTGCATTCCATCCCTTAGCTAGGGAGCACGCCGTTCAACCGCAATCGGGCGAAAGCCGATCTTGACAGATAGGGCGGCCGGGTGCGCTGACGCACCGCAAGCATATTTGTGCCAATCGTGAAAGACTTGCATCGGCGCTTCCCCGGCGAAGGCCGGGGTCCAGTTTGGTGCCCGCGGTGACAAAATGCTGCGCGCCGCCCGTCGAGCTTTGCTGCTGGGCCCCGGCCTTCGCCGGGGAAGCGAGCGTACCCGCACCCTTCAAACGAAGCCCTGGTTCCAGGTCGACGGGTTATAATTGCCGATATTGGGCAGCACTGTCGGCATATCGGTGGCGCTGACGCCAAACCAGTTGGCAAGCGTTGACGCATATTGATCAACCGCAATCGTTGGCAGCAGGCGGCCCTGCCCCACATCATCCGACGTATTGTTGCCGATGGCGGGCGGGGTGCCAAAGAATCGCCGTCCGTTCACTGCGCCGCCGGTGACGAAGTGCATGCTGCCCCAGCCGTGATCCGAACCATCATCATTCGATTGCAGCGTCCGCCCGAAATCAGAAGCGGTGAAGGTCGTTACCCGATCCGCCACGCCAAGCGCCACGGTGGTATCGTAAAAGGCGCGGATCGCGCTGGCGACCAGGCCGATTTGGGTAGGGTGCTGCGTCCCCAGTGAATCATGCATGTCAAACCCGCCCAGCGACACGAAAAACACCTGCCGCTTCGCGCCGAGTTCCTGCGAAACGGAGATCAACCGCGCCACGATCCGCAACTGATCGGCCAGGCTATTGCCGGTGGGGAACAGTGGAAAATTCCCCACCGGTGCCCCGCCCAGCGCGGTATTTACCTGCGCAAAAGTGTCCAGCGCGCGCTTGCTGATACGGGCATGTTCGTTGGCCATCAGGTTCGCGTTATTGCCGGTCATCAGGCTGCGCAGCGTGCTGGCCGCCGTGGTCGATCCATAAACGGCCGATCCATTATTCAGCAGCGCGATGGGCCCATTGGTGCTGACCGAATATTGGATGGCGGTGCGCCCGGTAAGGAAAACCGCATTGCCCGATGCGTTGATACAGGTCAGCGTCGACGTGCCGTTGCCGCTTTGCAGCAAATCGCCAATCCGCCCGCCCCAGCCCGAAATCGCGCCTTCGGGGCTGCTCGCCTGCCAATAGCTTTGCTGATCATTATGGCTGAACAATTTGGGCGGCAACCGCACCGAATTGGCGGTATATTGCGCCTTGGTGGTGGGTTGAACCAGCGTGCCGACGTTCAGCACGGCGGCCATACGCCCGGCATCAAAAATGGGCAGCAAGGGGGCCATTGTCGGCGCCAGCGCATATTGCCGCCCGTTTGCCAGCGCGGTGGTCGGGACAAGCAGGGTGGGCGCAAGCGCCGTGCGCGCATGGGCCAGATTCTGCCGGGCCGCCTGATACAGATTGTAACTCGCCTGATCATAGGGCGTCAGCGTGTTCGCGTAATCATTACCGCCAAACATGAACACGCACACCAGCGCCTTGTAATCGGATGCGGTAGCGGCGGCTGCCTCGCCAATGGCGGCAAGGCTGGTGACAAAAGGTGCTGCAGCCCCGGCTGCGCCAAGCGCGGCGGTGCGTTTCAAAAAGGCGCGGCGTGATTGATCGTTGGTCATGGCCCTGCCCCTATTTCAGCGTGATATATTCAGGCGATGCCAGCGTCAGCAGGATCGCGGTATAAACGCGGTTCAGCGTCGCATTGGTCGCTGTCGTCGCAATGCTATCCACCGCCGCGCGGATTGCCGCGACGGTGGTGGCGCTCAATTGCCCGGCGGCGAGCACCAGATTCACCTCATCAACCAGTGCTGCACTGTCATTCGCCAGCGCGCTGATTTCGGCATAGTTGGCGCGCACATCGCCAATGCCGTTCTGGATAATCGGCTGCATGAAATTGATGAAGGCGATCACGCTGAGTTCATTGGTGATCTGGAATTCAGGCGCGAGCAACCCTGCGGTGGCGATGGGGGTATTGGGCGGCGTGTAGCCGGGGCGGAAGAAGTTGAACACCGATGCGCTGCGCCCAAAGGATTGCGCAAGCTGCGTGCTCGAGCTGCTGGTGTTGCCGATTGGCCATAGGCCACCGGTGGAGGTGGCACCATAGGCCCGCGCCCAATTGGTGAAACGGATAACCGGTTCGCGCAATTTGCCCGTGCTGGCCGCCGTCAGCACCGCATCGCTGCGCGCTTCGGTATCGAGCAGAATCGCGCGGATGACGGCGGTCAGATCACCCCGCACGCCTGATCCGTTATTGGCAAACACTGCCGCTACCCGGCCTACATAGGCCGCCGAAGGATTGCTCGTCACCAGCCGCTGGATCAGCTGTTTGGACACAAAGGGCGGTACATTGGGATGCGCAAAAATCGCATCAAGCGCCAGCCGTACCGCCGCCAACCCTTCAGTTCCGGCGGGGATTGTGGTGCCCAGAAAGCTCGATGCGCCGCTTTCATGCAGCGCAGTGTTGATCACCAGCGGGCGTCGCAGCCGGTTTGGCGTGGTTGAATCGGGCGAATCGAGCACCAATCCGGTGAACACCCGCGCCAACTGCGTCACATCGTCTTGCGTATAGGTATCAATAGGGGTGCCGCTCGCCATTTGCAGGGTGCCATCCATGTTGAGCCGGTTGAGGCCCAGCGTGAACAACTGCATCAGTTCACGTGCGTAATTTTCGTCGGGCATTGCCCCGGTGGTGGGGTTGGCGCGGCGATTATTGATGAAGGTGAGGTAGGCACCCATTGCGGCGTTGGTGGTGATGGCTTCCAGCAGCGTGCGATAATTGCCAAACGCATTGTCCAGCAGCACGTCCAGATAGGCAGCAACCGAAAACTGCCGCCATTGCTGGTTCACCCCGTCAATGCCGACAACCAGGATTTCGGCGAGCGCCATGCCAACGCGCTGGCGCAACTGGCCTGGTTCGCTGATAATCTGACGCCAGACCGTGTTGTCGAAACCCTGCTGGTTATTGATAAAGGTCGACGCGCTATACCCATTGGTGACCAGCCAGTCCCAATGCGCGGTGCGCGGTCGGCTGATCTGTTCGGTGATCCAGCCCGAAAAGCCCATCGACTGGACCAGCGCGATATCTGCCTTAGTTGCGCCCATGGTTGCTTGCGCCAGAAAACGGCTGGCCTGAACCCCGGTGATCGCCGCTGCTGTCGGCGTTGGCGTGGGGGTCGCAATTGCGATGGGGGGCGGGCTGGTACTGCCGCCGCCGCCGCTGCATGCCGCCAGCGCAAGCGAAGATGCCATCGCCGGGACCAACATCGCGCCCTTCGACGGGACAACCGATTCGGGCAAGGAGGAAACAGACGCGCCGTCGGTCGCAAGCGCTTCCTGATCAATGGTTTGCACCGTTTCGGTCATGGCACCCCCAGCTATCGACCGCAGCACCTTTGTGGCACCGCCTTCATCGACCTATACGAACCTACATGAGCAAACCCTTTGCTGCTAATGATAACGGGCTATTGTTCATAACGCGCACGACCGTTCCTGCACGGAACAGGCCGAGCGGTGACAGGCGTGCTTGGGGAGAAAATCTATGCGGCGACGGCATATTCTGGGCGCAATCGCGATGCTGACCCTTACCGCCAGCGCCGCCCCGGCACGGCAATTCGCGCCGCTTGATACCGCGGTGCTGGCAGCCATGAAGAAATCGGGCGCGCGCGGACTGGCCATCGCCGTTATTGAGCGTGGCAAGCCGGCATTCCTGCGCAGCTATGGCGCGCGCAATGCCGCCAATGCGCCGCTGGACGTCGATACGATCATGTACGGCGCATCGATTACCAAGGCGGTATTTGCCTATACCGTGATGCAATTGGTGGATGAGGGGAGGATCGATCTTGATCGCCCGCTGGCGTCATATCTGGCAAAACCCTTGCCCGATTATGGCAATCTGGATGCTTATGGCAATTGGGGCGATCTGGCAGGCGATGATCGCTGGCGGCGGATTACCGCGCGGATGGTGCTGACCCACAGCACGGGCTTTGCCAATTTTTCGTTCCTGGAACCAGATCAAAAGCTGAAATTCCATTTCGATCCCGGCACGCGCTATGGCTATTCCGGTGAAGGGATGATGCTGCTCCAGTTCGTGATCGAACAGGGGCTGGGTCTCGATCTGGGTGCCGAAATGCAGCGCCGCGTGTTCGACCGGTTCGGCATGGCCAATACCAGCATGATCTGGCGCCCCGATTTCGCGCGCAACCTTGCTGATGGCTGGAAGGACGATGGCAGTACAGAGCCTCATGACGAGCGCAGCCGTGTGCGCGCCGCCGGATCGATGGACACGACGATTGCCGATATCGCGAAGTTCGCGGCGGGCTTCATGCGCGGCGAAGGGGTTAGTGCGGCCGGCCGGGCGGAAATGATCCGCCCCAACCTGCCGATTACGACCCGATCACAATTCCCCTCGCTTCAGCCCGAAGCGGCCACGACCGAGCGCGTGGCGGGGTTAGCGGCCGGGCTGGGCGTGATCACCTTCAACGGTCCGCAGGGGCCGGGATTCTTCAAGGGCGGGCATAATGATTCCACCGCGAATATGTGGGTGTGCCTGAAACGCAGCGGGCGCTGCGTTATCATCCTGTCAAATGATGTCCGCGCCGAACGCGAATTCCCCACGCTCGTCCGTGCGGCACTGGGTGATACGGGCATGCCATGGGGCTGGGAATATGGCTTTCCCGTCAAGTAATGGAATCGTGCCGTTGGGGAAAGGTGGGGGGTTCTGTTGCCCGGCCCCCCCGGGCCGCTGGTGTCCGATTCTGTTGCCCGGTTCGGCCCGAACCGCGCTTTCGTCGTACTAACCTAGACCGTTAAGTCTTGGGTTAGGCCGCAATTGCGAGTGCTTCGTTATCGTTAGCACTTGTGGTTTTGAGCCTTTTACAGGTTACTCAGCCCGGGCAAAAACAGCGCCTTTCAACACACGTCGATCCTAGTTCGGCCCCGTCAGAGGCCCCGCTTTCACGGGGCTTTTGGTGGAGCCGCCGGGTACTGCCCCCGGGTCCGCTGCGTCTATTTTACGCGGCAATTTATCGCCATAGCCGGGCGAACCCGGCACCGCTGATATAGGCGATGTGGCTGAAAATGAAAAGGTCCGCCTTTCACTTGCCACAAATCCCGTCCATAAGTGTCCAACCATGTTGACGCAGCGTTCCCGCTACGCGCTTCGCGCGATGCTTTTCCTGGCTGAGGCCACCAAGGGCTCTCCGCCAATTCCGATGAACCGGATTGCGGCAGAGGCCAATGTGCCGCGCAAATTTCTGGAACTGATATTGGCGGACCTGCGCGAGGCGGGCTTGCTGCACAGCCACCGGGGCAAAATGGGCGGATATTGCCTGTCACGCGGCACTCACCTGATATCGCTGGGCGAAATCATCCGCGTGATTGAAGGGCCGCTGGCGCTCGTGCCCTGTGTCAGCCGCACCGCCTACCGCGCCTGCGCCGATTGCAAGGACGAAGCCGATTGCGCCATCCGCCACGCCATGATGCGGGTGCGCGATGAAACCGCGCGCATCCTGGATGGCACCAGCCTGGCTGATGCCCATGCGCGGGATTTGGAAGCGGCCTGAGCCGGGGGTAACCTGCCCGCCTATTCAAAGCCCCCTCCCCTGATGGAGAGGGGTTGAAGAAAGGGGAAGTCTAAGCCGCCCCGCCCTTTTGCAACGCATCCCTTATCTCGCGCAGCAGCGTGATATCCGTCGGTTCGGCCGCCGGTGCCTCAACAGGCTTGGGCACCACCCGATTGGCAGCGCGCACGATCTGGAAAATGATGAACGCCAGGATCAGGAAATTGATCGCCACCGTTATAAACGCGCCATAGCCCAGCAGCGGTACACCCGCGGCCTTCAACGCGGCATAATCGGTTACCGATCCGGCATAGCCCGCTGGCAGCGGCCCCAGCTGAATGAAATAGCGGGAGAAATCAAAGCCGCCAAAAATCGCGCTGACGACCGGCAGGATGATATCATCAGTCAGCGACTTGGTGATCGTGCCAAATGCCGCGCCGATGATGACGCCGACGGCGAGATCCAGCACGTTGCCGCGTGCAATGAAATCCCGAAAATCCTTGAACATTGCCGTCTCCCTTCCAATGTGTGTTATGCGCCTAGCACTCTGCGACCAATTCTGGTCGAATTGCGTTGGGCAACTGGATACGCCTGGGGTAAGCGGGTCAAGAGTTTGATCTGCAAAAACCGGTTTTGACGAAGAGGGACGACCGATATGAAGCTTCGTACCGTAATGGCGCTGGCTGCAGCCGCGCTGCTCTCTGCCTGCGGACTCAACAGCATCCCTACGGCCGAAGAAGCCGCCAAGGCGCGCTGGGCCGATGTGCAGAATGAATATCAGCGTCGCGCCGATCTGGTGCCCAATCTGGTGTCGACGGTGAAGGCCGCTGGCGCGCAGGAAAAAAGCATTCTGGTAGAAGTGACGCAAGCGCGCGCCGCGGCCAACACGATCCGCGTCTCCGCCAGCGACCTGACCGATCCGGCCAAGCTGCAGCAGTTTGATCGCACCCAGGGTGCGCTGGGCCTGTCGCTCCAGCGGCTGCAGGAGGCCTATCCCGAACTGCAATCGCAGGAAGGGTATAAGACGCTGCAATCGCAGCTGGAGGGCACCGAAAACCGCATCACCATCGCCCGGCGTGATTATAACGGCGCGGTGCAGGCCTATAACACGCGCATCCGCACCTTCCCCGACGCGATCGGTGCATCGCTGATCTATGGCGCAAAGCCCATGGTTCCCTTTGCCGCGACCACACCGGGTGCTGACACCGCACCAAAGGTCAACTTCAACTGATCCGCTGGCTGATCCTGCCCCTGCTCCTTACCGCCTGTGGCGGCGTGGCACCAACGCGCGCTGCGCCGCCTGAAGGCTATGATTTTCCGGTGCTGACCGGGCGGGTTGTTGATGATGCCAATATTCTTGCCGCCGATGACGAAGCGAAACTCAGCGCGCAAAGCGAACAGCTTGAAGATGCGACCGGCCACCAGCTGGTGGTCGTGACGATCAGGCATCTGGGTGGACACAACATTGATGAGTACGGCACGAAGCTTGGCAATTATTGGGGCATCGGGCGCAAGAACATCAACGATGGCGTGCTGGTGATCCTCGCGCCGGATGAGCGCAAGGTGCGGATATCGGTGGGCAAGGGATTGGAAACGGTGCTGACAAACGGCGAGGCTGGAGCGATCATCCAGCACGATATGCTGCCCGCGTTCCGCGACAATCGCTTGCCGGCGGGCATCCAGCGGGGCGTGACCAGCATCGTGCGCGAGCTGTCACCCGGATTGGAAAAGGCAGCGTGACCATGTTTCGTTGGTTGATCGCATTGGTACTGCTGACGGCATCATCGCTGTCCGCACAGGCCCAAACCTTCCCCAAGCTGACCGGGCAGGTGGTGGATGCCGCGCATGTGCTGAACCCGGCGCAGATTGCCGCGCTCACCGCGCAATCGGCGGAAATTGAGGCGGCGTCCACCCGCCAGCTTATCGTCGCGACGATCCCCGATCTGGAAGGCTACCCGATTGAGGATTACGGCTATCGGCTGGGCCGCGAATGGAAAATCGGGCAAAAAGATGCGAATAACGGCATCCTGCTGATCATCGCACCCAATGATCGCAAGGTGCGCATAGAAGTCGGCTACGGGCTCGAACCGATCATGACCGACGCGTTGTCGAGCCAGATCGTTCGCAACACGATCCTGCCCAAATTCAAGGCAGGCGACTTGCCCGGCGGCATCATCGCGGGTGCAGGCGAAATTGCCGAACAGATGAAGCTGCCGCTGGAAGCCGGTGAGGCGCGCGCGGCAGCGCTGGTGAAGAAAAAACCGCGATCCAAGGGGTCTTCGGGCGACTGGGTGGTCGCGATCATCATCATGATCATTATCTTCGCCGTGGTGCTGCCCATCATGTTCGGCGCGTCACGCGGGCGGCGCTACCGCAGCAATAATGTCGCGGGCGCAGTGGGTGAGGTGATCTTGTGGTCTGCGCTTAACAGCCTGTCGAACGGCGGTGGGCGCTCCTCTGGCTGGGGCGGCGGCGGTTCCGATTGGGGCGGCG
>JAKFUX010000043.1:0-44747 GCA_021732465.1 Sphingomonas sp.
GGTGAAGGGGCTGCGGGCGGTGGGGCTGTCGGCGTGGGCGCGGCAGGTGCCGGGGCGGGTGCGCTGGCCGCGGCAAGCACATCATCCTTTGTCAGCCGACCATCTTTGCCGGTGCCCTTGATGGTGCCGGGATCGACGCCTGTTTCCAGCACGGCACGGCGTGCCGATGGCGACAGCGCCGCCGCAGCGGATGGCTCGGGCGCTGGGGCGGCAGCAAGTGGAGCAGCGGCGGGGGGTGCGGCAGCCGAGGCGGCGCCGGCCGCATCAATCGTCGCAATCATTGCGCCGACCAGCACGATATCACCAACCTGCACCGCGTGCTGGCCCATGATGCCAGCCGCAGGCGCGCCGACTTCGATGGAGACCTTGTCGGTCTCCAGGCTCGCGACCGGCTCATCCAGCGCGACCGGATCGCCGGGCTGCTTCAGCCACTCACCCAGTGTCGCCTCAGTAATCGATTCACCCAGAACGGGGACTTTGACTTCGGTTGCCATTTTCCAACTTCCGTTAGTGTGTGCTCCCGCGAAGGCGGGAGCCCAGTCTGGGTTCCCGCCTTCGCGGGAACACAAGGATAGGTTTAACTCTTGCGGGTACGTCTTATTTCCTCGCGCACATTATGCCCCAGCGCGTCGGCAATCAGCGCCGCCTGCTCGGTCTGGTGGCGCTTCATCAATCCGGTCGCGGGCGATGCAGACGCCATACGACCAGCATAAAGCGGCCGCGCCACCTTGCCGCCCGCGTCCGACAGGCATGTCTCGATAAACGGCTCGACGAAACTCCACGCGCCGTTGTTTTTCGGTTCTTCCTGCGCCCAGACGACCGTTTCCAGATTGGTCATCCGCTTCAGCCGGATGGTCAGCGGCTCGCCGGGGAACGGATAAAGCTGTTCCAGCCGCACGATCGCCGTGTTGGTATCGCCCGCCGCATTGCGCGCCTCCATCAGATCATAGGCGACCTTGCCGGTGCACAGCACCAGCCGCTTCACATCTGTGTCCTGGGGTGCCCAGGGATCAGACAGGATCCGCATAAAATGGCTTTCGCCCAGGAAATCCGCAGCCTTTGATACAGCCAGCTTGTGCCGCAGCAGCGATTTGGGCGTGAACACGATCAGGGGTTTACGGAAATTGCGGTGCATCTGCCGCCGCAACAGGTGGAAATAATTGGCCGGCGTGGTGCAGTTGGCCACCTGCATATTATCCTGAGCGCATAGCTGCAGGAACCGTTCGGGCCGCGCCGAGCTATGTTCTGGCCCCTGCCCTTCATAGCCATGCGGCAGCAGCATGACGAGGCCGTTGGCGCGCAGCCACTTCGCCTCACCCGCCGCGATGAACTGATCGATCATGATCTGCGCACCGTTCATAAAATCGCCGAACTGCGCTTCCCAGATCACCAGCGTTTTCGGATCGGCGAGCGCATAGCCATATTCAAAACCGAGCACGCCATATTCGCTTAACGGGCTGTCGAGCACTTCAAAGCTGCCATGCTCAATCGTCCAGAGCGGCACATATTTATGCTCATCTGTCTGGTCGACCCATACCGCGTGACGCTGGCTGAAGGTGCCGCGCCCCGAATCCTGGCCGGACAGGCGAACACCATAGCCTTCGGACAGCAGCGAGCCGAACGCGAGCGCCTCGCCGGTCGACCAATCGATATTTTCGCCGGTTTTAAAGGCTTCACGCTTGGCATCGATAACCCGCGCGAGGGTTTTGTGGATCTTCACGCTGTCCGGCACCGTGGTCAGCGTGCGGGCGATGCTGTCGAACAGCTTGGGCTCCAGCCCGGTCATGATGTTGCGGCGCGCGCTTTCGGCATCGGCCGGGGCATGCAAGCCAGACCAGCGCCCGGCAAACCAATCCGCCTTGTTCGGCTTGTAATTCGCCCCTGCTTCAAACTCGGTTTCAAGCAATGCCACAAACTGCGCAACCGCATCATCAATCCAGGCCTGATCGATGACACCTTCTGCGATCAGCTTCTTGCCAAAAACTTCGCTGACGGGCGGATGCTGGCGGATACGATCGTACATGAGTGGCTGGGTGAAGCTGGGCTCATCGCCTTCATTGTGGCCAAAGCGGCGATAGCACCACATATCGATCACGATATCGCGCTTGAACTTCTGGCGGAATTCAATCGCCATCTTGCAGGCAAACGTCACCGCCTCAGGATCGTCACCATTGACGTGGAAAATCGGTGCCTGAACGCCCTTTGCCACATCGCTTGGATAGGGCGAGGACCTCGCATATTGCGGGCTGGTGGTAAAGCCGATCTGGTTGTTGATCACAAAGTGCAGGCAGCCACCGGTATTATAGCCGCGGATGCCCGAAAAGCCGAGGCACTCCCAAACAATCCCCTGCCCGGCAAACGCCGCATCGCCATGGATCAGCACGGGCAGCGACCCGGTATGATCGGTCAGGTCGCCGGCAATCGTCTGAATCGCGCGCACCTTGCCGAGCACGACCGGATCAGCCGCTTCGAGATGCGACGGGTTGGCGACCAGCGACATATGCACGTTGATGCCGTCAAATTCACGGTCGGTGCTGGTGCCGAGGTGATATTTCACATCGCCCGAGCCCGCGACATCATCCGGATTGTCCGAACCGCCGCCAAATTCGTGAAAGATAACGCGGTAAGCCTTGGCCATCACATTGGCGAGCACGTTCAGCCGGCCGCGATGCGCCATGCCAAACACGATTTCGCGCACGCCATATTGGCCGCCATATTTAATCACGCTTTCCAGCGCGGGGATCATGCTTTCGCCGCCATCCAGCCCGAACCGCTTGGTGCCGACATATTTGCGGCCCAGGAATTTCTCCCACTGCTCGGCCTCGATCACCTTGTTCATGATCGCCTTCTTGCCCATTGGCGAGAATTCGATTGCCTTGTCCTGCCCTTCCATCCGGTCTTGCAGGAAGCGGCGTTCCTCGACATCGGCGATGTGCATATATTCCAGGCCAACCGCGCCGCAGTAATTCTGCTGCAGAATGGCGACGATCTGGCGCACCGTGCCCCATTGCATGCCCAAAGTGCCGCCCAGATAGACGGGTTTGTCGAGATCGGCGCCAGAAAAGCCGTGATATTCGGGCGTCAGATCGGCCGGCAATTCCTGCTTGGCGATGCCGAGCGGATCGAGCTTTGCGGCCAGATGACCGCGCACCCGGTAGGTGCGGATCAGCATCATCGCGCGGATTGAATCAGCGGCGGCGGCGGTAACGTCGGTTGTGGATGGCGCGGGTGCGGGCGCCGCTTTGGGCGCGCCGCCTTTGGCGGGCTTCGGCGCGGGCTCCATCTGGCTGGGATCAAGCGCCGCGGTAAGGTCATCGGTCGTGGTGGCCGGCCAATTCGCCTGTTGCCAGCTAGGGCCGGATTCGCTGCCCTCCAACCCTTCAAAAAAGCCGCGCCAGCCGGGCTCAACACTGTCAGGCGACACCAGATATCGCGCATATAGCGTTTCGATAAAGGCAGGGCTTACCGAACCTGCAAGTGCTTCGAAATCCTGGCCTTCATAGCCCATGATCGTCTTCCTTCCCTTCCCTCGCCCCAACGGGGAGAGGGTTGCGCAGACTTGGCAGCTTGCTGCCTAGTCGGAGCTGGGTGAGGGGGCAGCGGCGCCAGCATCTTGCGCGCCACCGCCCCTCATCCAACTTCAGCTAGGCGACAAGTCGCCAAGCTTTCGTATCCTTCTCCCCATCGGGGCGAAGGTAGTCATTACCCGTTCAACACCGCCAGCAGGGTGGTGCCGAGCTCACTGGGCGAATCCGCCATGCGGATGCCCGCAGACTGCATCATCGCGATCTTGCCTTCCGCGCCGCCCTGACCGCCCGAAACGATGGCACCGGCATGGCCCATGCGCCGGCCGGGGGGCGCGGTGATGCCCGCAATAAAGCCTGCCATTGGCTTGCTGCGGCCGCGCTTTGCTTCGTCGATCAGGAATTGTGCTGCTTCTTCTTCCGCCGAACCACCGATTTCGCCGATCATGATGATCGACTTGGTTTCGGGATCGGCCAGGAACAGCTCCAGCATATCAATGAAGTTGGTGCCATTGACGGGATCACCGCCAATGCCCACCGCCGTCGTCTGGCCCAGCCCGGCATTCGACGTTTGGAACACCGCTTCATAGGTGAGCGTGCCCGAACGGCTGACAACGCCGACCGAACCCTTTTTGAAAATGCTGCCGGGCATGATGCCGATCTTGCACTCCCCAGGCGTCAGCACGCCGGGGCAGTTGGGGCCGATGAGCCGCGATTTGGATCCGCTGAGCGCGCGCTTGACCTTGACCATGTCGAGCACCGGAATGCCCTCGGTAATCGTCACAATCAGCGGCACTTGGGCGTCAATCGCCTCAAGGATGGAATCGGCTGCGAACGCTGGTGGCACATACACAACCGATGCGGTGGCCCCGGTCTTTGCGACCGCCTCATGCACGGTATCATAGACGGGGAGATCGAGGTGCGTGGTGCCCCCTTTGCCGGGCGTGACGCCCGCGACCATCTGCGTGCCATAAGCAAGTGCTGCCTGCGTATGGAAGCTACCGGTTTCGCCGGTCATCCCTTGCGTGATGACCTTGGTGTTCTTGTCGACGAGGATGGACATTCAGGCTCCATTGCTTGGCTCCTGCTTCTCCATGAATGTGTCCCCGCGAAGGCGGGGATCCAGACTGGGCTCCCGCCTTCGCGGGAGCACAAGAGCGGCTTATGTTGTGGTCTCGAACAGATCGTTCCAGTCCGGGTTCAACTTCTCAATCTCAGTCAGCTTCCAAAGCCGATTCCATTTCTTCAACTGCAGTTCGCGGTACCGGGCGTCCTGAATGTCGTCATGCGCTTCAAACCAAACCAACATCTTGCAGCCATAGCTTTTCGTGAAACCCGGAACGACGCCTTCGCGATGTTCCCAAACCCGCTTCACCAAATCGCTCGTCACACCGATGTAGAGCGTCCCGTTTCGAGCGCTTGCCATGATGTAGACGTAGCCTCGCCGATCCAATCCTTCCCCTGCTCCCTTGTGTCCCCGCGAAGGCGGGGACCCAGACTGGGCTCCCGCCTTCGCGGGAGCACAACACTAGTTCGCTCGATTAGCTCAGCGACCCGTCAATCGCCTTACACGCCACCAATAGCTCCTTCACCGCATCGACCGAGACGGTGAGGTTCGCCTTCGCCTCGTCATCCAGCGCGATTTCGACGATCTGTTCGACGCCGCCGGCACCAATCACCACGGGCACACCGACATAGAGGTTATCGATACCATACTGGCCGGTCAGGTGGGCTGCTGCAGGCAGGACGCGCTTCTGGTCGTAAAGATAGGCCTCTGCCATCGCGATGCCGCTGGTGGCGGGCGCGTAATAGGCCGAACCCGTCTTCAGCAGCGCGACGATCTCGCCGCCGCCGCTGCGGGTGCGCTGGACGATGGCGTCGATGCGTTCCTTGGTCGAACGGCCCATCGCGATCAGATCAGGCACCGGGATGCCCGACACCGTCGAATATTGGATCACCGGCACCATCGTATCGCCGTGGCCGCCGAGCACGAAGCTGGTGACGTCCTTCACCGAAACCTTGAATTCATCCGCGAGGAAGTGGCTGAAGCGCGCGCTATCAAGCACGCCGGCCATGCCGACGACCTTGTTGTGCGGCAGGCCGGAAAATTCACGCAGTGCCCATACCATCGCATCGAGCGGGTTGGTGATGCAGATGACAAACGCCTCAGGGGCGTTCGCAGCAATGCCCTGGCCAACCGACTTCATCACTTTCAGGTTGATGCCGAGCAGATCGTCGCGGCTCATGCCCGGCTTGCGCGCAACACCAGCGGTGACGATGATAACATCGGCGCCCGCGATATCGGCATAATCATTGCTGCCAGTGATCGTTGCGTCAAAGCCCTCAACCGGGCCGCACTGCGACAAATCGAGCGCCTTGCCTTGCGGCACCCCCTCTACCACGTCGAACAATACGATATCGCCAAGCCCCTTCAGGGCGGCGAGGTGGGCGAGCGTGCCGCCAATATTACCTGCACCGATCAACGCGATTTTTTTGCGGGCCATCTTCATCCTCCGGTGACGGGCGGGTGCAGACAAGTCCCGCAAAGCGAGAGCGGCTTAGGCGTTTTGCGCCAATGCCGCAACAGGGCAAATATGCGAAAATCCCGGGTTAATGATAACGCTTCTCAATTGCGAAGCGCGCACGCTCAATGCGCGCCATGCCCCTTGGCAAGATATAGATCGGACTGCATTTCTTCCAGCCGTGATACCGTGCGCTCAAATTCAAATGCACCGTCGCCCGTGGTGTACAGCGCCCCTGGCGCGGCGTCGGCCGCCGCAATCAGCTTCACACTGTTTTCGTAAAGCGCATCGATCAACGTTACAAAACGGGCGGCTTCGTTGCGGTTTTCAGGCCCCAATTGCGGGATGCCGACGATCATCACCGTATGGAACCGACGGGCAATGGCGAGGTAATCGGCCGCCCCGCGCGGTTCGCCGCACAGCCGTTTAAAAGAGAATACCGCCACCCCTTTGAGACTTTTAGGCACATGTAACGTCCGCCCGCCCTGCACCGGGATATCCTCGGTCGGCACATGGGCACGGTCTTCAGGCGGATAGTCCGTCAGACGGAAAAACGCGCTCGACAGGGCCTTGGTCGATGCCGCGCCGTTTGGCACCATCCACATATCCATATGGCCCAGCCGGTCGCGCCGATAATCAATCGGCCCGTTCAAGCCGATTACCTGTGCACGTTCGTGGATCAGATCGATGAACGGCAAAAACAGGCCGCGGTTCAGCCCATCCTTGTACAAATCCTGCGGCGGGCGATTCGACGTTGCCACCACCGTCAACCCGCGCGCCCACATCGCCGTGAACAGCCGTGACAGGATGGCGGCATCGGCGGTGTTGTTCACGACCATTTCGTCAAACGCGATCAGCCGCGTTTCCCCCACCATCGCGGTGGCGACGGGGACGATCGGGTCGCCTGCTTCCTTCTTGCGCTCCTCCGCCAGGCGCTGATGCACTTCGAGCATGAATTCATGGAAATGGACGCGGCGTTTGCGGCGGATGTCCACACAGCTGTAGAATAAATCCATCAGCATCGATTTGCCGCGACCAACGCCGCCCCACAGATAGACGCCGCGCGGTGGCTCTGGCGGGCGGCGAAGCGCGCGCCACAGCACAGAACCGCGCTTGGGCGCTGACTCCAGATCGGTGGCAAGCGCCGCCAGCGTTAGCACCGCCGATTGCTGTTCCCGGTCGGGGCGAAGCTCACCCGCCTTGAGCAACTGGTTATAGCGATCAATCACAAAGGTCATGTCGTCACCGGCCTGGGCCCGGTTGGCTTGCGAATCGTGCCGGAGAAGGCGGCAATCCGCTCATCACTATCAGCCTGAACAATCAACCCGCGCAGAAACAACAGGCGGCCGGTTTCCTTCAGCAATTCGACTTGCGCTTCAAGCGGCGTATCGGCTGAACCCGCGCCGATAAACTGCGTTGACAGATCAAGCGTCACCGCAGTGCCCGCCTCAATCAAGCCAAAGCCGCGCGACGCCGCGAACAGCGCGATATCGATAAAGCCCAACAGCGCCCCGCCATGAATGCGACCGGACAAATTGGTGTGAACCTGCGCGGGTTGCATCCGCACACGGGCGAGTGTCCCCTCAACCTTCAGCAGAAACGGCCCGAACAGGCTGTTAAACCGCGTGGGGTCGTTCAGCGTCCATGTCATCCAGCCGGGGTGATCGGCGGATTGCTGGTAGACGAAATGGGGAGAGGAATTCACCAGCTAACTTTCCCAACTGCCCCCGGTGTGGCGGGGTTCCAGAGCCGCAGGCGATACCGCTGACGCCCCTGGCCCCCGCAGGCACGGGAGAATATCAATTGCGCGCGACCACGCCGATCACACCACCCGTTCGACTTCCATCTTCTTAATCTCGGCGATCGCCTTGGCCGGGTTCAGGCCCTTGGGGCACACATTCGCGCAGTTCATGATCGTATGGCAGCGATAGAGACGGAACGGATCCTGCAGTTCGTCGAGCCGCTCACCCGTCATCTCGTCGCGACTATCAGCCAGCCAGCGATACGCCTGGAGCAGAATGGCCGGCCCCAGAAACTTGTCGGCATTCCACCAATAGCTGGGGCAGCTGGTTGAACAGCAGGCGCACAAGATACACTCATACAGCCCGTCCAGTTTGGCCCGGTCCGCAGGCGACTGGAGCCGCTCCTTGCCCGATGGCGGCGGCGTTACCGTCTGCAGCCATGGTTTGATGGAGGCATATTGCGCATAGAAATGCGTGAAATCAGGCACCAGATCCTTGATGACAGACATGGCGGGAAGCGGCGTGATTTGCACATCGCCCTTCACCTCATCAATCGCCTTGGTGCACGCGAGGGTGTTGGTGCCATCGATGTTCATCGAGCATGAGCCGCAAATCCCCTCACGACACGACCGGCGGAAGGTGAGCGACGAATCCTGCTCCGCCTTCATCTTGATCAGCGCGTCGAGCACCATCGGACCGCAATCGTCGAGATTAATCTCAAACGTGTCAAAATGCGGGTTCTGGCCGCTATCGGGGTCATAACGATAGACTTTGAACTTCTTAATCCGCGTCGCTTCGCTGCCGTCGGCCGATTTGGCAGCTTTATGGACCTTCCCCTGGGGCTTGATCTTGCTGTTCTTCGGCAGGAAAAATTCGGCCATTGCTCAACTCGTCCTATCAGTAGCGCGGGGCGATACCGTCCCCCTGCCGACAGGCGATACATGAGCGCGCGCGGCCCCGCAAATGTTTGTGCGGCATAATTGGATTTGTTTCTCCACCCCAATTTTTGCTTGGTGCAACCCAATTGACGCCATAGCCCGCCACCCCATCTTTACCGCAGACGCCGACGGACGATCGCTCCGGCGCGCAGATCGAAAGGAAAAAGGCAGATGAGCAACAGATTGGACGGCAAAAAGGCGATCGTCACCGGCGGATCGCGCGGGATTGGCGCTGCAATCGCCAAGCGGCTGGCGGCAGACGGTGCCGATGTCGTCATCACCTATGCCGGCAATGAAGCCGCCGCCAGCCAGACCGTTGCTGCCATCACCGCCAGCGGGCGCAAAGGCGCTGCCGTTCAGGCCGATGCCGCCGATGCAAAGGCCACCGCCGCCGCCATCGCGCAGGCGGTCGAAACGCTGGGTGGACTTGATATCCTGATCCACAACGCCGGGGTCGCCGATTTCGCCCCCATCGCCAACGACACACAGGATAACTTTGACCGGACCTTTGCCATTAATGTCGAAGGGGTATTTGCGGGCACCAAGGCCGCCGTACCGCTGATAAACGATGGCGGACGAATCCTGATCATCGGCAGCATCAATGCCCATTCGATGCCAATGCAGGGCGGCGCGGTTTATGGCGCGACCAAAGCGGCGGTCGCTGGCCTTGCGCGAGGCTGGGCGCGCGATCTGGGCCCACGTGGCATCTTGGTCAACGTCATTCAGCCCGGGCCAATCGATACTGATCTGAACCCCGCCGACGGGCCGTTTGCGGCCGTGTTGACCGCGCATGTGGCGCTTGGCCGCTATGGAAAAGTGGAGGAAGTCGCCGCCCTTGCCGCTTTCCTGGCCAGCGACGAGGCAAGCTACATCACCGGCGCTGCCATCGACGTGGATGGCGGGTTCACCATCTGAACACTTGATGATCCAGGTCGAGCCGACTAGCCACCCGCAATGCGGCTCGACCAATGTCATAACATCGATGATTTCCGGCGGCTCGCCAAGGCGCGGCTGCCGGGCCCCGTATTCCATTATATTGACGGGGCAGCCGATGACGAGGTGACCCGCCGGCGCAACACCGTTGCCTATGAAAGCTGCGACCTTGTTCCCAACGTGCTGGCCGGGGTGGAGCAGATCGACACACGGGTAACGGTGATGGGCAAGCAGATCGCGATGCCGCTGTTCCTGTCGCCCACCGCGCTGCAACGCCTGTTCCATTGGCGCGGCGAGCGCGCTGTGGCAGCAGCGGCGGAGAAGTTTGACACCTGGTTTGGCATTTCATCGCTTGCCACCGTCAGCATCGAAGAAATTGGCCGGACGATCGCCAGCCCCAAGCTGTTTCAGCTCTATGTGCACAAAGACAAGGGGTTGAACGCGGCAATGATCGCCGCGTGCAAAGCCGCCAAGTTCGACGCGATCGCGCTGACGGTCGACACCATTGTCGGCGGTAACCGCGAGCGGTGCCTGCGTACCGGCTTCACCTCACCGCCCCGGATCACCCCTGCTTCCGCGCTCAGCTTTGCAATGCACCCGCGCTGGACGCTCGATTACCTGCTGCGCGAACCGTTCGTGCTATCCAACCTGAAGGATTATCTCGACGAGGGATCGCGTAAATCCATGTCGGTGGGTGAATATTTCACCAAGATGCTCGATCAATCGCTCGACTGGAAAACCGCCGAGGCAATTCGCGCCGATTGGGGCGGGCAGTTTTGCCTGAAGGGAATCATGTCTGTCGACGATGCGCGGCGCGCGGTGGATATTGGCGCCACCGCGATCATGGTCTCCAACCATGGGGGGCGGCAATTGGACGGCAGCCGCGCGCCGTTTGACCAACTTGCCGAAATTGTCGACGCTGTCGGTGACCGGATTGATGTGATCTGCGACGGTGGCATCACCCGCGGCAGCCATGTGCTGAAGGCGCTGAGCGTGGGCGCGAAAGCCTGTTCAGGCGGGCGACTATACCTTTATGCGCTCGCCGCTGCGGGCCAGGCCGGGGTCGAACGCGCGCTGGGCAATCTGCAAGCCGAAATCGTCCGCGATATGAAGCTGATGGGGGCGAAATCAGTCGCCGACCTGGGGCGCGACAATCTGCGCTGGCGTTAGGGGCCAACCGGGTGGGGGGTGTGGCATCGTGGCGCCCCTGCTCAACTGCTGAGCCGAAAGGAAAATTCCGGGCGAACCATCTCCCGGTTTTCAATCAATCGCGATTCCGTATCGGCCAGTGTTGCCCGCAGATCGGCCGATACCGAACTGTTGTTGATGTAATAGCTATGCTGCACGACCGGATCGGATCGAGCGGCAATCCGGTAACAATCAACAACGATGACCTTTTTCGGTAACAAGTCCAACATCCGTGGACCATCTGACCCAAGCCGATCAGGGTTGTTTTTGGTCGAGTCGGAAACCAGCAGCGCTCGATCATTACGATTGAAATAAACCGTGACCCGGCGCCCCAACATCGGCAATTTTTTCAGCTTTTCATCGGTTTCAAACGCGTCATCATCTTCGTCCGGTGCCGCCAGGATGATCTGATCGAACAACCGGACCAGCCGGCGCGAATCCTTGGCGCAAATCGCCTGCAGCCCCTGTCGCAAAACATAGGCGCCCATCGAATGCGCCACGATATGCAACGCTTGGCGACACCGGGTTTCATCATCCAAACCAGCAACAAAATCGAGCAGTTTCAGATAGGTTCGGGCCAGCGCGGGGCCGGATGCGCGAGCATCCTCACGATCACTATAATAGGACATGAAGGGCACCATCGTGCCGTCCGATGGCCAACTGAAAACAATGATGTTGGGATTATCGCCAAGTTCAGCACCCAACTTGGCCCCCGCCTTTAACGCCTCAATAAAAGTTACGTTGAAACCGTGGATGAAGACAACTGTATCACGCTTGCCAACTGCCATTGCGTCGTGAAGCGATGTGAGCAACATATTACTGCCCGATGTAACAAAGCCTGCAGCAGGCTTATCTGCCAGTGTTTCATCAAACACGGTGATTGATTTCATCAACGGGGTTTGGCCGGTAACTTCAAATTCTGCCTTGCCGAACCGCAGTGACGCGACACCATCGGGATTGAAACGCCCACCAAATAACGCTTTCGCATTTTCCGGAATATAGTTGCGATTTGTGACGAAATGCACGGTAACGCTCATCACGTCCCCCCAATTATATACCGATGTACTTACGTATCATAATCGCTGTTCATAAGCAATTTTGAACGGAAACCGGTTATCGGGTTGTCAGCATCGAAACAGCGGGCTGACCCACCGGGGCTGTCGCTGCGGCTGGGGTGCGCCGGTCGAGCTCGGCGAGCCACGCCGCGGCCTTGTCGCCAATCATCGTTTGCGGCAGCGAGGGTTTCAGCCGCCCGTCACTTTCCCATTTCGCCACCAGCGCCGTTGCCTCCCCGCTTGCCGCGTTTAACGGTTGCGCCTTGCGTAGCGCGTGGTTGATCAGCGCATCACCGTAAAACGTCCAGTCATTGTCAGATTGGCAGCCAAAGGATGATCGGTCGCCGGAAGACGCCGTCAAAACCGCTGTATCCGCGTTGGCCAGGGCCGGCACAAAAACCCCGGCATAACAGGCGCTGACAATCACCAATCGCCGCGCAATCCCCAGCGCGCCCAGCATCGCGGCCAGCCGATCGGGCGAGATCGCGCCAAATCCCTGATCGGCATCATTGTACACAATCCCAATCGGCGCGCCGTGGCTGGTGGTGTACAGCACCAAAACATCTTCTTGCGGATCAAAAACCTCGGCAATGCGCGCAAGTGCGAGGCTCAGATGATCGGGGCTGCCGCGCGGCAAGTCACTTGGCGCAGAGCCGTCCGTCCCGGCCAGCACGATCGTTCGGCCCACCGCGTCATACCGTCGGGCGAGCACCTTGCCCGCCTCGCGCGCTTCGCGCCCAAATACCGGATCGCTATCAAGCGCAATCGCCACGACATAGGCATCAACGACGCCCTTTCGCTGCGGCAGCAACCCGGCCAGCGCACGCGCCATCCGGCGATGTTCAGCCAGAATATCATCGGGAGACCGGTCCCGCTCAATCTGCATGCCGCCATTGGCATAGGCGACAAAATCCGCTTCGGTTGCCCCGATGGACGGTGGCGGGCGGGTGTGTTGTGGCGCGCGATACGGCAGCGATTGCTGCGCGGTGGACGCCCCCGCAAGCCCGGCGAACACCGCTGCAATGATGATCCGTAATGCCCCTGCTACCCGCACACCGCGCCCCTTATGATCAGCCGATATGTCGGGGGTTCGGGGCGAGCGTGTCAACGCACATTTCGGGGCATAAGGGGCGCAGCGCGCGTCGATGCAAGAATGTACCGTGCAACAACCAATGCCGGAGTCCCCGCACTTGACGCGCTCGGCGCGCTGATGATTGCCAATGTGGCAACGACAAGCATCAGCGAGCCAAAAATCGCCCCCTATAGTCCGTCACCCCGGGCCTGACCCGGGGTCCCGCTGCCTCGCCCCACAGATGCCCGACGGTGAAAAAAGCGGGACCCCGGCTCAAGGCCGGGGTGACGGTAGGGGTAGGAACGGGTGTCGCCCCATTTTCGGCCGTTCCATCATTGGACGCGCAAGCCTATAAACTGCCGTAGGAGGCGGCCTGACGTGGACAAAATCGAACGGTGGATCAGGCAAAGATTAGGCCCGGCCGTCGCTGCCGGGAGTGGCGAATGGACCACTTCCCCGACTTCGATTTTTGGCCAGCCGATCTATAAAGTCGCAGACGGCACGATGACGCTTACGCTGTCGGAACTGGGCTTCTGTTATAACGGGCCTACGCCTGCTGTAGAACGTAGGTATGACGAGGTCGAAGCACTCGAACTTGCGTCACTTCAGACCATTATGAGGCTAATCGGCGACAGCAATGCTTCGGTAACGATCGGGGTGATCATGCGCGACGCATCTCTTCCCGTCGAGATGAGGTGGCCGATCCGTATCTATTCAAATGTGGCCACGGTGCTCGATCGGATCGTGAGAGAGTTAGCCTGATCAGAAGGGAATGGCGGCTTTCTTTGTGGCACGGGTCACAAGCTGCCTTTCCGCTAACCGCCCAATATCGACCATTCCCACCCTGCAACCTCAGGCCTCAATAAACCCGCTTCTTCGGCTTGATATACTCGATGTCGTCGGTCAGCGTGTAATCATGGACCGGGCGGTAATCGATGCCGACGCCGCCACCCTTGCCGCCCCAGCCGTCGAACGTCGCAATGGTATGCTTCATCCAGCCGGCGTCGTCGCGGTTCGGGTAATCCTCGTTCACATGCGCGCCGCGTGATTCCTCGCGGTTAGCGGCGGAATGCACCGTCACCACTGCCTGCGCGATCAGGTTGTCGAGTTCCAGCGTTTCGACCAGATCGGTGTTCCAGATAAGCGAGCGATCGTTGATCCCCACATCGTTCATTGATGCATAGATCTCGCCAATCTTTTGCTTACCCTCGGCCAGCAGCGCGTTGTCGCGGAACACGGCGCAGTTTTTCTGCATCGTGCGCTGCATCGCGCCGCGAATCTTGGCGGTGGGCGTCGCGCCCTTGGCGTTCCGGAAATGATCGAGCCGACCCAGCGCCATTTCCGCCGCGGCGGCGGGCAGCGGGTTGTGCGGCGTGTTCGGCTTCAGCGTATCCTTGATGCGCAGGCCGGTTGCGCGGCCAAACACTACCAGATCGATCAGCGAATTGGAGCCGAGCCGGTTGGCACCGTGAACCGAAACACAGGCCGCTTCGCCCACCGCGAACAGGCCAGGGACGACGCTGTCGGGGTTGCCGTCCTTCAGGTTCACGACCTCACCGTGGAAGTTACACGGGATGCCGCCCATGTTGTAATGCACCGTAGGCGCGACCGGCAGCGGCTGGCGCGTCAGATCGACACCGGCGAAAATCTTGCCGGTTTCGGTGATGCCCGGCAGCCGCTCGGCCAGCACCTTGGGATCGATATGATCGAGGTGGAGATAGATATGGTCCTTTTCCTTGCCAACGCCGCGCCCTTCGCGAATTTCCATCGCCATTGAGCGTGAGACGACATCGCGCGATGCCAGATCCTTGGCGGACGGGGCATAACGCTCCATGAAGCGCTCGCCTTCGCTGTTGGTCAGGTAACCGCCCTCGCCGCGCGCGCCTTCGGTGATCAGCACGCCAGCGCCGTAAATGCCGGTCGGGTGGAACTGGACGAATTCCATGTCCTGCAGCGGCAATCCGGCGCGCAGCACCATCCCGCCGCCATCGCCGGTGCAGGTATGCGCAGACGTGGCGGAGAAATAGCAGCGGCCATAACCGCCGGTCGCCAGCACGGTCTGGTGGCTGCGGAAACGGTGGATCGAACCATCATCCATGCACAGCGCAATCACGCCCCGGCAGACGCCGTTCTCCATGATCAGGTCGAGCGCGAAATATTCAATGAAAAAGTCCGTGTCGTACTTCAGGCTCTGTTGATACAGCGCGTGCAGCATCGCGTGACCGGTGCGATCAGCGGCGGCGCAGGTGCGCTGGGCGGGTGGCCCCTCACCCATATTCTGCATCATGCCGCCGAACGGGCGCTGATAAATCTTGCCCTCTTCAGTGCGGCTAAACGGCACGCCCGCGTGCTCCAGCTCATACACAGCGGCAGGTGCTTCGCGGCACAGATATTCGATCGCGTCCTGATCCCCCAGCCAGTCAGATCCCTTGACGGTATCATACATGTGCCAGGTCCAGTGATCCGGCCCCATGTTTCCAAGCGAGGCCGCAATGCCGCCTTGCGCGGCGACGGTGTGGCTGCGGGTCGGGAACACCTTGGTAATGCATGCCGTTTTCAGGCCCGCTTCAGCAATGCCCATCGCCGCGCGCAGGCCAGAGCCGCCCGCGCCAACAACAACCGCGTCATAGGTGTGATCGATAATCTTATAGGCAGCGGTCATGCGATCGGTGCTCCGGCAGCAAAGGCGATCTTGAGGATCGAGAAAATAGCGGAAGTGGCGGCACCCAGGGTGAAGAATGTCAGCAGCACCATCAGCGCAACGCGCATCGCGCCGTGCGCATAATCCTCAATCAGCACCTGCAGCCCCATGCGGAAATGATAAAAGGTGCTGGCAACCAGCAGGATCATTGGCACCGCGGCAAGCGGGCTGCTGAGCCACATCACCATCGTTGCGTAATCATGCGCCGGCAACCGCGCCAGCGACGCGAACAACCACAGCATCAGCACCAGATTGCCCCCGGCGGTCAGTCGTTGATGCCACCAATGATGTGCGCCTTCGTTCGATGAGCCAAGGCCGCGAACGCGGCCAAGTTCGGTTCCGCTACCCATGATTACTTCCCCACCAGCAGATAGGCCCAATAGGCGCCGGTCAGCACGATGGACGCCAGAATCGTCGATTGCGCCCACAGCCTGTTGGTCTTCAATTCATAGCCCGCACCGGTATCCAGCAGCAGATGGCGGATGCCCGTTGCCATGTGCTGGAAAAACGCAAAGGTCAGCCCAATGCCGAACAGATAGCCAATCGGGTTCAGCGCGCCCGATTTCAGCGTAAAAACATCCAGAAACTGCGCATAGGTGGCAGTGCCACCGGCAAGGGCGGCAAGCCACCACACGAACAATATCGTCCCCACCGTTGCCATGCCGTCGCCGGTGACGCGGTGCATGATGGAAACCAGCATGTGCGGCCCCCATTTCCAGATGGTCAAATGCGGCGAGCGCGGGCGTGCGGCTGTTGGGTGCGTGGCCAAATCGAAATCCTTGCTAGCTGTTGCGCCGTATTAGCCGCCAGTGGGGCCGATGCAACCCGGCACAAGGGCCAATCCCCCATCGACCCGATCATTCACGCCGCAAAGCATTTGAACAATTGCGGGAAAATCATGCCCGGCCCCGGAACTTTCCCAAATTCTAACCAGCCGTTAACCAAATCCGGATACGCCAATCTATGAAGAATGTGAGACGACCCGCTTCCGGGGCGTTGACGTGGAGGTACTGTGTTGACCAGCCAAGACTTGCCCGAGACAGGTTCCGTGGCCGCGGCCATTGATTTGTCGGCACGATTGCGCGTTTTCGATTTCGACGGCTCGCTGGCCAGCGCCAGCCGCGATGTGTGGACAACGATTGAGCCAGAAATCGTGGCCGTATCAGAAGCTTATTGGCAACAATGGCTGCGCTGCTTTGCCGATGAGCGCGACTGGGCACCGCATGAAACCGCCAAGATGATTGACCTGGGCGTGGTGTTTTTGCGCAATCGTTTTCTGGAAACGAACCGGCGCGACTGGGTCGAATCAATCGAACGTTCGGTCGCATCGGCTTACACCGGCGGCGTGACGCCAATGGCGCTGCTATCGATGATCAATGCCAGCGACCGCGCCGCATTGGAGGTGATGATGCGCCGGGTTGACCGCGCCGACCCCAGAATGCCGCTTTATATCGATACGCTACTGCGCCTTTCCGCGCTGGAGGGCGAAATTACCGTCGCCATCTACAACGCCTATCGCGATCACAGCGCGGGGGTTGCGCGCGATCGGCTGGCCGGTGAGTTCCGCGACGGGATCGCCAAGATGGTCGAAGGCGTCAGCCTGGAGGGCAGCGAGCTGCGCGCCCAGGCCGGTCGCACGTCGAGCTCAACGCGCGGTATGCTGGGCAAAACATCCGAAGTTGCTGCCGCTGCCGAACAATCCGCCGTGGCGATGCGCGAAGCCGCGCAGACCGCCGCCGGACTGATCCGCGCGATTGAAGATGCCCGGCGCGAAGTAGAAGCAGCAGCCGATATCGCGACTCGCGCCAGCGGCCAGGCCGGTGCAGCGGTTGGCATGTCGGAAACACTTTCAGACCATGCCAAATCGATTGAGTCGATCCTGGGGTTGATCCGCGACATTGCCGGCCAAACGAACCTGCTTGCGCTAAACGCAACGATTGAGGCTGCCCGTGCCGGTGATGCCGGGCGCGGCTTTGCGGTGGTAGCCCAGGAAGTGAAATCGCTGGCAAACCAAACCGCGCGCGCCACTGACGATATCGCTGCCAAGATCGCCGCGATCCAGTCCGCCACGCGCTCCACTGTTGAAACCAATGCCTCAATCCGGTCGACCGTTGCGGAGGTTCAGGCATCGGCCGAGAAAATTCGCCGGGCAATGGAAACACAGGCGCAAACCGTTACCGCCATCACCGCCTCCGTCGACGAAACAGCGCTTGCCGCCGATTCGATGTCCAACACCATCGCTGCCATCCGTGAAGACACTGAAACGGTCGCCTGCGACATCGACCGCGTCGGCCTGGGCTTTGATGCTTTTGATGCCCGACTGAGCACGCTGAAGACAACCGCGAGCGACTTCATCTCGAAAGTTGCCGCGTAAGGAAGAGGAAATACCCTGATGGCAAATGAGCATCAGCAGGCTTTGGCCGGGTGGAGCGGCACCGTTCGCACCGCTGCGCAGTGTGTGGGCGATTATGACTGGGATCAAGCCATTGGGCCGGGGGCGGCGGAGATTGCGCGGCTGATTGCGGGGTCGGAAGAGAAAATTTCCGCTGCTTTCTGGGAACATTATCTGGCGTTGCCGGTAACGGATCATATCCGCCGCACGGTCAGCAAAAGCTTTATCGCCATCCGCGTGCAGAAAAGCGCCCAATACACCCGCGTCAAATATGCCGATCCATTTGGCGAAAAATGGTTACAAACGGCGCTGAACCACGCGAATGAAACGCATGAGAGCAAGGTACCTTTGCCGGCCCTGCTGTCCTCGCTGAGCTTTGCGCACAGCCGCACGCTCCAGATCTTGGCTGAAAAGCTGAATGGTGACAGCCAGAAAACGCAACATCTTGCCGATATCATCCAACGGCTTGCGCTGGTTGAGGCTGATGTGATGACAACGCATCTCGGGATGCGCGACGCACAATCCGCGCGCGACGAACGCCGCAGCCGGTCTGCCCAATTCAGCGAGAGTATTGCCACATCGATCGAAGGCGCCGCAGCGCTTGGCAACCGCATCCGCGTACAGGCGCAAACCGCGTCCACATCGACACGGGGCATGTTGGGGAAAACATCAGAAGTTGCAGCCGCTGCAGCAGAATCAGCCGTCGCCATGCGTGAGGCAGCGCAAACGGCGGCAGGGCTTATCCACGCCATCGACGATGTGCGCGCTGAAGTGGAGGCTGCCACCTATATTGCCACGCGCGCCAGCGAGCAGGCCGGGGTAGCGGTGGGGATGTCCGACGCACTGACGGATCACGCCAAATCAATCGAATCGATTCTGGGGCTGATTCGCGACATTGCCGGGCAAACCAATTTGCTCGCGCTGAATGCCACGATCGAGGCGGCGCGTGCGGGCGATGCCGGACGCGGTTTTGCCGTTGTCGCGCAGGAAGTGAAGTCACTCGCCAACCAAACAGCGCGCGCGACCGACGATATCGCCGCCAAAATCGCTGCCATCCAATCCGCCACCAGATCAAGCGTCGACACCAGCGCCTCTATCCGCTCCACCGTTGCCGAAGTGCAAGCCTCTGCCGATAAAATCCGTCGTGCCATGGAAACCCAGTCGCAAACCGTGATCGCAATCACCGCATCAGTTGACGAAACAGCGCTTGCCGCCGATTCCATGTCCACCACCATTGCTGCCATCCGCAGTGATACCGAAGCGGTGGCCAGCGACATCGATTCGCTGGAACGCGCTTTTGGTGAAGTGGACGATCGGCTGGGCGGGCTAAAGGGCGCCGCCGACACCTTCTCGGCCAGCGTCGCCACATAAGTTTTCGCTGGGGTGACGAAGCGGTCGAACCCCGTTAATCGCGGGGGATGACCAACATTCTCCTCACCGGCAGCAGCCGGGGCATTGGTGCCGCCATCGCCACCGCGCTCGATTTACCCGGTATCAACCTGATCGGCCACGGCACCGGCACCGGCAGCGGCATCGCCGCCGATTTCGCTGACCCCGAAGCGCCCGCTGCACTGTGGCACGCGGCGCTTGAGCGATGTGGCGGGCAGATTGATATCCTGATCAACAATGCCGGGGTGTTTGAAGAAAACCCGATCGGTCAGGATGATGCAGCCTGGATCGCGAACTGGAACCGCACGATGCAGATCAACCTTACCGCATCAGCCGCCTTGTGCAGGCTCGCGGTGCGGCACTGGCAGGATCGTGCTGCGCCGGGCCGCATCATCAACATCGCCAGCCGCGCTGCCTATCGCGGCGACAGCCCGGCGCACTGGCATTATGCCGCGTCCAAGGCGGGCATGGTCGCGATGACCAAAACAATCGCGCGCGGCTATGCCCGTGACGGGATATTGGCGTTTGCGATCTGCCCGGGGTTTACGATGACGGGCATGGCCGAGGATTATCTGTCCAGCCGTGGCGGCGACAAGTTGCTGGCAGATATTCCGCTGGGCCGCGTTGCCGACCCCAGCGAAGTCGCCACCGCCGCGCGCTTCCTGGCGCTGAAGGCCCCCCCATCGATGACCGGCGCGGTGCTGGACATCAATGGGGCCAGCTATGTCCGATAGGTCGGTTCACGCAGGGCCTTCAAGCTGGAAGCTCACCCTGCCGTGCACGCGCGCAGAGGCGGAGGCGATTGATGCAGGGGATGATCTGGGCATCGTCCCGCCGCCTGTGCTGATGACGTCGGAGATGACGCCCGATGACGCCAATGATTGGCAGCTGGAGGCGTATTTTGACGGCAAGCCGAGCGCCACTGCGGTAAAAGCAGTCCGCGCGCTGGTGCCGAGCGCGCGCGCGTCCAGGGCGCGGCCCGAACTGGTACCCGATCAGGACTGGGTAACGCTGAGCCAGGCGGGGCTGGAGCCTGTGCAGGCGGGCCGCTTTTTCGTGCATACGGCGGCCCATGCCGGTGCGATCCCGCCCGGCACGCGCGCCTTCCAGATTGAGGCGAGCCGCGCCTTTGGCACCGGACATCACCAGACCACCAGCGGGTGCCTGACGATGCTCGACCGGTTGAAGCGCCAGGGTGTGCCCGTGCGCAATCTGATCGACATTGGCACCGGCACCGGGCTGCTCGCCTTTGCCGCGCTGCATTTATGGCCCAGCGCCTATGCCACCGCATCCGATATTGACCCCGCCTCGATTGACGTGACGCGCGAAAATGCCGCGATCAACGGCGTGTCGACGGGCACCCAGCGTGGCCAGATTGCGCTCGCGGCCGCGCCGGGGCTGCAACACCCGCTGCTGATTGGCCGCGCGCCCTATGACCTGATCATCGCCAATATCCTGGCCGGGCCGCTGATTGCGCTGGCGCCCAGTATCGCAATGGCGTTGGCACCGGGTGGTACGCTGGTACTCGCCGGGTTGCTCAGCGATCAGGCCCCGGCGGTGTTGGCTGCGTATCGGCGGCAGGGGCTGATGCCAATGGCGCGCATCACGACGGGCGATTGGCCAACGCTGCGCCTGCGCAAGCGGCCGCGTTACGGGCAAGACCGCGCAACGCGGTACGCCCCGCCCATGCCCGAAGCGCCAAATTTCGGGAGCTGGTAAAAATGCCCGACGCTGATGCCCTTCAGCCAAGGAAGCACGCTCGTTCCTAGAGCATCGTGCTTGAAATCTGAATCGTCATTGCGAGCGCAGCGAAGCAATCCAGCGGCGTGCTCGCGGATAGGCTGGATTGCTTCGCTGCGCTCGTGGGTGACGGGTGATCCTAAATTACGGCACGATGCCCTAAGCGGATTATCTACCGACATGATCCAGGTCGACCAGCGCGCGCAACCGCTCCAGATCTTCGGGCGTATCGATGTCGATCAGTTCTTCGGGGCTGGCGATGATGTGAATCCCGGCGCGGATCATCGCGCGGCCGCCTTCATCGCCGACGGCTTCTGCCAATTCGGTGAAGCGCCCTGCGCCGAACAGCGCGGGCGGGCGGGGTCGGTGGCCATCGCTTGAGGCCACCACCGCATCCGCGCCTTCAGCCGCATTTAGCAAGCGCAAGATATGGGCCGATGTCACGCGCGGCATATCAGCCAGCACGATGACCATCGCCGCAGCGCCTGCCGCCTGCGCCGCTGCCACGCCCAGCTTGACCGAGCCTGATAATCCCCGCTCGGGCGCCGGATTGGCAATCTCGCGGTACCCGCGCCCGGTGAAATCAAGCACCGTCCCTGACGTTATCGCCACCCGATCAAGAAACGGCACGTCCTCCAGCGCGGTCACCACATGCATCGCCAGCGGTTGGGCCAGAAAATCCATCGCCAACTTGTCATCATCGCCAAACCGCAGCGATCGGCCTGCCGCCAGCAGCACCAGCAGCGTGCTTTCAGCCGCGATCACGGCACTTTGGCATGAAACGCCGCCACCATTGCGGCGGCAATCGACAGCGCAATTTCTGCCGGGCCAATCGCGCCGATATCCAGCCCAACAGGGGCATCAATCCGGTCAAGATCAGCTTGTGCGATGCCCGCCGCCGCCAACCTTTCGCGCCGCGCCGCGTGACTGCGGCGTGAACCCAGCGCGCCGACATAGCCAGTGGGCGCAGCGAGTGCAGCGATCAGCGCGGGATCATCGATCTTGGTATCATGGCTCAGCGTCACCACCGCCGTTGATGATCCGGGCGCATAAGCGGCCACGGCTTCATCGGGCCAGCGATCATCCAGCGTCACGCCTGGAAAGCGTTCGGCGGTCAGGAAGCGGGCGCGCGGATCGATTACCACCGTCGCAATGCCCAATTCGCGCGCCAGCCCGGCGAGTGCCTGCGCAATCTGGACCGCGCCGATGATCAGCAATCGGCGCGGCGGATCATAGCGGTTGATGAACGCGGCCCCCTCCAGCGGGCGCAATGTGCTTTGGCCCGTCGACAGGTCGGTGGTGACGGACAGGGTTTGGCCGGTGTCGCGCGCTTCGCCAATGCGGTCGAATAATTCGGGATCGAACCCCTCGGCGGACACCGGCTGCACCAGCACCTCAATCTCCCCGCCGCACGGCAGGCCGACTTCCCACGCGGCAGCATCTGCCACACCATATCGTTTCAACTGGAACGGCGCGCCCGCGATCACGTCAGCGGCCGCCGCCATGATGTCGCTTTCCACGCAGCCGCCCGATACCGATCCTTCAAACCGGCCATCAGCGTGGACGATCATATGGCTGCCGCGCGGGCGCGGGGCGGAACCCCAGGTCGACACCACGGTCGCAAGCGCCATAGGCGCGCCTTTCCAAGCGGCGGCGGCGGTGAGGACGGAATCGTTATCGGCCATGATGGTCCTCGCTATTATCAGCATCGTCATACTGCCCACCACCGTCATTCCCGCGATGCCGGGAATCCAGCTTCTGCTCGACGGTGGATAAGGAAAGCTGGCCCCCCGGCTGCGCGGGAATGACGGGGTGACGTGGCGTGTATGTTCTACCCATCACACCGGCGGCAGACCGGGCAAAATTTGGTCGAGCGTCATCGGCCAATCGCGCACGCGCACGCCGCACGCATTGTAGATTGCGTTGGTGATTGCCGCCCCTGCACCCGAAATGCCCAGTTCACCAATGCCCTTCGCGCCCACAGGACTGGCGTGATGATCGACCTCTTCGATGAAATACGCCTCGATCTGCGGTACATCGGCGTTCACCGGAATATGATATTCCCCCAGATCGCGGTTGACGTATGAGCCGCTGCGCTGATCGAGCACGGCATGTTCGTGGAGCGCATAGCCCAGCCCCCAGATCATCCCGCCCAGCGCCTGGCTGCGCGCCGTTTTCGCATTCAAAATGCGTCCGCAATCGAACACGCCCAGCATCCGCCGCACGCGCACTTCACCCGTCACCGCATTCACCGCCACTTCGGCAAACTGTGCGCCGTGGGTGCCCTGGCTATAAGCGCGGCTGTTCTTGCCGGGGCGCAGGACGCCCATCGCCTCTATCGCCTCTCCGCCGATCAGATCGGTAATCGGCACGCGGCGGTTGCCCGCAATCGCATGGCCATCCTTCAGCGTCATGTCTTCAGCTTTGGCGTCCATCCGCCGCGCGAGTTCAGCGACCAGATCATCGCACGCAAGCTGCACCGCCGATCCGCTGGATGCCGCACCGAATGATCCGCCGGAGCCTGCGCCATCGGGGTGGTTTGAATCGCCCAAAAACACCCTCACCCGCTCCATCGGCAGGCCCAGCATCTCGCCCGCAATCTGCGCCAGGATCGTATAGGTGCCGGTGCCGATGTCGGTCATGTCGGTTTCGACTTCCGCCATGCCATCTGGCGTCAGCCGAACCCGCGCATCGCTGTTGGCGAGGAAATTGACGCGCGCGGCGGTGGCCATGCCCATGCCGATCAGCCAGCCGCCCTCGCGCACCGCACCGGGGGTTGCCACCCGCTTTTCCCAGCCGAACCGCTTTGCGCCATCATCGAGACAATCGACCAGCCGCCGCGTGGAAAAAGGCACGCCCCGCATCGGATCAACCTCAGGCTCGTTCAGTTTGCGAAACGCGATGGGATCAAGCCCCAGCTTTTCGGCCATTTCGTCCATGGCCGTTTCCAGCGCCATCATGCCGACTGCCTCACCCGGCGCGCGCACGGCACCAGCGCGGGTGATGTTCAGCTTGACGACCCTGGTGGTGAAGCTGCGCGCTGCGCCAGCGTAAAGCGACAGCGCCCCCAGCGCGACGGGCTCAAAAAAGCTCACGCCCACTTTTTGGCTGACGATGCTGTCCTGCGCGATGCCGGTCAGCTTGCCATCGGCGGTCGCCGCCAGCCGGATGCGCTGATGCGTGTCAGACCGGCCAAAGATCGAGTGAAACAACTGTTGCCGGGTGAGCGCGACCTTGACCGGGCGGCCAATCGCCTGCGCGCCAATCGCCGCGAGCACGATTTCCGGTCCGCCGATCTTACCGCCAAAACCGCCGCCAATGAACGGGGAAATCATCCGCACGCGCGCGATATCAATTTCCAGCGATTTGGCGAGCAAGGGCCGCGCCGCGCGCATGATCTGGATGGAACCGTACAGCGTCAGATCATCCCCATCCCACTCGGCGACCGCTGCATGCGGCTCCATTGCGGCGTGGACCTGGTAGGGGGTGGTGTAGGTCGCATCATGGCTGACATCGGCGCTCGCCATTGCCGCATCGATATCGCCTGCCACAACGTCGGGCAGCATGGCTCCCTCATGTGGGGGTTTCGCTGCTGCCACTTCAGCAATCGTGTCGAACTGGCCCTTTTGCGGGACATACTCCACCGCCACCGCGAGCGCCGCCGCGCGCGCCTGTTCAAAGCTTTCGGCAAGCACCAAGGCGACGATCTGGCCATAGCTTTCAACCACGCCGTCAAAGCGGGGTGCCATTTCTGCGCCGATATTGGGGGATTCGCTGGGCAGACGCGGATCATCGCTGATGATGTGGATGACGCCGGGCATCGAAATGGCAGCGGTGGTATCGACCGACTTGACCGTGCCGACCGCAATCGTGGCGGTGACGGCATAGCCATAAGCGAGCTTGCCCTTGGGGCGTTGCTCCGCTGCATACACCGCCGCGCCGGTTACCTTGGCGATACCGTCCGTGCGGTCCAGCCCCTTGCCGAGCAAGCCCTGCACGCCCCGGTCGAGCGCGGACGGGCCGTAATCGGCATCCATCTTATGTTCGCTCATGCTGCTTCCCCCGTCAGATCCCGCAGTGCCGCGATCAGCGTGCGCCGCGCGAGCGGGATTTTGAAATCATTGCTGCCAAATCCGCGCGCATCGGCCAACAGCGCATCCGCTGCCGCTTCAAACACCGCCGTCGATGGTGCAGCACCGATCAGCAACGCCTCCACCGCTGCGTCGCGCCAGGGCATTGGCCCCAGCCCGCCAAAGGCCAGCGCGGCCGTGGCGATCTTGCCATCCTGCACCGCGATGACGCCGGCAACAGACACCAGCGCGAAGGCATATGACGCGCGGTCCCGCACCTTACGGTATAGTTGCTTGCCCATGGGAGCGGGGGGCAGTTCGATATGCGTGATCAGTTCACCGGGGCGCAGGCTGTTCTCAATCTCCGGTGTGGCACCGGGCAGGCGGTAAAGATCGCCGATCGCAATCCGCCGCCGATCACCATCCGGCAGCAAAGTCACCACCACCGCGTCCAGCGCGCGCATGGCCACCGCCATGTCGCTTGGGTGCGTCGCGATGCAATCTTCGCTGGTGCCCAGCACTGCCATGATCCGGTTGAACCCGCCTTGTGCCGCGCATCCACTGCCCGGTTCGCGTTTGTTGCAGGCGCGGGCGGTATCGTAGAAATAATAGCACCGCGTGCGCTGGAGCAGATTGCCGCCCGTCGTCGCCTTGTTGCGCAATTGGGGGGACGCACCCGATAGCAGCGCGCGCGCCAGCACCGGATAATCGCTGCGTACCCGCCCATGCTGCGCCAGATCGCTGTTCGTCACCAGCGCGCCAATCGACAAGCCACCGTCCGCTGTGTCCGCGATACTCGCCAGATCGAGCCTGCTGATATCCACCAGCGTATCCGGCGTTTCGATCTGCAATTTCATCAGGTCGAGCAGGTTGGTGCCGCCTGCGATGAACCGCACGCCCTCCCCGCTCGCGCCCACGGCTGCTTCGGCTGTATCGGCCTTGATATAATCAAACTGCTTCATGCTTCAGCTACTTCACGAATGGCATCAACAATATTGGGATAGGCCGAACACCGGCACAAATTGCCGCTCATCCGCTCTGAAATCTCGTCATCGTCCAGCGTCACCACATCAAGCGAGTCGCTGACATGGCTTGCCCAACCCGCCTTCACCTCATCCAGCATCGCGACCGCCGAACAGATCTGCCCCGGCGTGCAGAACCCGCATTGAAAACCGTCATGCTTGATGAAAGCCGCCTGCACCGGGTGCAGCGCATCGGCCGTGCCGATCCCCTCAATTGTCACGATCTCATCGTCCTGATGCATCACCGCAAGCGTCAGGCAGCTATTGATGCGCCGCCCGTTGACCAGCACCGTACACGCGCCGCACTGGCCGTGATCACAGCCCTTTTTGGTGCCCGACAGCCCGGCATGTTCGCGCAACAGATCAAGCAATGACGTTCGGATATCGGGTTCCGCTTCAAAAGCAGCACCGTTGATGGAAAAATGCATGGGGATCGCCGCTCCTGAAGAGATGCTGTAACGCGTCGGGGGTAAATGGGGTTCGCGAAAAAGGATTGCCACATGAAACTGATTTGGACCGCATTAGGCAAGAGGATTCCGATCAGCGGTGCTTTTGCTGGCGTGATGCTGGCGGTGCTGGCGTCGGGGCCGGCAACGGGGCAGACTGCGGCGATGACGATACCAGCCGCAACCGCCAAGCCATTATCACCCCCGATCCTGATCGCACATCGCGGCGCGAGCGGGCTCAGCCCCGAACACACGATCTTTGCGTACCGCCTGGCGATCGAACAAGGCGCGGATTTCATCGAGCCTGATCTGGTGCTGACACAGGACAATGTGTTCATTGCCCGCCACGAAAACGACATTACCGGCACCACCAATGTGGCATCGCACCCCGAATTTGCCGCGCGCAAGACCACCAAGATCATCGACGGCGCATCGCATACGGGCTGGTTCGCCGAGGATTTTACGTTGCTCGAAATCAAGACGCTGCGCGCTGTAGAACGCCTGCCGCAACTGCGGCCCGCCAGCGCCAAATATGATGGCCAGTTTGAAATACCGACGCTGGCCGAAATCATCGCGCTCGCCAAGGCGGAGACGCGCACCACCGGGCGCGCCATCGGCATTTATCCCGAAACCAAACACCCGAGCTATTTCCAGTCGATTGGCAAGCCAATGGAGGCAAAGCTGGTGGCGGAACTGAACGCGGCGGGATGGGACAGCGCCGATGCCCCAGTGTTCATCCAGTCGTTCGAGGTGAATAATCTGAAGGCGCTGCACGCCATCACCAAAATTCGGCTGATCCAGCTAATGGATGCGAGCGGCGGCCCGGCGGACGCGGGCGTTAACGGCGCGGCCACCAGCTATGCCACGATGGCAACGCCCGCCGGGCTGCGCGCCATTGCCAGCTATGCCTACGGCATTGGCCCCAACAAAAACCTGATCTGGGATGGCAAGGCCGCGCCCTCCACGCTGGTGGCGGATGCCCATGCCGTGGGCCTGCGACTCCACCCCTGGACGTTTCGGGCGGAAAACGCCTTCCTGCCCGCCATCTATCGCAACGGCACTGATCCTGCGACGCACGGGGATATCACGGCAGAAATCCAGGCCTATCTGAACCTGGGCGTTGACGGCTTCTTTACGGACTTTGCGCTAATCGGGTTCAATGCCCGAAAGGCGGCGCGCTAGCCGCAAGGAGTGGAATGCCATGCGCAAGATCGCCCTGTGTGCTGTAATGCTTTTGCCGCTCGCGATGGGAGGATGCATGGCCAACGCCGCCGTCGGCCTCGTCAGCACCCCCTTCAAGGTCGCCGGGCAGGCTGCCGACTGGGCAACCACCAGCCAGGAAGAATCCGATCGCAACTATGGTCGCGCGGCACGCAAGGCAGACGCGCGCGCGGGCCGTGAACGCAAGAAAGCTGACCGCCGCTGCCGCGACGAAGATGATAACTGGTGCGGCACTGAAAACTAATGTGGTGGCACTGAAATTCATCGCATCGCTTTTCCGTCATGCTGAACTTGTTTCAGCATCCACCGTGCCCCATTGGCGACCGGAATGGCGGAAAGGTGGACCCTGAAACAAGTTCAGGGTGACGACCATTTTATGAAACGGACTTCGTTTGCACCCCACTAAGCGCTGACGGGCAAAGGATCAGCCGTTTTGGCACCGTCGCCGGATAACGCCGGGTTCGATTGCGGCTCGCTCCACACCGTCGTCGGCATCATCCCGTCGCCCAGCCCCGTGATCAGCCGCGCGCCGCGATCAAACGTCACGTAACTCCACAGCCACTGCATGCCCACCACAGCCCTGCTGCGAAAATCGGCGAGGTAGAAAAGATGCGCCGTTGACCAGACGACCCAGGCGCTGAAACCGCTCAACTGCGTACGCCCGAAATCGGCGACCGCGCGCTTGCGGCCAATCGTCGCGAGGTTGCCGTAATCCTTATAGACAAACCGCCCCGGCGGCTTTCGCTTGCGCACCGTGGCGGCGATGATGCGCGCGACGTGCTTGCCCTGTTGCTTGGCGGCGGGCGCAACGCCGGGCACGGGCCGGTCGCCCTTGCCGGTCACCACCGATGTATCACCGATACAAAAGATATCGGGATGGCCGGGGACGCTGAGGTTGGGCCGAACGACAACCCGACCAGCGGTATCTGCGGCTGCCCCCAGCCAGCTTGCGGCAGGCGATGCCTTCACCCCAGCTGCCCAAACGATCACGGCAGCGGACAGTTTTTCCGTACCGATCATCACCGAATCGGGGGTTACATCGGTCACCCGCTCGCCCAGCCGCACCTCTACGCCCAGCATTTCCAGCGACTGCCGGGCCTTTTCCGAAAGTGCAGGCGGGAATGCGGGTAGCAACCGGCCCGCCGATTGCACCAGCACCACATGAATACAGCTGGGCGATAAATGGCGGAAATCGAGATCGGCGGCATGGCGGGTAAGCTCTGCAATCGCGCCGGCCATCTCCACCCCGGTTGGCCCACCGCCAATCACGACGAAGGTCAGATGTTGGGCGCGGGTGAGGGGATTTTCCTGCCGATCCGTCTCAGCACGCTCCATCGCAACCAGAATTTTGGATCGCACGCGGATCGCATCATCAATCGTCTTGATGCCGGGCGCATCCGCCCCCCAATCGTCCCGCCCAAAATAACTGTGGCGCGCCCCTGTCGCAATGACGAGCGCATCATAGGGCAGCGTGGTGCCGCTTTCGAGCAGCACACGGTGCCCGCCGGTATCAACCGAAACGACGCTGTCGAGCAGCACCCGCGTGTTGCGATATTTGCGCACAATCGCGCGGATCGGCGCGGCAATATCTGCTGGCGACAGCGCGGCCGTCGCCACCTGATATAGCAATGGCTGAAACAGATGATGATTCTGGCGGTCAATCAGCGTGACGTTAGCGCGAGCATGCCTGAGCCCGCGCGCCGCCGCCAGCCCGCCAAAGCCAGCGCCGATGATAATGACTTCGGGCGTACGCCGTGCTTTTTTCCCCATCATCGGACTCTATACCTGATTGGCGTACCTTATCAGGCAATAATGGTGCGCTGAACGCTCAGAACCAGCCCATGACGGTCACCGCAAACGGCGTCCACCACCCCACCCGCACGCCTGCGCTGCGTAATGCCGCGCCCGTCCAGGCATTGCACGTCCGCACCGCATCATAGCGGCCGCGCCCGGCATAAAATGCATCATAGCGATCATAACCATGCCGGTGCGCTGGGTGCTTGCCGTTCAGGCTGGCCCGGATGAACGCGGCCAGCCGGCGATACTCTTGCGGTCGCAGGATGATGACGCGCTGATCGATATTGGGCGTCGGTCGCTCGACATGCTCGACGTGCACCAGCGTATCGTCGCTGCCGGTCGCGGCGTGGAGCGTGGTAGACAGTTGAATGTCGGTCCAGCGCGGCGTGCCCAGATAAAAGGCGCGCTCGCCCCAGCCAATCGCCAGATGGGTCCGCGCGGCATAGCGGGGATCAGCGATGTCGCCGGGCTGCGCCAGCCCGCGCCAGTCCACCCCGGCTGCCAGCTTGGGCAGGATCAGCCCGGTATGCACCCCGTTGGTCTCAACGATGATCGCGATGCCCCGGGCCGGGGGCCGCCACGCGGTGTTCACCGGGATCGCCCCGCCAACCATCCCGGCGGCACCGTAGCCTAAGAGGGCGAGTACAAGGCCGCCAACAACCGCCGCCGCCTTCCACGCCAAACCCTTGATCATTCAACCGGCGTTCCGGCCAGAACGCCGGCGATCGCCAACAGCACCGAAGGTCTTAACTGGACGCCGAAATGGTTGCTCCGCACCTCGATATCGCGGGCGAGCGGCTGGCCCGGGGCGCGACAGGCAAGTCCGTTCACCAGGCCATCGCTACGGCTCCAGATCGCGGTAGAGGGCACGCTGAGCGGCGCGGCACAAGCAGCACCCCATTGGCGAACCTCATCGCTGTCGATCCGGTCGCCGGTAAACCATTCGAAGGCGCGCCAGACATTGGTGTCGCGCGGTTCCCCCGCAAAGGGCGAACTGACGGTAATGACTTCGCGGATCAGATCGGGGCGCTGGCCAGCAGCAAAACGCGCCATCATGCCGCCCAGGCTAACCCCGATCAGCGTAACTTTCTCCCCGCTTTCGGTGTGAATCCGCTCGATCCGTGCGATCAGCCTTTCCCCATCAGTGCCGATCGCCCGACGGCCCAGATTGCGGCCGAGCTCCCACGGATAGGCGCGGTAGCCAAGCCTTGTCAGGAACCCGCGCATGACGAAATTCGATCGATCGCTGTTGACGAGGCCCGGCAACACCAGCACCGGCCGACCATCGCCGCGCGGCGCCGTGCGCAAGCGCTCGCCCGCCATCGCCAGCGAACCGATCGCCCAGGCGGCGCGCGGCCATTCGGCGGCCATGACGATCGGGGAAGGTGGTCCGTAAGCCATTACCTGGCACCCTATTTCTTGTCGTTGACAGACTATGATATGGCAGCGCGATGGAAAAAGACACGCATGTCCTTGATCGACCGCCCGAAGGGGCATCAGCGGATTGGACGATCCCACAGGATTGGGGACGCTATACTGCGCACGAACATGCGGTGTGGGATACGCTGTATGCGCGACAGGCAAAGTTGTTGCCGGGCCGCGCCTCAGCTGCATTTCTGCGTGGGCTGGATGCATTGCAACTCTCCACATCCGGCATCCCGAATTTTGAGGAGCTATCCGAACGGTTGATGAAGCTGACCGGGTGGCAAGTGGTGGCGGTGCCCGGGCTAGTGCCTGACGACGTGTTTTTCGATCACATGGCCAACCGGCGATTTGTGGCGGGCAACTTCATCCGCCGCGCCGATCAGCTCGATTATCTGCAGGAACCCGATGTTTTCCACGATGTTTTCGGCCATGTGCCGATGCTGGCTGATCCGGCGTTCGCCGATTACTGTGTAGCCTATGGCGAAGGCGGCAAGCGCGCGCTGCAACTGGGTGGCCTGCGGTATCTAAGCCGGCTCTATTGGTACACGGTCGAATTCGGGCTGATCCAGCAGGACGACGGGCTGCGCATCTATGGGGCGGGCATCGTCTCCAGCGCATCAGAAAGCCATTTCGCGCTGGAAGACGCCAGCCCGAACCGGCTGGGCTTTGACCTGCAACGCGTGATGCGCACGGAATACCGGATCGATGATTTCCAGCAGAATTACTTCGTGATCCCCAGCTTTGACGCGCTGCTGCGCGTGACGGTGGAGACTGATTTCGCGCCACTTTACGATGCGATCAAGCCACTGCCGGACATCAAAATCGCCGATATTCTGCCCGATGATGTGGTGATCACCCGTGGGACGCAGGCTTATGCCCGTATGCGCGACGGGGCGGTTGGATAGCCGCACATTGGCGATGCGCCACCACCCGCCCGATCAACCCGCCCAAGCCGGGACAGCACCATCGCTGCGCCACGGCATTGGGTAATCGACGCCGCGCCGCAAGACGTGCATGGACCCGCAAATGACGATCATCATCGAAATCATTGGCTGGGCAGCGGCCCTGCTTATACTGGTATCTTACCTGCTGGTGTCGATGGGGCGGCTATCGGGCACGTCGGTGGCGTTCCAGTGGATGAACGTGGTTGGCGCGGCGGGCTTCGTCCTGAACAGCGGATGGCACGGCGCATTGCCGTCTGCAGTGCTCAACATCGCCTGGGCTGGGATTGGCATTTTCACACTGGTTCGGCTGGCGCGCGCCCCGCGCGCACGTGATCGTTAAACCACCTGCGACCTTGCGCGCCCATAGATAAAATACAGCAGCAAGCCCGCCCCATTCCAGATGAAGAACGCCGCCTGCGTCACTTCCTGCAGGCTGGTAAACAGATAGATGCACCCCAAAATCGCGGCGGGTGCGATCACCCAGGCCAAGGGCGTGCGGAAGGGCCGCCGCGCACCCGGATCCCGCCGCCGCAGCACCAGCACGCATGCTGCCACCGCGATGAACGCGCACAACGTGCCCGCATTGGCCAGGCTGGCGATCACGTCCAACGGCACCAACCCGGCGATGATCGCAACGAACACCGCCGTCACAATCGTGATCCGCGCAGGGGTGCCGCGCCGATCAATCGTGGCCAGGCTTTGCGGCAGGAAACCGTCACGCGCCATCACCAGGAATATCCGGCTCTGTCCGTAAAGGAACGCCAGCAGCACCGTGGGCAGCGCAATCGCGGCGGCGGCGGCGACCACCGTGGCAATCTGCGGCTGGCCGAGTTCGCGCAGGATGAGGGCGAGCGGCTCGGTGCTATCGGCAAAGCGGGTAAAGCCGATTGCGCCCACAGCGGCCGCTGCCACCACCAGATAGATCACCGTGCATGCAACCATTGACCCAATGATTCCGATCGCCAAATCGCGCTCGGGGTTCTTGGCCTCTTCGGCGGCGGTGGAGATCGCATCGAAACCGTAAAACGCGAAAAAGATGATCGCGGCGGCGCCCATCACGCCGTACTTCACCCCGCCCTCACCCGGCGTGCTGCCAAAGCCATAGGGCGCGAACGGCTGGAGATTAGCGGCATCAAAATGCGGCAATGCCACGAACACGAACAGCGCCAGCGTTACAATTTTCAGCCCGACCAGCACGCTGTTCACCCGCGCACTCTCCCGCGTACCGAGCAGCAGCAAGCCAGCAACCACCGCGATAATCAGCACGGCGGGCAAATTTACCACCCCGCCCAGCGCAGGCCCGTTGGCGAGCGCGGCGGGCACCACGATGCCCAGCCCCTTCAGGAAACCCACGGCATAGCCCGACCAGCCGACCGCCACGCTTGCCACCACCAGCGAATATTCCAGGATCAGGCTCCACCCCACGACCCAGGCGAAAACTTCGCCCAGCACGGCATAGCTATAGGTATAGGCGCTGCCCGATGCCGGGATCATCGTCGCCATTTCGGCATAGCATAAAGCGGCGCATGCGCAGATGGCACCTGCCACCACAAAGCTGAGCAGCACCGCCGGCCCCGCCCGATCAGCGCCCACGCCGATCAGCGTCAGGATGCCGGTGCCGACAATCGCCCCCACACCAAGCGCGACCAGGCTGGGCCAGCCAAGCGTGCGCGCCATGCGGTGCTCCACGGGGCGATCATCGCCATGCAGGATCGTTTTGGTGCGAAAAAGACTCATGAGTACCCCTGAACTACCCCCGCGATACGGGTTTTCGTCTTGCCGGACTTGTTCCGGCATCCACCGTGCCCCAAAGAGCCCCTGACGCGTAAGGCACGCTGGACCCCGGAACAAGGCTCTCCTGAGTGAGTCGAAGGATCCGGGGTGACGGGTGTGTTTTTGGAGAGACCCAATGGATACCGCCCTTGATTTTGCGCTCGGCGAAACCGCTGACATGATCCGCGAGACGACGCAGCGCTTTGCCAGCGATCGCATCGCGCCGCGCGCCGCCGAAATTGATGAACATAACAAGTTCGACCGATCACTCTGGCCCGAAATGGGCGCGCTTGGCCTGCACGGGATTACCGTTGAGGAAGAATGGGGCGGGCTTGGCCTGGGCTATCTCGACCACTGCGTCGCGATGGAGGAAGTGAGCCGGGCGTCGGCCTCGATCGGCCTCAGCTACGGCGCGCATTCAAACCTGTGCGTCAACCAGATCCGCCGCTGGGGCAATCCGGAGCAAAAGGCGAAGTATCTGCCCAAACTGATCTCGGGCGAGCATGTCGGCGCGCTGGCGATGTCCGAAGCGGGGTCGGGATCAGACGTTGTCTCGATGAAGCTGAAAGCCGAGCTGAAGGGCAATGATCGCTATGTCCTGAACGGCACCAAATTCTGGATCACCAATTCGACTGAGGCCGACACGTTGGTCGTCTATGCCAAGACGGGGCAGGGATCGGGCGGGATCACCGCTTTTCTGATCGAGCGCGGGATGGCCGGGTTCAGCGTGTCGAAAAAGCTCGACAAGATGGGCATGCGCGGCAGCGACACCGCCGAACTGGTGTTTGAGGATTGCGAAGTGCCCGCCGAAAACATCATGGGGCCGCTAAACGGCGGGGTCGGCGTATTAATGTCGGGCCTTGATTATGAACGCGCGGTGCTGGCCGCCGGACCGCTGGGCATTATGCAGGCCTGTCTTGATGTGGTGTTGCCTTATGTGCGCGAACGCAAACAGTTCGGCCAGGCAATCGGCAGTTTCCAATTGATGCAGGCCAAGGTGGCCGACATGTATGTCGCGCTGAATTCAGCCCGCGCCTATGTCTATGCGGTCGCGCGGGCGTGCGATGCAGGCAAGACGACGCGGTTTGATGCGGCGGGCGCAATCCTGCTCGCCAGCGAAAATGCGGTGAGGGTGTCGCTGGAGGCAATCCAGGCGCTGGGCGGCGCGGGCTATACCAAGGAATGGCCCGTCGAACGCTTCCTGCGCGATGCCAAGCTGTATGACATTGGCGCTGGCACCAACGAAATCCGGCGGTTTTTGATTGGTCGGGAATTGATTGGGGCGGGTTAACCCTGCTTTCGATACAGAATAATCCGCATAATCCGCCACTCACGAGCGCAGCGAAGCAATCCAGAACCGCACGCGCGTCGCTGGATTGTTTCGCTGCGCTCGTGGGTGACAATCGCGTTAGCGCCGCAGCGCCGCCGCCCGGTTGGTGCCAAGCAGGATCGCAGGCATATCACCCTTCACCTGAAAACTCAGGATCAGCAGATACGCGCTCAGGAACAGCGCCCCACCAAAGCTTGCGATGGGCGCAAGCAGCAGTCCGGCAGGCGAAAAATCATGCCGCCACGCGGTCCACAGCCCGGACAGGATCAGGAAGCACGAGAAATCGACGTTGAACTGGCCCTGCCAGGTCATCTCGCCAATGGCAGCGAAGAAGATCGGCACCAAATTCCAGCCATGGACACTCGTCACCGGCAGCGTGTACCCTGCGATAACGATAAAAATCGCTACTAATATAACCCTGAAAACGGTCATTGCCCTGTCCTTTTTGTAGCAAACGCTACATTTTCCTAAACCGATTACCGGATGGCCGCAACCCGCAATTGCGCCGACCGTGTCGTTGGCCACGTCCTCGCACCTGCAACAATTCATGCCGCTTCCCAAGTCTGGGTCCGCCGGTTAGTCAGGGCCAAACGATAAGGATGCCGTGCATGAGCGCCCCGGTGCTCGATACCAAGATCGCCATCGAGAGCGACGCCTTCCGCGCCAATACTGCGCACAACTTGGCGCTTGTTGCGCGGCTGCGCGCTGATGTGGCGCAGGCGGCGCTGGGCGGGAACGAGAAATCCCGCGAGCGCCACACCGCGCGCGGCAAGCTGCTGCCCCGCGACCGGGTCGAGCGGCTGCTCGATCCAGGCTCGCCGTTTCTGGAAATCGGCCAGCTGGCGGCGCACGAGGTTTATGGGGAGGATATCCCCGGTGCGGGCATGATCGCAGGGATTGGCCGCGTTTCGGGTCGGCAATGCATGATCGTGTGCAATGATGCGACGGTGAAGGGCGGAACTTACTATCCGCTGACCGTGAAGAAGCATTTGCGGGCGCAGGAAATTGCGCAGGAAAACCGGCTGCCGTGCATCTATCTGGTCGATTCGGGCGGGGCGAATTTGCCGCATCAGGCAGAGGTTTTCCCTGATCGCGATCATTTTGGCCGCATCTTTTTCAACCAGGCGACTATGTCGGCACTCGGTATTCCGCAGATCGCCTGCGTGATGGGCAGTTGCACAGCGGGCGGCGCATATGTGCCTGCGATGAGCGACGAGACGATCATCGTGCGGGGCCAGGGGACGATCTTCCTCGCCGGGCCACCGCTGGTAAAGGCCGCAACGGGCGAGATTATTTCGGCCGAAGAACTGGGCGGGGCCGACACGCATGGCCGCAAATCGGGCGTGGTCGATCACGTTGCGGAAAATGACGAGCACGCGCTGACCATCGTCCGCGACATCGTGAGTTTTCTGGGTTTTCCGGCGCAGGCCGGAACCCTGCTCACCAACGCTCCGGCCTCCGCCGGAGCACTCCGCGAGCCAAGGCCGCCAAAATACGACGCAGCCGAGCTATACGGCATCGTCCCCAGCGACGTGCGCGCGCCCTATGATGTGCATGAGGTGATCGCCCGGCTGGTCGACGGATCTGAATTTCACGAGTTCAAGGCGCTGTACGGGACGTCATTAGTGTGCGGTTTTGCCCATATTTGGGGGATACCGGTCGCGATTTTGGCGAATAATGGCGTACTTTTCAGCGAAAGTGCCCAAAAAGGCGCGCATTTCATCGAATTGGCGTGCCAACGGCGGATACCCCTGCTGTTCCTGCAAAATATCAGCGGCTTCATGGTCGGCGGGAAATATGAGGCGGAGGGTATCGCCAAGCACGGCGCGAAACTGGTGACCGCCGTTGCCACCGCACAAGTGCCCAAGATAACCGTGCTGATCGGCGGATCGTTCGGCGCAGGCAATTACGGGATGTGCGGCCGCGCCTTTGGGCCCCGCTTCCTGTTCACCTGGCCCAATGCGCGGATCAGCGTGATGGGCGGCGAACAGGCCGCATCGGTGCTGGCCACCGTCCACCGCGATGCGGAGAACTGGACACCCGACGAGGCCGAAGCCTTCAAAGCCCCGATCCGCCAGAAATACGAAGACGAAGGCAACCCCTGGCACGCCACCGCGCGGCTGTGGGACGACGGGATTATCGATCCCGCGCAGACGCGCGATGTGCTGGGGTTATCGCTGGCCGCGTGTTTGAATGCGCCGATTGGGGAGACGCCCCGGTTCGGGGTGTTCCGGATGTGAGGGAGGACAAGCAAAAATCGCAGTTAAACGGCATCAGAGGCTGGCTTTTGCTGTTTATAGCTACGCGCACGGTGATTGGGCCTCCGTGGAACGCCTTTCGAACTTATCAGCGATGGGATGGGCTAAAGGCGAGCGTAGGTGCATATGCCCAATCGGTTGAATTCGCCCAACTAGAGCAATCCGCTTGGCTGCTGTACATAGCAGGAACTGCGATCAGTATCTCGACGGGGCTTTTGATGGTGTTCAAACGTCGCCCTTCATCCGTGTGGGCTGCACTTTTCGGATTGTGGATTGCTGGATTGGTGCTGCCAATACTGGGCTATGTCTATGGACTTCACGTGACCGGAGAGCAGGTCAGGCTCAACGACTTATCGTTTATGCTCGTGCAAGTGCTTTCGGTAGGCGGTTGGACGTCATATCTGTTTTTGTCCAGCCGAGTGAAGAACACCTACAGCTTTCGCCAACAAATGGCCGTATGACCGCCTCACATCTCATCGCAAAGCGCGGCGATATCGCATGCAGGATCATGCGCACCAGCCCCTCCGCCAGTGCCGCGCACTGCCACCTGCCCCAGACCAGCTGGGGGAGAAACTGGCGCCCCTCAATCCTCCCCGAGCTTGTCTCGGGGAGGGGGACCGCCCGGCGCAGCCGGGTGGTGGAGGGGCAAGCGTGCGCGCGCGGCATCAACGATACTAGCCGCGCAGGTTTCCAAATCGCGCAAGACATCGGCAGCAGGAATGCGCAGTGTCTCAATGCCCGCCGCCGCGAAGAATGCGTCGCGCCTAACGTCCCGCGCTGGCCTGTCGCCCATATCGTGCGCCATCCCGTCGATCTCGATGCCCAACCTCGCATCGCTGCAATAGAAATCGAGGACGAAATCGTCACTGCCGTGCTGGCGGCGGAATTTGAGACCGTAGGGACGCATTTGAAATATACGCCACAACAGCACTTCAGGAAGCGTCATTTTTCGGCGCAGTTTGCGCGCTTTCCGCACAGTGCCAGCTGCCGGTTTCGGTGCAATATCTCTAAGCATCGCTTACACCCCTCCACCATGCTTCGCATGGTCCCCCTCCCCGAGACAAGCTCGGGGAGGATTTGAAAGGCAATGATTATGCCCCTCACCCTGTTCCTCCCCATCCTGATGCAAATCACCCCTACCCCGCCGCTACCCAAGGGCACCGGATTGCCGCCGCCGGTTGCGGTGATTGATGATGCGACGGGTGTCATGTCCCCCATCAACGCCACGTTCGCAGCGATTGCGGCGCGCAATGGCGAGCTGCTGCGGCCCGTGGTGCGCGAGGACGGCAATTTGTTCATCGCCGTCGAAAATGCCGATGGCACGCGCAAGATCATCCGCCGCCCGATGACCGAATTCATCACCGGCATGAAGCCCGGCCCGGAAAAATACGAAGAGCGGCTCTACGATCCGGCGATTGAGATAGACGGTGATGTCGCGCTCGTCTGGGGCCGGTATAATTTCTACATTGATGGCAAGCTGCACCACTGCGGCTATGATCATTTCGATCTGGTGCGCGACAATGGCCGCTGGGTGATTGCCAACATCACCTATTCCAGCCGCACGACGGGCTGCACTTCTTAAAACAACCAGCGCAAGGCTGAGATAGCCGCACGCCAATCAACTTGATACGACGCAGCAAAACACCCGGGGGAGGGGTGCCGAATGCAGGAAGATCCACCGCCCGCGCTGTTGTCGCGCGTTGTTCGAAGGTTGCTGTTGGCATTTTACCGGCTGCGCGGCTGGAAGGCGGTGGGTGCCCCCCCGGCGGACCGCCGCTGCGTGATCATCGCCGTGCCGCACACATCGAACTGGGATTTCGTCAACTATCTGGGGCTGACCAACGAATTGGGCATCAAGGCGCATTTCATGGGCAAGACCAGCCTGTTCCGCTGGCCAATGGCGCGGTTCATGCGGGATATGGGCGGCGTACCGGTCTTGCGCACCGGCAATCATAATTATGTCGAGGCAATGATTGCCGAATTTGCCCGCCGCAAGGAATTCATGCTGACAATCGCGCCAGAGGGAACGCGCGGCGCGGTGAAGCAATGGCGATCAGGCTTTTATCACATCGCGCTGGGCGCAAAGGTGCCAATCGTGTGCGGGATGATGGACTATGCCGACCGGGTCGGCGGGCTTGGCCCTGCGATCATGCCAACGGGTGATTATGCAGCCGATATGGCGCAGCTTTTCGATTTCTATAAGGCCAGCAGGCCGCGCCACCCCGAACGCGCCATTGGCGACCTAGCAACGATTCTGGCGGCGAAAAAGGGCGCTGGATGACGGGTGCGGCCGAACAACTGCAGACCCCGCCACAGACATGGGCACCGCTGGTACCCGAACTTGGGGTTTCCGACTTTTCGGCGAGCATGGCCTTTTACGTCGGCCTGCTCGGCTTTCGGCTTTGCTATGAACGGCCTGGCTTCGCCTATCTTGAACGCGAACAGGCCCAGATCATGCTGGAGGATATAACTGGCGCATGGTCCACCGCCGGCGCTGAATATCCATTTGGACGGGGCATCAATCTGCAAATCGAAACGGCCGATGTCGGATCGCTGCACGCCAAACTATGCGCCGCAGATTGGCCGATCTTTCGCGACATCAGCGAAAGCTGGTACCGGGCGGGTAACATTGAGCACGGTCAGCGCGAATTCCTGATACAGGATCCCGACGGCTATCTGCTGCGATTTGCCGAACCCCTGGGCGAGCGCCCCGCACCGGATGTAGAAAGCGCATGATCAAATCCCTCCTCATCGCCAATCGCGGCGAAATTGCCTGCCGCATCATCCGCACCGCGCGGACGATGGGGGTGCGGACCGTGGCGGTTTATTCGGATGCCGATGCCAAGGCGCTGCATGTGCGCCAGGCCGATGAGGCGGTGCATATTGGCCCCTCGCCCGCGCGCGAATCCTATCTGGTGGGCGAAAAGATCATCGCCGCCGCGAAGGCGACGGGCGCAGAGGCGATCCACCCCGGCTATGGCTTCCTGTCCGAGAATGCTGATTTTGCGCAAAGCGTGATCGACGCCGGGCTGATCTGGGTTGGGCCGCGCCCGGACTCGATCCGCGCAATGGGGCTGAAGGATGCCGCCAAGGCGCGGATGATCGCGGCGGGCGTGCCGGTGACGCCGGGCTATCTAGGCGAGGACCAATCGCCCGATGTGCTCAGCAGCGAGGCGGGCAAAATCGGCTATCCCGTGCTCATCAAGGCCGTTGCGGGCGGCGGCGGCAAGGGGATGCGGCGGGTGGAATCCGCCGCCGATTTCGCCGACGCGCTGGCCAGTTGCAAGCGCGAGGCCGCGTCGAGTTTCGGCGATGACCGGGTGCTGATCGAAAAATACATCCTCTCCCCGCGCCATATCGAAGTCCAGGTGTTCGGCGACACCCACGGTAATGTCGTCCACCTGTTCGAACGCGACTGCTCACTCCAGCGTCGCCACCAAAAGGTGATCGAGGAAGCCCCTGCCCCCGGCATGTCCGAGCAAACCCGCGAGGAACTTTGCGCCGCCGCCGTGCGCGCGGCCAAGGCGGTGGACTATGTCGGCGCGGGTACGATCGAGTTCATCGCCGATGCCAGCGAGGGTCTCCGCGCCGACCGCATCTGGTTCATGGAAATGAACACGCGGCTGCAGGTGGAACACCCGGTGACCGAAGAGATTACCGGCGTCGATCTGGTGGAGTGGCAGCTGCGCGTGGCAAGCGGGGAGGTGCTGCCGAAGCGGCAGGATGAGCTGAGCATTAATGGTTGGGCGATTGAGGCGCGGTTATACGCCGAGAATCCGGCCACTGGATTTCTTCCGAGCACCGGTCGCCTGAATCACCTAACGCTCCCGACACCCGGAGCAGAGAACGTCGCTCTCTATCAATCGCCAAGGATCGAGACTGGCGTCGAAGAGCGAGACGCCATCTCTCCATTTTATGACCCGATGATTGCCAAGATTGTGAGTTGGGGAGAGCATCGTGAAAGTGCTATCGCCGACCTAGCCAAAGCCTGCGGATCGGTCGAATGCGAGCCAGTAAAAACGAACGCTTGGTTCTTGAAGCGCTTGCTTGATCGGCCTGAGTTCAAGGCAGGACTGGTCACGACCGGTTTTATTGGCGAGCGCATCGAGACGCTGGCAGCCTCGCCGGTGCCTAGCAACAACCTCATGCAAATTGCAGCCGATGCTCTCGCAATGTCACCCCCGCTTGCTTCTCGCGACGAAGGGAAGGCCTATTCGCTGTTGGACGGACTGTTCGGTTTTCGGCTCAACAGAGATCGGCGAAACACCGTCCGTGTGGCGCTAGACGGGGTCGAAACGGATGTCATCGTAAGCATGTCCCGCTCCGAGTTGCTCGATGCGGGTTGGGACAGACCAACCATGCTGGCCGATGATGCAGGTGGAATCGTTGCCTTTGAGGACGGCGCTTGGTTTGAAATCGCGCTGCCAAGAGCGGGAGGTCAGGCCACAGGCACCGCCGCCGACGGCGCGATCCTTTCCCCCATGCCGGGCCGCGTCACGGCGGTCGATGTCGCGGCAGGGGATAGCGTCACCAAGGGCCAGCGGCTCGTCACGCTCGAGGCGATGAAGATGGAGCACAGCCTGACCGCGCCGTTCGATGGGACGGTCGAGGAACTGAACGCCACCGCCGGCGCGCAGGTGAGCGAGGGGACGGTGCTGGTGAAGGTGGTGCGGGGGGAGGCGGACAAACCTTCTCCCTGAAGGGAGTTTGGGGTCGGCCATGCCCCCGGCATGGCCTAAACATTACGGGGTAATGTTTACCCCAAACTGGATACGAAGCCTTGGGAGCGAAGCGACCTAGGCGAAGTTGGATGAGGGTGTGCGGGGATGGTTTGTCGCGAAGCGCGGGCGGCGAGCACCCTCACCCAGCTTCGACTAGGCAGCAAGCTGCCAAGTCTTCGCAACCCTCTCCCTTCAGGGAGAGGGATATGGACAGACAGGGAGAGAGCCAAATGCCATTCGATTTCACGGGCAAGAACGTCATCGTGTTTGGCGGCACATCGGGCATCAACCTGGGGGTCGCGAAATCCTTTGCGCGCGCCGGGGCGAACATGGCCGTTGCCAGCCGCAGCCAGGACAAGGTTGATGCCGCCGTTGCCGCGCTCCACGGTGACAAGCAGGCGCTTGGCTATGCGCTTGATGTCCGCAACTTCGACGCGGTGAAGGCCGCTATCGAACATTTCCGGGGGGAGCGCGGCACGATCGACGTGCTGATATCGGGCGCGGCGGGTAACTTTCCGGTGCCTGCCGCCGGGCTATCCCCCAATGGTTTCAAGACGGTGATGGAAATCGATACGCTCGGCACCTTTCACGTCATGCGCGCGGCGTATGAACACCTGACCAAGCCGGGTGCCGCCATCATCAACATCTCCGCCCCGCAGGCCTGGATTGCGATGGCGATGCAGGTGCATGTCTGCGCGGCAAAGGCGGGCGTCGACATGATCACCAAAACACTGGCGATCGAATGGGGCCGCGAAGGCGTGCGGGTGAACTCTGTATCGCCCGGCCCGATTGACGGGACCGAGGGGATGGACCGGCTGGCCCCGACGCCAGAGGCCAAGGCGGCGTCGGCGCGCGCGGTGCCGCTGGGACGGCTCGGCACCGTGGATGACGTGGCCGATGTATGCCTGTTCCTGGCGAGCGACTATGCGCGGTATGTGAGCGGCGTGGTGCTGCCCGCCGATGGGGGCTGGACGGCGGGGCGTGGATTTGGCGGATTGGGGGGCTGAGGCTAAACCTTCTCCCTAAAGGGAGAAGGATACCGCAGCTTGCCAGCTTGCTGGCTAGCGAAGGTTGGATGAGGGTGTTCGGGGGTGGTTTGGCGCGAAACGCTGGCGTCGCTGCCCCCTCACCCAGCTACGACTAGGCCCGCGTAAAGAACGCGGACCAAGTCTGCGCAACCCTCTCCCCGCCGGGGAGAGGGATTGAACAATGGACTGGATGCATGAAATGCCCGGCAAATATTACGACGAATGGCAGATCGGTGAGGCCATCGAACACCCGCTGCGCCGCACGGTGACGGAGACCGACAATTTGTTATGGTCGACGATGACCCACAACCCGCAGCCGCTGCATCTTGATGCAGAAGCCGCGCGGGCGAGCGAGTTTGGCCAAATCCTCGTCAACGGCACCTTCACCTTCAGCCTGATGGTCGGCATCACCGTGGCGGAGACGACGATGGGCACGCTGGTCGCCAATCTGGGCTATGACAAGTTGGTGATGCCCAAGCCCGTCTTCATCGGCGATACGCTCCACGCGACCAGCGAGGTGACCGAGCTGCGCGAGAGCAAGTCACGCCCCGATGCCGGGCTGGTGACATGGCGCAACCGCATGATCAATCAGCGCGGTGAAGTGGTGTGCGAATGCTTGCGCACGGCGTTGCTGAAAAAAATGCCCGCCTGATTTATGTAGCGCACGCTACATAAATATGCTTCAACGCCGTGAGCGGGTGGAGCATTGGCATGAGCAGATCTTACAAAAGCTGGCTGGACGCGATGTGCGGTGTCGTGGTGCTGTTCGGCTTCATCATGGCCGGCGGCGCGTTGCCCGCCACCGAATGGCCCGCGCGGTTGCTGTTCGAATGGCAGAATCAGGGTCCGCTTGAAATCGGTCGTGCCGCGCGCGTGACGCTTGGGGTACTGGGCGGGGTGATGTGTGGTTGGGGGGTGACGCTGTATGCCGCGTTTCAGGCCGCTCATATGATTGGCGATCGCGGCGCGCACATCTGGCGGCTGATCCTTGCCAGTTTGATCTTCTGGTTCGTGGTCGATTCCTCGCTGTCGATCGCGACGGGATTTGCGCTCAATGCACTGATGAACGTGGGATTTCTGTTGGCGTTCGTCGTGCCGATCGGCTTGAGCGGCGTGCTCAGACCGTAAAGCTTTCCCCGCACCCGCACGCGCCCTTGGCGTTGGGGTTTTCGAAGGTGAAGCCGGCGGCGAAATCGTCTTCCACCCAGTCCATCTTGCTGCCGACCAGATACAGGATCGATCCGCCATCGACGAACAGCGTGCCGCCGGGCGTGTCGATGCGTTCGTCAAACGGCTTGGCCTCAGCGACATAATCGACCGAATAGGCAAGGCCTGAGCAGCCACGACGCGGCGTTGACAGCTTTACGCCCACCGAACCTGCGGGCGCGCGCGCCATCAGGTCGGCGATCCGCGCTTCGGCGGCGGGGGTCAGGTTCAGCGCGGCGGGGCGTGCCCGGGTCTTTACGTCGGTCATTGCGTCATTCTCCCCCCTCCCGCTTGCGGGAGGGGGTTGGGG
>JAKFUX010000017.1:0-43779 GCA_021732465.1 Sphingomonas sp.
CGGGTGCCCGGTGGCCGACCACAAAACCGCGGCGGGGGAGCAATCCCCCGCCGTTTTTTGTGGGGGTGCTCGTGCGATCAAACGGCCCTGCCCCCCGGTCAAACCCGTCAAACCCCTCAATACACCACGACCGATCGAATGCTTTCGCCCGCATGCATCAGATCAAATCCCATGTTGATCTCCTCCAGGCTCAGCACATGGGTGATCATGGGGTCGATCTCGATCTTGCCGTTCATGTACCAGTCGATAATCTTGGGCACGTCCGTCCGCCCCTTTGCCCCGCCGAACGCGGTACCGCGCCAGTTACGGCCCGTGACAAGCTGGAACGGGCGGGTGCTGATTTCCTTGCCGGCTTCTGCTACGCCGATGATGATGCTGGTGCCCCAGCCGCGGTGGCATGCCTCCAACGCCTGGCGCATCACAATGGTGTTGCCGGTGCAATCAAAGGTATAATCCGCCCCGCCATCGGTAAGTGCAACAAGGTGCGCGACCAGATCGCCGTCGACCGCGTTGGGGTTGACGAAGTGGGTCATGCCGAAACGCTTGCCCCATTCTTCGCGCGCCGGGTTGATATCTACGCCAATGATGATGCTGGCACCGGCCATGCGCGCGCCCTGCAGCACATTCAGGCCAATGCCGCCCAGCCCGAACACGATCACCGTATCACCCACCTGGACCTTGGCGGTGTTCACCACCGCGCCCACACCCGTGGTGACCCCGCAGCCGACATAACAGCTCGTCTTGAACGGCGCGTCGGTGCGAATTTTCGCCACGGCAATTTCAGGAAGGACGGTGAAGTTTGAAAAGGTTGAACAGCCCATATAGTGGAAAACCGGCTGCCCCTTATGGCTGAACCGGCTCGTGCCATCGGGCATCAGGCCCTTGCCCTGGGTGGCGCGGATCGCTGTGCATAAATTGGTCTTGCCGCTGAGGCATGATTTACACTGGCGGCATTCGGGCGTGTAGAGCGGGATCACATGATCGCCGGGCGCAACGCTGGTAACGCCCGCGCCCACCTCTCGCACCACGCCTGCGCCTTCATGGCCAAGCACGCTGGGGAACAGCCCCTCACTATCCAGTCCGTCCAGCGTATAGGCATCGGTGTGACAAATGCCCGTCGCCATGATTTCCACCAGCACCTCGCCCGCGCGAGGCCCTTCCAGATCCAGCTCGACGATTTCGAGCGGCCTTTTTGCTTCGAAAGCGACAGCGGCACGGGTTTTCATGATGGTTCCTTTGTGTACCAGCGATCATCAGGCTTTGGTGGTTGGCACCGAACGACTAGTGGCGCGCAACGCTTCGCGCAAACCGGCCACGCACCGATCATAGCTCCATTGGCTGATCATCTCTCGGCTTGCCTGGCCCATCGATTTCATCGCCGCCGGATTGCCGACCAGCATTTCCAGCGCTGCGGCGATGCCGTCGATGTCGCCTGCGCGCTGGGTTGCCCCGTTCACCCCTTGCCGAACAAGATCGGTTACCGCACCGATTTCCTGCGACGCGACGATCGGCAGGCCAGCGCACATCGCCTCATTAATCACCAGCCCCCATGCCTCTGCCTGAGCGGGCAGGCTGAAAATGTCGCACGCACCAAACAGACGGGGCAGCTCGCTCTGATTGAAAAAGCCAGGAAAATGGATGGAAAGATCCGGGTTGGCGGCTGCCAGCGCGCGGAGTTCGGTTTCCATCTCACCAGCGCCTGCCAGCACCAGGTGAAAATTATGGCCCCGCGCCTGCAGCTTGCGCTGCGCGTAAATCAAATGGGCGGGATTTTTGCCGGGGGTGAATTTGGACGCAAAAAGCACGATCGGGCGTTCATCATGAACGCCCAGCCGGGCGCGAAACGCCTGGCGTTCATCGTCCGTCATGATCGCCGCCGACATGAAACGATCATTGTCGACGGTAAACGGAAAATCAAACAGCTTGCGCTCCGGCACGCCCATCGCCCGGTAAAAGGCGCGATTGGGCGAACCGATGGCCAGAAAGCCATCCAGCATCGCATAATATACCCGCATCACGGGTTTGCGAACGGCGTTCTTGATCGCGCTTCGCGGCAGGCCCAGATGCGTGTCGCACAGCGAAAATACCGGGATGCCGCGCCGTTTTGCCGCCAGCGTCGCCACATGATTGGCCCCGACGCCGTGGCCGTGGATGACCACGGCATCAAACGCCCCGTCGCTGATCACCTGCCAGATACCGGGTGCCAGCATATGGGTAACGCCGGTATCGAGCCTGCGCGTATCGGCACCGCGAACGAAAATCGGGTTAGTGCCCGACAGCAGATCAACGTCCCAGTTGAACGCCCTGCCAAAGCCGCGATCGACATCATCGCGCATGCCATGTTTGGTGAGATAGATCGGCACCGCCTCGATATCGTCGCTTTCGTTGATGCGGCGATACATTGGCGCGAAATACTGGATCGGGTGGGTGGTGACAAAAGCAACGCGCTTGCGGCGCGGCGGATCATGGGCCATCACCATTGGTCTGCCGAGCTCTTGTTGGCGTTGGTTCGCGACTGACCATCTTGCCTGATCATCGCGATTTCCCCTACCCTGCACCGTAATTGGACCGTGCAAGCTTAGCGCAAGGCGCGCGGTTTTGCCAACCAGCCACCTATGGGCTGCCAATGTGGATCGCCTAAAGAAACAGCTCCGCCGCTGCATCGATGATCGCCGCGGCGTCCAGCCGATATTCGCGGAACAGATCGGGCAGATCGCCCGTCTGGCCAAACCGGTCCATCCCCAGCGGTGAGACGCGGTTGCCGCGCACCCCGCCAATCCATGAAAGCGTGCCGGGGCTGCCATCGATGATCGTCACCAACCCGGCGCTGGGCGATAATGCGCCGAGCAGGGTGGCGATATGTGCCGCCTCGCCGCCGCCAATCCAGCGCGCCGCACGCGCGGCAGACCAGCCCCGGTGAAGCAGATCGGGCGAGGTAATCGCCATCAGCCCTATCCCGGGCACGTCATCGCGCAGTTGCTCCCACGCCTCCAGCGCTTCGGGCAAGATCGCGCCGGTGGCGATGATCGCGGCCTCCGCACCGGGGGCGGGGGGTTTCAGCCAATAGCCGCCCTTGATCGCGCCTGCCTCCCAGCGATCATCCGCTCGCGCGATCTGCGCAATGCTGCGGGTCGACAGCCGCAGATAAACCGCACCACCATCATCGGCCTGCATATGCCGAAACGCATGGCCCATCAGCAGCGCCACTTCATCGGCATAAGCCGGTTCATAATAAGTCAGGCCCGGCTGGCCCATGCCGATCAGCGGTGAATTGATTGACTGGTGTGCGCCGCCTTCCGGCCCCAGCGTCAGCCCTGACGGGGTGGCGACCAGCAGGAAACGCGCGTTCATGTAACAACCGTAGTTGAGCGCATCGAGCCCGCGGGCGATGAAAGGATCATAAACGGTGCCAACCGGCATCAGCCGCGTGCCGAACAATGGGGCCGAAATCCCCGCCGCCGCCAGCATCAGGAACAGGTTGTTTTCGGCGATACCCAATTCGATATGCTGGCCCGCGGGGCGCGCTGCCCATTTTTGCGCGGAGGGAATGCGCGCCGCGGCGAACACATCGGCCATGTCCTTGCGCCGGAACAGTCCGCGCTGGTTCACCCAGGCCCCCAAATTGGTCGACACAGTAACATCGGGGGACGTGGTGACGATATGATCCGCCAATGGATGGCCCGATTTGGCCAGATCGAGCAGGATTTTGCCGAACGCGGTCTGGGTTGCCTGATCGTCACCTTCGGGGACCGGCAATCGCGCCGGAACCGGCACCGCTGCAAATGCCCGGTCTGCGACCTTCTTCTTTAACGGCGACTGATCGATGAATGCGTTCAGGCTGGCCTGCGCATTATCGCCAAGCCCGGCAAACGGCACCCATTCCTCCCCCGCCGCAATGCCCATCTGGTCGCGCAGGCTGGCGATCTGGCCAGGGTTCATCAGCCCGGCATGATTGTCCTTATGCCCCGCAAACGGCAGGCCATATCCTTTGACGGTATAGGCGATGAAGCAGGTCGGCTTGTCATCCGCCGCCTGGGCAAAAGCGTCGAGGATCGTTTCAATGCAATGCCCGCCCAAATTGGTCATCAATCGGGCAAGGGCGGCGTCATCATGGCTGTCAATCAGCGCAGCAACATCCTGGCGTGCGCCGATGTCGCGCATCAGCCGGGCGCGCCACGCGGCACCGCCCTGATAGGTGAGCGCGGCGAAATCGGCATTGGGGCAATGTTCGATCCATTCCTCCAGGTGCAGGCCGCCAGGGCGTTTAAAGGCCGCGCATTGCAGCTTGCCGTGCTTCAGCGTCAGTACGCGCCAACCGCATGTTTCGAAGATATCATCGAACCGGTCGAACATCCGGTCCGCTGTCGTCGCGTCCAGTGACTGGCGGTTGTAATCCACGATCCACCAGCAGTTGCGCACGTCATGTTTGTACGCCTCAATCAGGCATTCATAGATGTTGCCCTCATCCAGTTCGGCATCGCCCATCAGCGCGATCATCCGTCCGATGTCCTCAGCCGCCAACTTGCCCTGCGCGACAAGATAGTCCTGCACCAGCGATGCAAAGGCGGTAACGGCAACGCCCAGCCCCACTGACCCGGTGGAAAAATCGACCGGAATCTGATCCTTTGTGCGGCTGGGATAGCTTTGCATGCCGCCAAAACTGCGAAACGCCTGCAGCTGTTCGAGCGTCTGCGTGCCGAGCAGATAATGGATCGCATGCAGAATGGGCGCGGCATGCGGCTTCACCGCCACCCGATCATTGGGGCCAAGTGCTGCAAAGTACAGCGCGGTCATGATGGTAGAGATTGATGCGCAACTCGCCTGATGCCCGCCAACCTTCAGCCCATCGCGGCTGTCGCGCAGGTGATTGGCGTTATGGATTGTCCACGACGACAGCCACCGCAGCCGCGCATCAATGGTGTCCAGCGTGGCGATCAGATCGCGAGGTTGAACGATCGGGGCAGCGCGCGTGGTCATCATGATCTGCTTCGTGCTTTGCCACGCGGGGTGCGCAGCGTGTCGTGACGGTTTGGGTTTCAGGATTTGGCCGCGAATGCAAGTTTTTGAGGCCGCGCGCATCAGCAAGGCGTGGCAGGCCAGCGCGGGACAGGCGTTACAAAAATCGCTGCCGACAAGCGCGATCAAATACGCTAGGCTATGGAGGATCGGTCAGTAAGCAACCGCAATAAGCAACCGGCCGCATGACGGGGATGGATCGCTACAGTTTCTCTTGGGGGACAAGATGAAGAGCGCGAATTTTGGGCAATCGGGCAAGCTGGTTGCAGCAGCATTGCTGGCGAGCGCCGCGATGCCCGCAGTGGCGCAGGACGCTCCGATCGCCAGCGATCTGGATGCCATTATCGATACTGCCAATGATCCGGCAGCAGCACTTCGGCTGGCGCGCGAACAGGCCGACACCGGCGATCTGATTGGTGCAGCGGCCACGCTGGAACGCGCGTTGATCACCCGGCCTGATTCGTCCGCAGCGCCAGTGCGGCTTTATTACGTCACCACATTGTGCCGGCTCGACGATGTCGGACGCGCGCGGATTGAGCTCGATAAGGTCGATGGTCGGCGGATCAGCGACACAGATTGGGCCAGCGTCGTCCAGGCGTGCGGCACAATCGAGCGGCCAGCCGCCAGAAGCGCTGCAACCAGCGGAATTTTCGGTCAGCTCGCGCTGGGCCTGGCATATGATACCGACGCGCTGGGGGCGCTGGCGGTCAATTTCGATTTTCCCGGCATCACTGGCGTCTCCGACGATGATTTCGCGTTCATCGGCAGCGCGCGGATAGAGGGGCGGACGCCGATTGGCCAAGGCTATGGCTATGCCGGGCTGGCAGGTGAGACCAAGAACAACTTTGGCAGTTCCGGCCTTGATTACCAGATCGGCACCGTCCGCGTCGGTTTTGGCCAGCAGGGTGAACGGATCGGCTTTACGCTGGGCGGCGTTGCCACCCATGCCCGGCTGCAGGGCGACCCCTTTGTCACTGAATATGGCGGTCAGGCCGAATTGGGGCTGTCGACCGGGCGCACGGGGCGGATCACGCTGCGCGGCGAAGCAGTGCACCAGGTCTATAACGGGTCCTTCGCGTTTTTTTCCCGCGACGGCGAACGTTATGATCTGGCGATTGATTACCGCGCGGTGGATCATCGGCGCGGGCAATGGGTGATTGGTGCGGCCTTTGAAGAGAAAACCGCTCAAGCCGTGCCGCTGGGGTATCGCGGCGTGCGCGCCTATAGCGGGTTTCGCCAGCCAATCGGCTGGGCGGGCAGCTATGGCCTGATATCGACCACGATCCGGTTCATCGATTTTCGCGACGCGATGTTCTTCAACGATCGGCAGGAAACACGCTATTTCACCCGCGCCGCACTGGGCACGCCCTTTTTTGGCAGCGGTTTTGATATTGAAGGCGGGGTTAGCCACACCCGGCGCGAGTATAACCAATCAAGCTTCCTGCGTGACTATGACAGCTTTGGTTTCGACCTTCAGCTGGTGTGGAACTTTGGCAAATGAGGAGTGATCCCATGATCCGCCGGCTGATCGCCACTACCGCCGGGCTGATGGCGGCAACCGCCTGCCCCCATGCCAGCGCGCAAACAGTGGGCGTCAACGCCGCTGTGCTGAACGATGTAACAATGACGACCCAGGCCAACCCCCGGCGGCATCGGGCGGTGGTGAAGGAACGCGTGTCGTTGGGCAATGCCATCAACACCGGCCGATCGAGCCGATTGCAGGTGCTGCTGCTTGATCGCACGATATTTTCGCTGGGCAGCAATTCCCAGATCACCGTCGACCGGTTCATTTATGATCCCAGCCGTCAGGCAAGCGCGGTGGGCATGTCAATTGCGCGCGGCACCTTCCGCTTCATGTCGAGCAAGGCAATGCACGCCAATCCCGGCCAGTCGTCGCTCAGCACGCCGGTGGCGACCATCGGTGTGCGCGGCACCATTGTTGAAGGCGCCGTGGGGGCAGATGCGGTGCGGATCGCCGCGCGAGAGGCGGGGCTGGGCAACTATACCGCCGATCCGGCAACCGCATCGTTGATCCTGCTGCGGGGCCCCGGCCCGGCAGCAAAGGAAGGCCAGACCCCTGGTGCAATCGATGTGAGTGCAGGCGGCGTCACCGTGCCAGTTGAACGGCCCGGTTATGCCGTGTTCGTCCCCGGCCCTAACCAGCCGCCAATCGGCCCGTTCCTGCTGTCGGACAGAGGATCAATGATGCTGAGCATATTGCTGGGCACCGGCAGCCGCCGCGGATTGATCGACGAGAATGATCTGCTGCGGCGTAATCCCGTGAACGACCAGTATTTTGAACAGGGGCGAAACGCGGCAACCGGGCAATAGCTGCCGCGATAGACCGATCACCAAACCAAGGATTATTTCTCGGTCGGTTCGAAAATCGCATCCCAGTCATCGCCGGGCGGGTGGAGTTCCAACCGCGTGATCCGATCAGCATAAACCGCATGCAACGCAGTTAGACCGAATTGCGCTGCATAGGGCGCGGCGCTGGCGATCAGCGCGCGTGCCCCCGTCCAGTTTTGGGCGGCATAGGCGATCAACATGTCGCGGTGCATGTCCTCCAGCCGCCGGAATCCGCTGGCGAGCGCCATATCCTCGCTGCCCGCAAGCACATAGATCTGCTCGGGTGCCTCGCGGCCCACCACGCGCACCCGGTCAAGCGGCAAGGTGGCAAAATCGGGCAGATGAGCCGCTAACGCCGATCCAATCACGATCGGCACGCCGTAATATTTGGTCAGCCCCTCCAGCCGGGATGCCAGGTTCACCGTGTCGCCGATCAGCGAATAGGACAGCCGCTGCGCTGACCCCATATTGCCCACGCAACACGGCCCGGCATTCAGCCCGATGCCGATACGCACCTGCCCGGGCCAGGGTGTTGCGGTTTGTTCGGCCATCACGCCGTTCATCTGTTCAAGCTGCGCCACCATTTCCAGCGCGCCGCGCGCGGCATTGGCATGCTGATCAGGATCATCAAGCGGCGCGTTCCAGAATGCCAGAATGGCATCGCCGATGAACTTGTCGATTGTCGCTTTGCGCCCGAGCAAAATGTCACACATCGGCGTCAGGAACGCGATCAGGAACTGGATGATCTGTTGTGGCCCCATCGTCTCCGAAATCGCCGAAAAGCGGCGGATATCGCAGAATAACACGGTCATTTCGCGCACCTCGCCGCCCAGTTCGAGCTGGCCCGGATCATCGACAATCCGCTTGACGAGCGCGGGCGACAGATACCGGTCAAACGCCCGGTGGATATAGGCGCGCTGCCGTTCTTCCCGGTAATAGGTCACCGCCGTACCGACGATATACACCAGCAGCAGGCCGATCACCGGATAGGTCGGATCAAGCAGATATTGGTAGCGCAGGAATGCCCCCCAGCTGCCCAGCATCATGCCGCCCACCGCCACCACGCCCAGCACCGCGCCGCGCATTGCCCCCAACCGGGGCAGCAACAGCGCCAAAATCAGCCCCAGCACCAGCAACAGGCTGCGTTCCAGCCCCAATGCCCAATCGGGGCGCACCAGATAGCGGCCAAGGATCATCTGCTCGACGGCCTGGGCATGCACCATCACCCCCGTTTCACGGTCACGCAGCGGCGTTGATACCAGATCGCGCAACCCCGACGCGCCAGAACCAATGAACACGACCCGGCCGCCAAACGTTGCCTGCATCTCAGTTGGGCTGAGCGCCCCGGTAAGCACCTTCCACGCCGGAATTGTCCGCGCTGGATGCGGTGGGGTAAGATACAGCCACAGCTCGCCTGCAGGCGTGGTCGGCACCTCAAACGCGCCCACCTTCAGCGATACGACCTGCGCCGCGCCGCCGCCCCATTCGCCGCTTGCGCTGGATGATTTGACGATGACGGAGCCTGCTTCCTGCGCGGTGCGCAGCGCATCAAGCGACAGCGAGGGCAGCAACTGGCCCTTTTGCGCGGCGATCAACGGCACTTTGCGGATAATGCCGTCGCGGTCGCCGTTCAGGCTGACAAAGCCCGCCCCGCCGGCCGCTGCGCGAAACGCGGGCAGCGGCTCGATCGCGCTGGAAAACGCCTGCACGGCATCAACGGGGGACGCCCCCGCCATGGCCAGCCCTGCCTTGGGCTCCACGGCCGCGCTTTGCCCGTCGCGCACCAGAAAATAGCCCAGCGTGACGGGGGATTGCGCGATGGCGGCGGCGAGCGTCGCGTCATTATCGGGCAAGGCACGCAATGCGGACAGCGCGGGCGAATTGGCGTTGGTCCGCTGCAACCGCGCCGCTATTCGCGCGGGGGAGGTTCGATCGGGTTCGGAAAAAACGACATCATAAGCGATTGAGGCGGCCCCAGCATCGCTGAGCCGGCGCGTCAGATCGGCAATGTCGGTGCGCGGCCATGGCCACTGGCCAAGCTGGCGGATCGATTCATCATCGATATCGACAATACGAACGGGCGCTTCTTCATACCGGCGCGGGGCAGCGCGTTGATAGCCGTCGAATAGCAACAACCCCAGCCTTTCAAGCTGCGGCACCCCTACCAATTGCAACAGCGCGACGATCAGCAATGCGGCAAGCGATGGCAGCAATGCACCACCCTTACCCTTCTTCACTCGCCGCCTCACTGTATCGGCCATGGATTACGCCCCTATCGTCGCTGTCCCAGCCATAGCAGCAATCGGGTGGCGGTGCGCCCTGCTATCATGCCGGTGCGCCGTCCCATCTATCGACACCCGGCGCGCCTACCGCGCGGGGTGATAGGCCCGTTCGATCTGGCCCTTCAAGTCGGCGCGATTGAACAGCACCGGCTTGGTTTTCATCTGAACGAACAGCGGGGCCTGATCGGCATAATGCGGCGAACTTGCATCAAGCGTTGCCGAGCCGAACTGGTGAATGCTGCGCGACGACAGCTTGCCCGCCTTGTCCCAGGTCACGAACATGACGAACGTATCGCCGCCATTTGCGGTCAACGTGCCGTCATCTTCCTGCTTTGCACCGTAAACGGCCCGGTAGACGTCTGGGCCCCCCGCGATGGGCAGGTTCAGCTTGCCGCGTCGCAGCCGGTTAACCTGGCCCCATTCGGGATCAAGCCGCCCGAAATGCTTCTTTAGATGCGCAATGGCGGCATCAAGCGCGGGGCGAAGCGCGGGAACGGGTTCGCGCTTTTCGATCGCGCGACCGATGGGTTCACCCATCAGCACCGCCAACGCGGTGCCACGATTGGCGGTATCGGTGCGCCGATCCCAGTTTTTCAGGATCGCCTGCGCAGCGGCAAGGTCTGCATTGCCCTTTGGATCAAAAGCCAGCGCCTGCTTGATCAGCCCTGCGAGCACGCTTTGGTCGCTATAGCCCAGATCATATTTATACGCGTCGAACTCTTCAGGGGTGATCGACTTGTCCAGCGCATAGGTTTCCAGCACGCGGTGCGCGCGGTTGGTCATGTTGGTTTGCAGGCCCAGATTATGCGCCAGGCTTTCCGGCTTGACATTATCCGCCGGGTCGCTCGCGATCAGCGGATTATTGTTTGAATTGAACACATAGCCCGATTTTGGGTTCCACAATTGCGGCAGCTGGGCAAACGGCACGCGCTGCGACCATAACAGGTCAGCGCGATCCCCCGGCAGCGTGCCCTTCCAATCAAACCCGTCCTTGCGCACCGGGAACTGGCCATTCGACAGATAGCCGATATTGCCCTTTTCATCGCCATAAATGAAATTGATGCTGGGCAGCGCCTGCATGGCCATGGCCGCGCGCCATTCGTCCAGCGACCGCGCCTTGTTCATCGCCATATACTGGTTTGGCTGGCGCACTTCATGTTCGCCTGCATAGCTGAGCGCAAAGGTGCCATGATCGGTTTCGAACACCGGGCCGTGGACGGACCACAGCACATCGCGGTTCACCGTCCACAGGATTGGCCCGAAAATCTTGACGCGAAAGCTGGCGACCGATTTCTCAAACGCCCGCCATTTGCCGTCGAAAAAATATTGGCCGGGCTTGGCGGGGTCGGTTTTCAGGCGATACACATCCGACAAATCGGGGTTGTTGACCGTGCTCGCCCAGCCAAGATGCGCGTTATGGCCGTGGAGCATGAACGGCGATCCGGGGAAGAAACCACCCGCGACATGCCAGCCCTCGCCACTGTCGAGCACCGCTTCGTACCAGGCAACAGGGCCTTCATAGGGCTGGTGTGAATTGACGAGCAGCCGCGTTGCGCCGTCGGATGATCGTGAGGGGGCGACTGCGATGCCGTTCGACCCCTTTGGCGGCCCGGCATCACGCGCCGGGGTTTTGTCAGTGATGCCCTTTAAAACCTTGTCGAACCCATAAAAAAAAGGCCCGCGAAAGATCGTGCCGGCAGACACATCTCGCCCTGATAACGGGATAACCCCGGCGGGCACCAGCCCGGGATGCTGCGCAGCATATAGGTTCACCCCATCAGCATAGGCCTGGACGATGGCACGGTTTTGCGGCGTGACCTGGGTTTCATATCCCGCTGTCACTTTTTCCCACACGCGGAACAGCCGGACAAGGTAATCGCCAACCGCAGCATCCTTGCCCTTGGTTTCAGCGGCACGGCCCCGCGTCGTCAGCACCGCATCAACGATGGTCGCGAAATCATCCTCGCTATGGGCATAGCCGATACCAAATGCGACATCAGCGTCGCGCTTGCCCGAGATATGCGGCACGCCAAACCGGTCACGCTCAATCAGCGGATCATAGGATTTCGCTTTGGCAATCAGGGGTGCAGGATCAAAATCGCGCGCCAGCGGCGCAATCCGCACCCCCGCTGCATATGCAGCAACACATGCCAGGATCACGACCAGCAAGCCCCAATAGATCTTCTTCACGCCGTCGCTCCCCCAATTTTGCGCCCGGTGTAGCAACACTGGATCAGAATCCAACGCCCTACAATCACGCTGGCACTGCCGTCACTTTGGGCATCACTTTGGGCTGGCGGTGGCAGGCGGGGCCGCGCGCACCAGCCGAAACCCGACATGGTTTGCACCCAGCCCGCGTTCCTGAAACTGGCGGGCAGTCGGGCGATAGCGGGCGCAGTAATTGGCGGCGCACAGATAAGATCCGCCCTTGATGACATGGCTGTTCGCATCAGCCCCGGCGGCGTCGCTGGTCCATTCCCAAACATTGCCGATCATGTCGTACAGCCCGAACGCGTTGGGCGGGAAACACCCCACGGGCGCGCGCGACTAGAACCCGTCCAGGGCCAGGTCACGGCGCGGGAATACACCCTGATAGTAGTTGGCCTGCGGCACGCCGCCTGCATCGATCGGCTCGGGCACCGCCGCCTGCCCGGCCCGCGCGGCATATTCCCACTGCGCTTCGCTGGGCAGCGATTTTCCCACCCAGCGGGCATAGGCCTGCGCGTCTTCATAGGCGATCTGCACTACGGGATCTTGGCCATGCCCGCTGATGGTCTCTGCCGGTCCCGATGGATGCCGCCACTGTGCGCCGACCACCCAGCGCCACCAGCGCTCATCCTGCGGATCGGGCACAGTGAATACCGCTGATCCGGGTTGAAGCATGTCGGGCGGCGCGCCGGGCAACGATGGCGGGGTGCGCTCCGCCATGGTGCGATACCCCGTCGCCGAGACAAAGCGTGCGAAATCATCGTTCGTGACCTCATGCACATCGATGGCAAAGGCCCCCAGCTTTACGCGGCGCGGCGGGCCTTCTTCGGGGTAGCGCGGATCAGCGCCCATCATGAATTCGCCGCCGGGCAGGCTGACCATAGCGGGGCCGGGAATCGCTGAGCAGCTTTTCGTGATTTCCCGGTCAGGCTGCGCACTACAGGCGGTTAGCCCCATCACCCCACAGGTCAGCACCGCCCGCAACAGCACCAATTTGGTCAGATACGCGCCCATGGGCGCATACTGGGCCGTATGCGGCGGCGCTGTTGGGGTCGCACTTTGCCGAAACACATTGTAACATTCGCGCCAGACCAGACGAACCCAGATCACACGAACAAGGAAACATATCCGCTGCTGCATCCTCGCTAACCCAGGCATTGGGCAGACCGCTCGCTCCAAACCCGCAATTTTTCCCCCGTCGCTATCCAAGCCCCACATCTAAATCAGAGCTGATCTCGTTCTTACGCGCATGACATTGCAAAGGAAGACGTAATGACCCTTTTTCGATCCATGATGATTGCCCTGACCGGCGTTGCCATCGTTACCGCGTCCGCCGCACAGGCCGTGCCCAAGGCGCAGTTGATTGCCCGCTGGCAAAAAAGCGGCCCCGGGATGGCGGTTGATTATGCCGGGTGGAACGGCATTTTGAAGCGTTATGGCGGGCGCACCACGGGCGGGCGGACAGTGTTTGCCTATGGCAAGGTTACTGCGGCTGACAAGGCTGCGCTTTCTGCGCTGATCGACCGGATGGAAGCGGTGGATGTCGATCGCCTGTCGCGGCCGCAGCAATATGCCTATTGGGTCAACCTGTACAACGCTGCAACGATTGAGGTGGTGCTGGGGGCCTATCCCGTCACGTCGATTTTGAACATCAAGGACGGGCTGTTCCCCACCGGGCCATGGGACCGCAAGGTCGTGACGGTGAAGGGCATGAAGCTGAGCCTGAACAACATCGAACACGGCATTTTGCGCCCGATCTTCAAGGATCCGCGCACCCATTTCGCGGTAAACTGCGCATCGGTGGGCTGCCCGAACCTGGCGCTGACGGCATATGAGGCGGGTAATCTCGACGCGCAGCTTGATGTGGCGGCGCGCGCCTATGTCAATTCGCCGCGCGGGTTCCAGGCCAAGGGCAAGGCGCTGGGCGCATCGCGAATTTTTGATTGGTATGGCAGCGACTTTGGGGGCACCGCAGGCGTGCTGGCCTTTGCACGCCGCTATGCCGATGCCGATACCGCCAAATTACTGGCCGGGCGCACGACCATCGACAGTTATGATTATGATTGGTCGATCAATGAAAACCGGTAAGAACCGTTTTCAAGGAATGAAACAATGCTGAAACGATTTGGCCCCCTGGTGGTGCTGGTACTGCTGGCGATTGCGTTTTTCGCCCTTGGCGGACAGCGCTATGTCACGCTGGATGCGCTGCGTGATAACCGGCAGGCGCTGGTCGATTTCGTGGCGGCCAGCCCGGTGATTTCGGCATTGGCGCTGGTCGCGATTTATGCCGCGCTGGTGGCGATTTCCTTCCCCGGTGCCAGCCTGTTGACGATTGCCGCAGGGTTATTGTTCGGCACCGTGGTTGGCGGCAGCCTTGTCGTGGTGGGTGCGACAATGGGTGCGACGATTGTGTTCCTGATCGCGCGCAATGCATCGGGCGATGATTTGCGCAACCGCATTGGCAGTTGGGGCGAAAAACTGGCCGACGGGTTTCAGAAAAATGCCTTCAGCTATTTGATGCTGTTGCGCCTGTTGCCCGTCGCGCCGTTCTGGCTGGTCAATATCGTGCCGGCATTGTTCGGCGTGAAACTGCGTGATTATGTGCTGGCAACTGGCATCGGCATCATCCCCGGTACCTTTGTCTATGCGTCAATCGGGGCGGGTGCCGGTTCGATTTTGGCGGCGGGCGGCGATTTGAACCTGCGCGGTGCCCTACTGAAACCAGAGGTGATTGGGCCGATCATTGGCCTGGCCGCGCTGTCGCTGATCCCGATAGTGTACAAGCGATTCAAGAAGGAACCGGTCGCGTGATCGAGAAATTTGATCTGTGCATCATCGGTGCAGGCTCAGGCGGGCTTTCCGTTGCTGCAGGTGCAGCGCAGCTTGGGTTGAAAGTCGCGCTGCTTGAGCCGCACGCGATGGGCGGGGATTGCCTGAACAGCGGGTGCGTGCCGTCAAAAGCGTTGCTCGCTGCGGGCAAGGCAGCGCATGCGGGCGAAAATGCCGCGCAGTTCGGCGTTCACTACACCGCACCGCAGATCGATTTTGGCGCGGTGAAGGATCATGTCGCAGGCGTTATTGCCGCGATTGAGCCCAATGACAGCCAGGAACGGTTTGAGCAGCTTGGCTGCACCGTCATCCGCGCGGCTGGCCGGTTTATCGATCGCCGCACTGTTGACGCCGGCGGGCGCAAAATTCGCGCGCGCCGCTTTGTTGTCGCCACGGGCAGCCGGGCGGGCGTGCCCCCCATCCCCGGCCTGGCCGATGTGCCGTTCATGACGAACGAGACGATTTTCGGGCTGCGGGATCGGCCAGACCATCTGATCATCATCGGCGGCGGTGCGATTGGCTGTGAAATGGCGCAGGCGCACCGGCGGCTTGGCTGTGCGGTATCGATTGTCGATGTCGGTCCCATCCTGCCGCGCGACGATGCTGATCTGGTGGCAATTGTGCGGGCCGCGCTGGTGGGCGAAGGCATTGCGCTGCACGAACGCGCGACGATCGACCGGATTGATCAGGCAGACGGGCAGGTGCGCCTGATGCTGGGCGACGGGCAGGTGATCGCCGGATCGCATCTGCTGGTCGCGGCGGGTCGCAAACCAACGGTTGACGGGCTGGGGCTGGAAGCCGCCGGGGTGGAGTATTCGCCCAAGGGCATTGTGGTCGATCCGCGCCGCCGCACCAGCAACAAGCGCATTTTTGCCATCGGCGATTGCCGCGTTGGGCCGCAATTCACGCATACGGCAGGCTATGAAGCCGGCATCGTCATCCAGAACGCGCTGTTCCACGTTCCTGCCAAGGTGAATTACGCGGCACTCCCCTGGGTAACCTTTACCGATCCTGAGCTTGCGCAAGTGGGACTGACCGAGGCAGCAGCGCGCGCCGAGCATGGCGACGCCGTGCGGGTGCTCCATTGGAGCTTCGCCGAGAATGACCGTGCCCAGGCCGACAAGCGGACCGAGGGCATGGCCAAGGTTGTGCTGGTGAAGGGCAAGGTTGCAGGCGCATCGATTGTCGGGCCGAATGCGGGCGAATTAATCCAGACATGGACGATAGCGATCACCGCAAAGCTTGGCCTGCGCCAGCTCACCGGGATAATCGCCCCCTATCCAACCTATGCAGAAATCAATAAGCGGCTCGCCAGTTCTGCGTTCACGGCAAGTCTGTTCAGTGACCGAACGCGTAAAATTGTCCGCCTGCTGCAGTGGTTTGGGTAACGGCTGCCGCGGGGGGATATCATAATTTGATGAGTAAATGGGGGTTTTGATGACGGGTTTTCGGGGAATTTTGGGCGCTTCGGTGGCAATCGCAGCGGTAATGGTGGTAAGCAGCCCTGCCCATGCGCAGCAGGCCGGGTTGAAGGTGACCGTGGTTGACGAGGCAAGCGGCGCGCCCGCCGCCAATGTCGATGTGATCGTCTCCAACCCGTCAATCGGGTATGATCGCACGCTGAAAACCGATGACCAGGGCCAGATTATCCTCAACGGCCTGTCGACCGCTGGTGACTATTCGGTTCGGCTGGCGGATGGCGATGCGACGGCGGGGACAACGCCGCTGGCGTTACGCTCAAACTTTACCCAGTCAGTCACGCTGCGGCGCGGCGAAACCCAGGCCGCGATCACCGTGGTTGGTGCACGCGCCACCGCCGGGGTCAACACGGTGAACGCCGAAGTTTCCGGCACGCTTTCAACCAGGGAACTCAGCGACCTGCCCATCGAAGGCCGCGACGTTATCTCTGCGTTGATCCGGCTGCCCAACGTTGTGCCGTCGACAGGCTTTTTTCCCGAAGCGCCGACGGTATCGATCAACGGCGCGAACGGGCTGTTCACCAACTATCTGATCGACGGCCTGGACAATAACGAGAATTTTCTGGGCGGGCAGAAATTCCCCACCCCGCTCAGCGCCGCCGCCAGCGTCACCGTGCTGTCGAACAATTATTCGGCTGAATTCGGGCGCACCACCAACGGCATTGTCAACGTCACGTCAAAAGGCGGCGGCAATGATTTGAAGGGCGAAAGCTATGTGCTGTACCGGCCCGGCCGCCCCGTTGATTCCGCCTCGCCCTTTCCGCGCCGCGACCTGACCGGCAATCCGGTGGGCGACAGTTTCAGCCGCATCCAGGCGGGTGGCGCGATCAGCGGCCCCATCGCCAAGGACCGGACGTTTTTCTACGCCGCGCTGGAATATACCCGCGACACCAACGACAATCTGGTGGATTCGCCGCAACTGGGCATCCTGGGCAATGTGCGCGGGCGCAATAACTTCTACCTTGGCTCGCTGCGGATCGATCATAAGCTGACCGATGATTGGTCGCTCAATTTCCGTTTCAACTATGGCGACGTATCGGTCGAACGGCCGGGCGGTAGCCTGGGCGGCGGCAACGTCACCTTCCCGTCGGCGGGATCGTTTGAGGAACGCAAATCAACGCTGGCAGCGTTGACCGCGGTCTATAACGGTGATCGGCTGACCTATCAGGGCAGCTTCCAATATAGCCGGTTCGATTGGGATTATGCCCGCGATCGCGCCGGTGGCCCACAGGTCGCAGCTCTTGGCCCCAATGGCCTGGCGGTTGCTGTCGTGGGCGATTCAGGCTTTGTGTTCGACGAAAAGGAAAACACCTTTCAGACGCAACACAAGTTCACGCTCGACCTGGGCGACCACCGGCTGAAAATTGGCGGCGAGGTGCTCCACAGCGATTTCTCGCTGGCAGGCGGCGGCAACCCCAATGGCAACTTCACTGTCCAGCTAACCCAAACGCAGCTTAACACGCTGCGCCCGCGCGGGCTGGCATTGGGCGCGCAGGATATTCTGGGGCTGAACCCGGTTGTTACCAATTACGGGGTTGAAATTCGCCCGGCGACATTTGGCGTCGGTCAAACCCAGCTGAACGGCTATGTCGAGGATGAATGGCAGATCCGGCCGAACCTGACGGCCACACTGGGTCTGCGCTATGATTATGATTCGCTGTCCGCACAGGGCGGCGCTGGCGGTGATTTCAACAACATCGCACCGCGTTTTGCAGTCAATTACCAGCCCGATGCGAAGTCAGCGATCCGGTTTGGCGTGGGGCTATATTACGATAAAATCCCTTATGCGATTATCTCTGACGCGCTCCAGCGCAGCACCACCAGCCCGGCCTTTATCGGCCAGCTCAACGCGCTGGTCGCGGCTGGCCGACTGCCCGCCGGATTCGATGTCTCAGCGGTAACCTTTGACGGCAATCTGACGGTCAACCCCGCCTGCGCGACGGTTGCTGCCTGCCCGGCTGCCGCCAGCGTCGCGGCTTTGCGCAATTCCACGTCAAGCGACGAAATCCGCATCCGCAACCCCAATGGCTATGACAATCCCTATAGCCTGCAGTTGACGGTCGGGTATCAGCGCGAAGTGGCGACCAACGTTACCGCCAAGGTCGATCTGATCTATAACCGGTCGTATAATCTGGTGCGGCTGCGCGATCTGAATGCGGCGGCAACCTTCACCCCCAATGCGGCGGCGCTGACCGCGTCGAACATCGCGCTGCTGCGTGGTGCGGCCACCAATGCGGCGCGGCTGGCACTGGCGCAAAGCCTGGGGCTGGTGCGCAGCCAGGCAGCCGCAGATGCCACCCGCCCGGTTGCCCCTGTTGCTGGCGGTGCACGCCAGATCACCACATCGGAAACCGGCGGCACATCCGAATATCAGGCGCTGAACGTGCAGCTGATCAAGGAAAAGGGCAGCGACTGGTTCGCTGGCCGGTTGAGCTACACGCTTGCACGGCTGCGCAACGACACAGACGATATCAACTTCCGCGCATCGAACGGCAATGATTTCGCGAATGAGTATGGCCCGTCGGTGAATGATCGCCGCCATGTGCTGTCCGCCACCGCCTATCTTTATCCGTTTGAAGGCTTCACCTTCACCACAACCGGGCTGTTCCAATCGGGCCAGCCGGTCAATCTGGTGCCTGATGCCAGCCTGTTCGGCACGCAGGATTTGAACGGCAGCGGCTTTTCGTTCGGGCAGCAATATGTGGGCAACGCCAATCGCTTCCCCGGCGAAACGCGCAATTCCGGGCGGCTCGGCTGGTCGCGCACCGTTGATCTTGGCTTTCGATATCAGGTGCCAATCCTGAACCGCGGGCTGACCATCTCGGCAGATATCTTTAACGTGTTCAACGCCAACAACCTGTCGGGCTTTGCCAATGCGGCAAGCACGTCGAACCAGGTGCAGTTTGGCGGCGGCGTGCCGTTTGTTCAGCGCAATGCCGGCCCACCGCGCCAGTTCCAGTTCGGGGCAAGCTGGGCGTTTTGATGGAAGCTGGCCTGCTGCCAAACGCCCGCAGCCTGATTGGCCTGTTGGTGATCATTATCGTCTGCGCGGCGCTCAGCGAGCGGCGCGGGACGCTGCCCGGCTGGCGCTGGATTGCAGGCGCGATTGGCCTGCAATTTGCGCTGGCGGTGGTGCTCATCAAGGCACCACCGGTCTGGGCGGCGCTGAGTGTCGCCAATGACGGGCTAAGCGTGCTGCAAACCGCCACTGACAAGGGCTCACGCTATATCTTTGGGTATCTGGCGGGCGGGGACCAGCCCTTTGCGGGGAAGCCCGGCGCGCCGCAGCCGTTCATCATCGCGTTTCAAATCCTGCCGCTGGTCATCGTCACATCGGCGCTGGCGGCGTTGTTATGGCATTGGGGCGTGCTGAAAGCTGTTGCAAAGGGGCTGGGCTGGATGCTCGAACGCACCCTGGGCATTGGCGGCGCTGTCGCGCTGAACGCCGGGGGCAATGTTTTCCTCGGCGTGGTGGAAGCCCCGCTGATCATCCGTGCCTATCTGATCCACATGAGCCGCGCAGAGCTGTTCGCGGTTATGGTGCTGGGCATGTCGACCGTGTCGGGTGTGGTGCTGGTGCTGTATAGCCAGACGTTGAAGTTGGTGGTCGACAACGCGTTTGGCCACATCATCACCGCATCGCTGATCTGCCTGCCCGCGTCATTGCTGATCGCGCGGCTGCTGGTGCCGGGGGATGAAGCAACGCCTGCTGACCGGACCGATCAGGATTTGACCTACGACAACAGCATCGACGCCATCATTCGTGGCACGATGGACGGATTACAGCTGTTCCTGGCCATCATCGCGGTGCTGATTGTGGTGTTCGCGCTGGTCGCGCTGGCGGATAGCGTGCTGGGGCTTGCCCCCGATATCTGGGGTGCTCCCCTCACCCTGCAACGCCTTTTTGGCTGGATATTCGCGCCGTTGATGTGGCTGCTGGGCGTGCCCTGGGCCGATGCGCAGACCGCTGGATCGCTGATGGGGACCAAGGCGATCCTGAACGAATATGTCGCCTATCAGCAAATGGCCGCGCTTGGCCCTGATGCGCTGTCGCCGCGCGGCAAGCTGGTGACGCTGTATGCGCTGTGCGGCTTTGCCAATCTGGCGAGCATCGGGCTGGGCGTATCGACGCTGTCGACGCTGTGCCCGGCCCGGCGGGGCGAGATTGCCGCGCTTGGCTTTAAAAGCTGGTTTGCCGGCAATCTGGCAACGATGATGGTGGGCGCTGTCATCGGTGTGCTGACGATTTCGGCGTAAAGGGCTAAAGCGGGCCATGTTTGATGCACGCATTCGCCCGCTGATTGATCCGCCGCTGAACCGGATTGCCGCACGGCTGGCGAAAATGGGGGCAACCGCAAATGCGCTCAGCATCATTGGTGCGCTGGCGGGGGTTGCTGCCGGTGTCGCAATTGCCTTTGGCCAATTCGCTGTCGCATTTGGCCTGATCCTGTTCAGCCGGTTGAGCGATGGACTGGACGGCCCGGTTGCACGGCAGACGCGCAGCACCGCGCTGGGCGGTTATCTGGATGTGATCTGCGATTACGCTTTTTATACCGCTATCCCGATTGGCTTTGCCTTTGCGCGACCCGAATGGGCACTGCCCGCCGCATGCTTGCTCGGCGGGTTCCTGCTCGCGGCGACCAGCTTTCTGGGGTTCGCTGTGCTGGCCGCCGAACGCGGGCTGAAGACAAGCGCACAGGGCAAGAAAAGCTTTTTTTACCTTGGCGGGCTGGCGGAGGGGACCGAGACGATCGTCGTGCTCGCCCTGGCGGCATTGGTGCCCGCGTGGTTTCCGCTGCTCGCTTATGGCTATGCCGTTATCTGCACGCTCACCGTATTCGGGCGGATCGCCGCTGCCATCTCGCTGTTACGGGAACCGGGATGACAATCGGCCTGATCCGGCTTGCCATTTTCGCCGCCATGCTGGCGGTGCTGGGACTGCTGGAGCACCGCTTTCCGCACCGGGCGTGGCGAACCCGTCAGCGCGAGCGCTGGGTGTCGCATGCCGGGCTTGGCCTGTTAAGCGCCGCCGTGCCCGCCGCGCTGGTTCGGATCACACCGGCGCTGGCCGGGGCTGGCGCAGCGGCCTGGGCGGCGAGCCATGGCTTTGGCTTGCTCAACATCGTGCCGCTGCCGGGTATCTGGGCAATCGCGGTTGCTATCCTGCTGCTCGATCTGGCGATTTATGGCCAGCACCGGGCAATGCACCGCTGGCCGCTGCTTTGGCGGCTCCACGCTGTTCATCACCACGACCATGATCTGGATGTAACAACCGCGCTGCGTTTCCACCCCGCCGAAATTCTGGTGTCGACGCTGTACAAGGCGGCAGCCGCAGCGCTGATCGGCGCGCCGGTTATCGCGGTGATCATCCACGAGACATTGCTGTCCACAATGGCGCTGTTCAACCACGCCAATATCGCGCTGCCGCCGCGCATCGAACGCTGGGTGCAGCCCATGCTCGTCACCCCGACAATGCATGTCCGCCACCACGCAACCGTGCGGGCGCAGCATGACAGCAATTATGGCAATATGCTGAGCGTCTGGGATCGCTTGCTAGGCAGTTACTACCCCGAACCGTCAGTGCCCAAGCCCTTTGCGATTGGCCTGGCCGATACCCAGCGCCAGCGCGTGACAGGCATGGGTTGGCTGCTAGCCCTGCCCTTTCACAAGCCCGAATAACCCACGCCGTCGCGCGATTGGCAATTGAGCTTAGGCGTGATCGGTCCTAAACTTGACCCCAATGCGTGACTGGCGATTGGGTGGAGTACCACCGGGGAGCGCATGGCAGCAGCGCCGCATCGCCTGGGCATCAACAGCCACCGTTGGAGGTTTGCATGCCCGAATTATCGCCGATCCATATCGCATTCCTGTTGTTCCCCGATGTGACGCAGCTCGACTTGACCGGGCCTGCGCAAGTGCTGTCACGGCTGGGCAACGCCACGATTGATCTGGTCGCCGCTAGCCTGGATCCCGTGCCAACCGATGCCGGTTTCTCGCTATTGCCCACCGCCGACTTCGCCAGCGCCCGCCAACCCGATATCCTGTGCGTCCCCGGCGGGTTCGGTACGGCGGCGGTGGTGGAGGATGAGGCGGCACTTGGCTGGGTCAGGCAGGCGGCAGCCGCGGCGCAATGGGTGACGAGCGTCTGTACCGGATCGCTAATCCTCGGTGCGGCAGGGCTGTTGACCGGATACCGCGCGACCACACACTGGGCATCGCACGATATGCTCGCACCGTTCGGGGCAATCCCGGTGCAGGATCGCATTGTGTTTGATCGCAACCGGGTGACGGGCGGCGGCGTAACGGCGGGCATCGATTTCGCGCTGGCGCTGACCGCGGCAATCCGGGGGGAAGACCATGCCCGGCTGGTGCAGCTGAGCCTGGAATATGACCCCGCCCCGCCATTCAACGCTGGATCACCCGCCAATGCTGGCCCGGAAATACTGGCGCGATATCAGGCCATCACCGCAGAGCGCCGGGTGGACAGCCGACAGCGCATGGCCGCCGCTGCCGCTGCCCTTATCCGTCAGGGGTGATGCTTCAGGCCCTTCAGCTTGTGGCGCACATACCAGGCAACGGTGACGACAATCACCACGCCAATCACCAGATCGGCACTGTGGAACGCCGCCTTCATCCAAGGGCTGTTGTTCCACTGATCGCCCAGCACCATGCCGACATAGGCAAGCCCGAAGCACCACGGCCATGAACCGATAAAGGTGTAGAGGTGGAATTGCGGCAACGGCATGCGCGCGACCCCGGCTGGAAAGGCGATGAATGACCGGATAACGGGCAATAACCGCCCGATCAGCACCGCGCTGTTGCCGTATTTGTTGAAGAACCGATCAGCCGCGTCGATCTCCCCAGGGCCGATCAACACATATTTGCCCCAGCGCAAAAAGGCAGGGCGACCGCCGCGCTTGCCGACTTCATACGCCGGGATCGAGCCAAGATTGCACCCAATCGCCCCCGCCGTCGCCGCCAGATACAGGTTAAACTCACCCGTCGACACCAGATAGCCGGCAAAGGGCATGATGATCTCAGACGGCAATGGAATGCACGCCGATTCAATCGCCATCAGCAGGGCAATGCCCAGATAGCCGCCGCTGGAAATCACCCAGATGGTGAAGCCTGCCAATATGCCGAGAATATGTTCAACCATGGCCCGCCGATTGCGCGAACCAGCACCGGATGGGAAGCCTTTTTTTGGTGATGGAGTTAACTGACGCTAAGTTGATCCGTTTCCCCGTCCGTTCGTTTCGAGCGAAGTCGAGAAACATGCCACAAGCACCGAACCTGCCGCACGCCCCTCGACTGCGCTCGGGACGAACGGTTGGCGTGGCTGATCAGCCTAACGTCATCTCGCTATAGCGGCCGGTGGCCTCATCGCGCGTCACAGTGCGGGCCGCGATGATCAGTGCAGCACCAATCGCGGTCGCCAGCATCAGATACAGCGCCACACCTGCCCAGGGCGACCATCCCCAGAATTGCCCTGGCAGATCGCGGAAATAGCCATTGGCCACATCCTCGATCAAGATCGGCCGCCACAAGGGGAATGGCGCGGTATCGGGGGCGGTCACCTCAGCCGCGGCGATCATCAGGTTCACCGCAATCGACAGGGCTAGCACCGCCAGCATCGCGGCGCGTGCGCGGCCCTTTTCCAGCGTCGCATAGAGCGGCGCAAGCCCCAGCGCGAGCAGCGGTAGCGCAGGCACCGAATGGCGCGGGCCGGTTGAAAAGCCACCATCCCAGTAAAAATAGCTCGCATTGATCAGCAGGACGATGGCCACCACTGCCAGAACCATGACGACCATTGGCTGGTGCCCCGGCTGCCGATACCAGCGCATCAGCCCAATCGGCGCGAGCAGCAACACGGGCGCGACCCAGATCAACCCGCGCCGTGGCCCGAACAGCAATTCAAACAGCACCGGCAGTTTGGGATAGGTTAGCCCGAAAAACCCCTGCTGCATGCCATCAAAACCGACGACGCCGGAATAGCCGAATTTGATCGGCACCCCGAACGCGACCAGATTATACGCAATCATCGGCAGGCCAGCGGCAACGCCGCCGCCGATCAGCGCCAGCATCAGCGGAAACCGCGTACCGACGGGCAGCGCGCGAATTCGCCATAGCGCCCAAACGCCAATCGCCGCCCCCGCCAGCACCGCCTGAAATTCCACCACCACCGCCCAGCCAAGCGCCAGCCCGACCAGCGCCGCCATGCCCCGGCGCGGCACCGCCTGCGTCGCGCGCCACACCGCCCAGATCGCAATCATGAACAGGGCGGCCACCGATGCATGGCCAAAGATCGTCGTGGACCAACCCCAGGCCGGCGTGCCCAACCCATAGGCAAGCGCCGCAATCAGCGCCGCATTTGCATTGCCGGTAACATCGCGCGCCAATGACCATAAAGCCACTGCCGCCAGCCCGGTCAGCAGCGCCGAACTGAACATCGCCGCCAGCCGCAGCCGCAATTTCATAAACCGGCCAAGCGCGGGATCATCGATCGTCTTGGTTAAGGATGCGGATGACGCCCCGGTTACCGCATTGGCGATGGCCACCGCCGGTAACGCCATCAGCGTCATGCCGGGGGCTTTATCCGTATAAACATGCGCGCCAAATTGTGCCCGATCGATGGTGAGCGGCGCAAATTCATCGATGGTTGCGTCGCCATGTTCCACCAGCGAAATCGCCGCGAACAGCCGTGTCGAGTTATTCGGGTTAAGCTCCCACGATCCAAACCACGCGCACGACAACCAAATAAGCGCGAACAACAGCATCGGCACCGCCCGGCGATGCGCCAACACCGACGCCATTTTCGGCGGCGCAGTCAACTGAACAGGAACTGGCCGAGCATCCGGTTGAACGGAAAGGTAAAAAAGCCCGCAATCAACAGCGCGCCCAACACCATGCCCCGCACCAATCCCCGGTGCCATTCGACGCGGTGGGTGCGTGCCGTCCACCAGATGATCGGCACGTGCAGCAACGTCCATGCCGACAGGATGTGGATCACGCTGAAACCGCCATGATTGACCTGACGCACCGTCAGCGAAACCAGCGCGGTCGCGATCATCGCGCCAACCCAGATCGTTCCCATCACCCGGTGCGGGCGATCACCCCGACGGCGCAGCAACATCACCGGGGTCAGCGCCAGCGCGGTGATCATCGTGCCCAGATGTACCCAAAGATTGGGGGGGATGCGCCCCCAATGCGCCTGACCCTTTAACAGCGCCACGACGACGCAAACGAGCAAAATACCCGCGCCAACCGCCAGAAATTTCTCAAAACCGTCGGGCGCGCGAGACTTTGCCGCAGGTAACTTGCCGCCCATCATTGTCGCCATTCCCGTTCCCCCCGGAACCATTGTTCAACAGAATGGCGACCCGGTTATTTTGGCCCGTTCGCTGCCTGGGCCGCCTTACGCGCCCGGTTCTCACGGCGTGCCGCTTCAAACGCCTGGGTTGCGCAACCCGTGGCACCGCCTGCGCCTTCGGTTGAACAACTGCCAATGCCTGAACGGCCAATTTCCGCCACCGTCTGGCTACCGCGCAGGGCCCAGCTTTCATATTCCGGCTTCAGCGTATCGGGGCGCAGCTCCTTTGGGATACGGAATTGCTCTGACGGGCTGCGGCGAACACACACCGTAATCTCGTTACCATCGGTATCCGTCGGGCATTTCTGCGTCGCGCTGTACAAATACGTAACACCGTTCACGGGCGCTTCGGGCGCGTCAGCGATCGGCTTTGGCTTTGGCTGTTCCATAATCGTCGGCGGCGGGCGCTGCGCGGTGGCGGCAGCCGGGATGAGCATCACAGCCATTGTGGCCAGGATCGCTTTTGTCAGCATTGCATCATCTCCGTCATCATCACTCCATTACGCACCAACCGGTCCGTAAGTTTCAAATCCGTTTCGCCGTCGCAATCGCCACCCGGCAGCCAAGCCTGATCGCCGCAGTCATCAGCGGATAGGCTGGGGCATTCTCGGCCCCGCTGGCAAGGGCGGTTTCGCGGTGTTCAACTTCATCGGCCTGAAAATCGGCAATCGCGGCTGACAGATCAGGGTCGCTATCGCCCAATTGCGCCAGCTGTTCACTGTAATGATTATCAATTTCGGTCTCAACCGCGACGGTGCACGCCATCGCCGCTTCGGGCCCAATCGCTGCGGTTACCGCCCCCAGCGCAAAGCCTGCCACATCCCAGATCGGTTGCAGAACCGTAGGGCGCACGCTGCGCTGTGCCATCATCTTGTCAAAGAACAGCCGGTGGCGTTCTTCCTGCACGGCCATGCCGGCAATCGCGCGCGCGACGGGGCCACGATCCCCCATCACCGCCAATTGCCCAGCATAGATGCGGCTCGCGCCATATTCACCGGCCTGGTTCACGCGGATCATCGAATCGGTGCGGCGCTTTGCATCGCCGGGCTTCCAATCAGTCACGCGCTTTTCCTCCTGAGCAACACAGCGAATATGGTGAGCGCACCGCCAATCGAAAAGAGCGCATTAAACCCGGCCATCGATATGCCCATCCACGCCCATTGCGGCATATCGCAGGCGACGACCGGCGCATGCAGCACGCGGGCGAGCATATCGGCTGCACTGCCGCCACCCCCCGGCGTGGTTGCACAAGCGGTGATGCCCGGCCACCAGTGATATTCGACACCCGCATGGAACACGCCGATCGCCCCGCTCGTCAGGATAGCGAACGCTGCCAGCGCAACCATCACGCGCTGCATCCCCATCGCTGGCACCACAAACGCCAGCAACGCCAGCGCAATCGCGGTGTAGTGCGGCCAGCGCTGCCAATGGCACATCTCACACGGGATCAACCCGCCAAAGAGCTGGGAACCCAATGCGCCCGCCATCAGCGCCGCGGGCAGCAGCAGCGCCCCCCAGCGTGCGAGGCGAAATGACGCGTCCGGCATCAGCGTCAGTTCGGCTTGGGTGTCGGTTGCGTTTCGGGATCAACCGGCTGCGGGCTGGGCGTCCCCGCCTTGGCGATGGCGGCTACTTGCTGCGCGCCGCCAAGGCGCGCAATTGTTTGCAGCGCATAGTAAAGCTGAAAATCATCGATCTTGCGCTTTTTCAGCTCTTCGGGCGTTGCGGTGAAACGCGGATCGGCTTTGGTATCTTCTTCCAGCACCTTGTTATCGACCTTTGCCTCGTTGATCAGATGGCGGCGCAAATCATCCTCGCGGAACACGGGGCGCGACTTGTAATCAGCGTCGCTGATCTGCGGCACGACCAGATCAGGGTCGATCCCGCCTTCCTGCACCGAACGGCCTGACGGGGTAAAATAGCGCGCCGTTGTCAGCCGCACTTCGGTGCGCGGCCCCAGCTTCAGCAGCGACTGCACCGATCCCTTGCCAAAGCTGCGTTCGCCAATCACCAGCCCGCGATGATGATCCTGCAGCGCGCCCGCCACGATTTCAGAGGCGGACGCGGTGCCGGCATTCACCAGCACAACAACGGGCAGCCCGTTGGTGGCATCGCCCGGCCGCGCGAAATAGCGCTGGATATCATCCTTCTCGCGCCCACGCTGCGACACGATTTCTCCGTGATCCAGGAAAGCGTCTGAAACGTTGATCGCCTCAACCAGCAACCCGCCGCCATTGTCGCGCAAATCGACGATATAGCCGAGCGGATCATGCCCCAGTTTCTTGCGAATCTGCGCAATCGCATCGCGGGTGTAATCGCCCGTATCATCCGAAAACGTGTTGATGTTGATGATGCCAATATCACCCTTCACGTCCCATTTGACGGGCTTTTGAACGATGATTTCGCGCACCAGCGAGATATCAATGGGCTTGTCACGGCCCCGGCGCACCAGCGTCAGCGAAATCCGCGTACCGGGCTTGCCGCGCATTTCGCTGATCGCCTCATCCAGCGTCAGGCCGTACAGCAGCTTGCCGTTCAGGCGCGTAATGTAATCGCCAGCCTTGATTCCAGCGCGGAAAGCCGGGGTGTCTTCCTGCGGGGCGATGACCTTAACCGCACCGTCTTCCTGCGTGACCGACAGGCCCAGCCCGCCATAATTGCCCTCTGTTTGAATCCGCAGATTTTCAAAATCAACGCCGTCAGCAAAAGAACTATGCGGATCAAGCGCGGCCAGCATGCCTTCAATCGCGCCCTTCACCAGCACCTTGTTATCGACCTTGTCGACATAATTGGCGCGGATCAGATTATACACATCCATGAACTGGTCGAGCTCACGATAGGTGTTGGTGTCGACCTGGGCCATCGCCCCTGTGGTGACAGGCACCAGCGCCAGCGCGGCAACAATTGCGGTAGCCTGGAGCAGCGGACGGGCCATAAACGCAGCACTTTCTAATCAAACAAAAAACCGAATGGCCGCACTGTAGCGGCAAATTCCCTGCGATCAAAGCCGATCAAAGCCGATCAAAGCGGATCACACCTGAACCAAAGATGGACGAAATCACCCCAACAGCCGCGTCATATCAATCGCGCGGTCCTTTCGGCGCAGTTCAATCGTGATGCGCGGTTCATCGGCGGTTGCGGCGCGGCCAATCGGGGTGCCCTGTGCCACCCGCTCGCCAACCGCAACCGATGCCGCGCCCAGATTGGCGATCAGTGACGTCCAGCCGCCGCCATGATCGATGATCACGACCGTGCCGTAATCACGAAAGCGCCGCGCAAACACGATGCGGCCCGATGCGGGCGCAATCACCTGCGCGGCCGAGGCGGTGGCGATTGTTAACCCGCGCGATCGCACCCCAGCATCGGAGATTTCACCTAGCCCGGTCACCACCCGGCCATTGACGGGCAGCCGGTACGGCGGCGCATCGCGCGACCAGGCCAGGGTATCAATCGGGGACGGCGCTTCGCCCGGTTTGGGGGGGCGCGGCAAGGGGCCCGGCAGCGCCTCCAGCGCGGCGCGGGTTTCGGCCTGATTGCCAAGCTGGTCCATCAGGTCGACGATATCACGGGCGCGCTCGCCCAGGGCGATGGCGCGATCCGATTCAAACAGCGCGTCGCGGCCCAGCGCGCGCGATTTCAACCGGTGTTCCGCCTCCAGCCGGGTCAGCGCCAGCCGCTCTGCTTCCAGGCGTGCGCGACTGGTGCCTAAATTCTGCACCGCCAGCGCCGCCCCCGCCTGCAACCGCCGGGTATTGGCAAGATCGGCGCGCACATCGGCGGTGCGGGCTTTCACCAGCGGCAGCACGGTGCCCAGCACCGCGCGCACATGCACCAGATCATTCACCGATCCGGGCTGGACCAGGCTAATCAGCGCCGGGCGCCGGGCAAGCGATTGAAGTGCCGCCATAAGTCGGACGATAGGCCCCTGTTTTTCAGCAAGCCGCCCGCGCTGCTGATCGAGCAGACGCCGGATGATGGTGATTCGCGCCTGCGCCGCTGCGATGTCAGCCTCTGCGCGCTGAATACGCGCGGCAACGGCGGCTTCCTGCGTCCGCGCCTTGCGCGCCTCGTCCCGTTCGGCAGCGGCGGCGGCTTCCAGCCGTTCAGCGCGGGCCTGGGCGGCTGCCGATTGCGCCTTGGCGTCGACCAGGCGATCCCGGTCAGCCGCAATGCCACCGGCAGTCGATTGCGCGAAAACCGGACCGCTGATCGCGAGCGGCAGCGCCAACAGCACAGGGGCCAACAGCACCGGGGCCAACAGGATAAAGCTGGGAAGGAAGCGCCGCATGGCGGCTATCCTTCGCGGTGATAGGGGTGATTGGCAAGGATGCTCGTCGCACGCCACAATTGTTCGGCCAGCATCGCGCGGGCCAGCAGATGCGGCCAGGTCGCGCGTCCAAATGACAGCAACAGATCCGCCTGTTCACGCGCGGCATCATCAAAACCGTCGGCGGCACCGATCATGAACCGCACCTCACGCACGCCATCGTCACGCCAGCGGCCAAGCCGATCGGCAAACGCAACCGATCCGAGCATCTCACCTGTTTCATCCAGCATCACGGTGCGCGTCTGCGGTTCCAGCGGGGGGATGCGCCCGCCGGTATCGGGCAGCTCGGTCATCTTCATCGGCCATGCCAGCCGCTTTACATATCGCGCGACAAGTTCGGCCTCAGGGCCCCGCCCGATCCGCCCGCGCGCGACGATGTGGAGCAACAAGGGGCGTCAGTCGTCGTCGGTTGCTTCGGGCGCCGGATCAGCGCCGGGTTCGGCCTCTGCTTCGGGCACCACCACGGGCGCGTCGCCAAATGCCCACATCCGTTCCAGATTATAGAAACTGCGCACTTCGGGCCGGAACAGATGGATGATCACGTCACCGGCATCAATCAGCACCCAATCTGCGGTCGGCAATCCCTCAATCCGCGCGCTGCGGCCAAATTCTGCCTTGATCTTTTCGGTCAACTTATGCGCCATCGACGCCACCTGCCGGGTCGATCGCCCGCTTGCGATCACCATGTGATCGGCGATGGTGCTTTTACCGGCAAGCGGGATCGACACGGTTTCCACCGCCTGATCATCGTCCAGCGATGAAAGCACGAGTTGATGCAGGGCCTCGACACGGTCCGTGTCGGACGAACGAAAGCTTTGCGGGGATGAGGCCAAGGTAGCTCCTAGAATGACGGTGCGGAAATTGCGCCGCCGGGTGGGGTTTCATCAACAACAATTGGGGCAACAGAATCGGAAGGCAAAAATTGACGCTGCCAAGCGGGATCGGCCGTTCGAAGCCGGGTCGCCGACGTCTCATCAGGGCGAAAGCGCAACAGCACGAGTGCCGGCAATCTCCACCTCGTCCAGCTAGCTGCCTGATATGCGGGGTGGACGAAGCGCCGCAACCAACCCATCGCGGGGGCCGCGTGGGCACGCCTGTCATACCCCGGACGCGCAATAACCGCAATCGGAACCTGTCGGGCAATATCACGCCACGCCCGCCAGTGGTGAAACTGCGCCAGATTATCGCCCCCCATCAGCCAGATGAACTGTTTTTTGGGGTAAAGCGCGGTCAACTTATGCACCGTATCCACGGTATAGCGCGTGCCCAGCCGCTTCTCGATCGTGCTGACCCGAATCGGTGCATGCCGCGCCATCTTTACCGCCGATGCATAGCGGACGGCGAACGGCGCCATGTCGCTCACCTGGTCTTTCAGCGGATTGCCAGGGGAAACCAGCCACCACACCTCATCCAGATCAAGCGCCGCCAACGCCGCCAGACTGATCGAGCGATGCCCGCGATGCGCCGGATTAAACGATCCGCCGAGAATACCGATGCGGGTCCTGCCGATGCGCGTCACAGGGGGCCTTCGATCTCGGCGAGCCAGTTTTCCCTGCCGTGGCGCACGCGCACGATTTCAACATTGCCGTCGCGCAACCGATAAACGATCAGGTAGGGCGTTGTGCGGACGCCCAAAACGCGGAAATTTTCATTCAGCGCGCGCCCGACGCGAGGATAGTCAAGCAATCGACGAACCGTTGCTCTGATCGCCCGGGAAATCCGTGCGGCGGCTGGCGGATTTTCGTCGATCAAAAACTCGTCGATCTCGTCAATGTCGCGAAGCGATGCCTCAGACCAGATCAGTCGCGGCATCGTGCCTCATGCTTGGCAACCATCGCGTCCAGTTTTGCCATCGCCGTTTCGTGCGTTACCGTTCGCCCCGCATCAAGGTCGTCGATCCCCTCTTGGACGAAGGATAGAAACGCGGCTTCACGTTTCGCCGCCTCGGCAACCGCCATGGCAACGAAGCGAGACCGGCTATGGCCGCCGGCTGACGCTACACGATCGACCAGATCGATGGTCGCCTTATCCAGCCTGGTGGTGACAACAACGGTGCTTTCCATGCTTCCAATGTATACAATCGATACAAACGATCAACCCCGCACCTGCCCCGTGCCGCGCCCGACCCATTTATACGTCGTCAGCCCCTCCAGCGCGACCGGCCCGCGGGCGTGCAGGCGGCCGGTGGCGATGCCAATCTCCGCGCCCAGCCCGAATTCGCCGCCATCGGCATATTGGGTGGAGGCGTTCCACAGCACAATGGCGCTATCGACGCCTGCCAGAAACCGCTCAGCAGTTGCCGCATCGCGCGCCACAATGGCATCGGTGTGGTTCGATCCGTGGCGCGCGATATGCGCCATCGCCCCGCTTACGCCGTCCACCACCGCGATGGCGGCAATCGCATCGACATATTCGGTATCCCAATCGGCATCGCTGGCGGGCAGCACGCTGGGGTCAATCGCCCGAACCGCCGCATCACCGCGCACCTCACAGCCCGTCGCGCGCAGGCTCGCGATCAGGTCAGCCGCGTCGGGATAGGCCCGGTCGATCAGCAATGTCTCCATCGCCCCGCATACACCGGTGCGCCGCATCTTTGCATTGATCGCGATCGACACCGCCATGGCCGAATCGGCTGAACCATCGACATAGACATGATTATTCCCGTCGAGATGCGCGAGTAACGGCACGCGGGCATCGGCCTGCACGCGCGCAACCAGGCTTTTGCCGCCGCGCGGGACGATCATGTCGATCACCCCCGCTGCCGTCAGCATTGCCCCCACCAGCGCGCGATCCGTCGATTCGACCAGTTGCACGGCATCGCCAGGCAAGCCCGCTTCCACCATCCCCTCGACAAAGGCGGCGTGGATTGCGTGGTTACTGCGCGTTGCCTCGCTGCCCCCGCGCAGAATGACGGCATTGCCCGACATCACACACAGCGCCGCTGCGTCTGCGGTTACATTGGGGCGGCTTTCATAAATGATGCCGATCACGCCAATCGGCACGCGCAACCGGGTAAGCGCGATGCCGCTGGGCGCAATCCTGTGCTCAATCACCTGGCCAACCGGATCGGGCAAACCGGCGACGCTGGCAACACCTGCCGCCATTGCCGCAATACGCGGGCCGTCCAGGTGCAGGCGATCGAGCATCGCTGGCGACAGTCCTGCAAGCCTGGCCGCCGCCATATCCTCAGCATTGGCGGCAGCGATGCGCGGTGCGGCCCGCCGCAATGCATCAGCAGCGCAGCGCAGGCCGCTCGCCCGCGCCGCTGTGGGCAGCGTCGCCAGCAGCATCGCTGCTGCGCGCGCCCGCGCGCCCATCTGGGCAATGACTTGGGTTGGAGCGGGTGCGTCGTCGGCCATGGATGATCGCTAGCAGCAGCGGCGGCGCGCGCCAATGTCGCGCCGCACAAGATTTTGTCGCAACCGCCAACCGCCTTTGATACGCTTGGCAAATTCTGGGGGGAAATGATGACAGGTGGATTCGAGGCAGCGGCTGATCTGGCAACCGGGGGATTGGTTGGCCGGGCGTTTGAACCGCATGCGGGCGAAGCCATGCACGGCGCGCATGGATCAGGGCTGTGCCTGAATTGCGGCACCGCGCTGAAAGGCGAATTTTGCCATGAATGCGGGCAGACCGGCCATATCCACCGCACGCTCGCCTCGATCGGCCATGATCTGCTCCACGGCGTCTGGCATTTTGAGGGCAAGATCTGGACGACGCTGCCGATGCTGTTCACCCGGCCCGGCCAGCTTACCCGCCGCTATATCGCGGGCGAGCGCGCCCGGTTCGTGTCGCCGCTGGCATTGTTCCTCTTCTCGGTATTCCTGATGGTGGCGACGTTTGAAACGATCGGCGGCCCGATGGGTGGCGACAATGTGAACGTCAATCGCAATGGATCGAAACTAACGCCGCCCGAACTGGTCAAGGAACTGAACGAGCAAAAGTCAGCCCGGGCAAAACTGGTTGCCACGCGCGATCTGCTGCGCGCCAGAAAGGCTGATACTGCAAAGGTCAATGACAAGATCGAGTCGATTGATGAGGACATTGACGGTCTGCAAACCGCCTATGATCTGACGACGGGTAACGTGATCAACATCAAGAAGAACGAGATCAACACGGGCATCCCCTCTCTCGACAAGCGGATTGCCTATGCGGTGAAGGAACCCAAGCTGTTCCTCTACAAACTTCAGTCCAGCGCCTATAAATATAGCTGGGCGCTGATCCCGATTTCCATCCCGTTCATCTGGCTGCTTTTCCCGTTTCGCCGCGATGTAGGGCCTTATGATCACGCCATTTTTGCGATCTATTCGCTGTCGGCGATGACAATGGGGGCGGTGCTGCTGAGCGTCGGCAAGGTCATCGGAGTGCCGGCCGGCATGATCGCCACGATCTTCACCTTTGGGCCACCGCTGCATATGTATAGCCAGCTGCGCGGCGCTTACGGGGTCAGCCGTTTCGGGGCGATCTGGCGCACAATTGCCCTGCTGTGCTTCTCGGTGACAGCCGGGATTATCTTCTTCATCGTGATCCTGGGGATCATTGCATAGATGGCAGGCACGGCGTGAAAATGCCGATCCACGCTGCCGGATAGGCCACCTTACGGCTAAGCTTAACCCTTACAGGGGTAACGCCGCGTCATCATCGTCGCCCACGCCTGGGCAACGCTTTGCTTCTGGCGCGCGCCCGGGATGGCCTTGAATTCCTTGATGATGTCGTCGCTCGAAATATTCACCTGCCCCACCGGCGGCGGGCAGCTTGACGGTTTCTTGCCCGCGGCGATCTGCTTGGCGAGCCCGGCGCGATAGGTGGCACCCGCTGCTTTCACTTCATTACCCAACAAGGCAATGTCGGGGGAGCCAGCCGCGAAAATGCCCTTGGCCTTCAGTGCATCAGCCTTGGCGAGCCATTCGGCCACGCTCATCGCCTGCGCTGCGGCGGGAACCAACACCGCAATTGCCGCCAAACCGATGATCATCTTGCGCATATCAGGCTCCCATTGACACGCGCAGTGCCATAACAATGCCGTTCAGGGATTGGAAGCGTTGGGCTTTGCCCAGACACGAAAAAACACCGTATCCCGGTGGCGCTTCACCGGCGGTGCCCTGCACCACCGGCAAACGATGCCGACGCCACCTCAATCAGCAGCGTCGGCATGCGTCAGTTCAGGCACCCTGCGGCGCAGGATTGCCAAGTGGTCCCTTGGGGCGGCGCGTTTTGGGGATCGAGGTGCCGCCAACCGGCAACACTGACGTCTTCGGGCCCGAATCTGGTCGGCCCATGTCTTCGCCCGCAATCAGCCGCTTGATCTCATCGCCCGACAGCGTCTCATACTCCAACAGCGCCTCTGCCAGCACATGCAACTGATCGATATGTTCGGTCAGCAGCGTGGTTGCCTTTTCATGGCCGCCGTTCACGATTCGCTTGATCTCGGCATCGATCAACTGCGCGGTCTCGTTCGACATCCGCATCGGCCGGGCGGAGGAATAGCCAAGATAGGTCTCGCCCTCAGGCTCGGCATATTCCAGCGGCCCCAGCGCGTCGGACATGCCCCAGCGCGTCACCATGTCACGGGCAAGGCCCGAGGCATAGCTGATGTCGGACGAGGCACCAGACGACACCTTGTCATACCCAAAGATCAGTTCTTCGGCGACGCGGCCGCCCATTGAGACGGACAGGTTCGCGTACATCTTGTCACGGTGATAGCTGTATGAATCGCGTTCCGGCAGACGCATCACCATGCCCAGCGCGCGACCGCGTGGGATGATCGTTGCCTTGTGGATCGGATCGGACGCCGGTTCGTGCATCGCGACAATCGCATGGCCGGCTTCGTGATAGGCGGTCATCCGCTTTTCATCGTCAGTCATCACCATGGAACGCCGTTCGGCCCCCATCATGACCTTGTCCTTGGCCTCTTCAAACTCGGCATTAGCCACCAGGCGCTTGCCCTTGCGAGCGGCGGTGAGCGCTGCTTCGTTGACGAGGTTGGCAAGATCGGCACCCGAAAATCCCGGCGTACCGCGCGCAATTGTGCGCGGATCGACGTCAGGCGCCAACGGTACCTTTTTCATATGGACCTGCAGAATCTTGATACGCCCTTCAATGTCAGGGCGCGGCACCACGACCTGACGATCGAAGCGACCGGGGCGCAGCAGCGCAGGATCAAGCACGTCAGGCCGGTTGGTCGCGGCGATGATGATGATGCCTTCATTGGCCTCAAAACCATCCATTTCGACCAGCAACTGGTTCAGCGTCTGCTCGCGCTCATCATTGCCGTTGCCCAGGCCTGCGCCGCGGTGGCGACCGACAGCGTCGATTTCGTCGATGAAGACGATGCACGGCGCTGATTTCTTGGCCTGTTCAAACATGTCGCGCACGCGGCTTGCGCCCACGCCCACGAACATTTCGACAAAATCGGAACCCGAAATGGTGAAGAACGGCACGCCCGCCTCCCCCGCAATCGCGCGGGCGAGCAAGGTCTTGCCGGTGCCGGGCGATCCCATCAGCAGCGCGCCCTTGGGAATTTTGCCGCCCAGCCGCGCAAACTTTGTCGGATCCTTCAAAAACTCGACGATTTCCTGCAATTCTTCGCGGGCTTCGTCGATGCCGGCAACGTCATCAAACGTCACCTTGCCTTCTTTCTGGGTCAGCATCCGTGCGCGCGACTTGCCAAAGCCCATGGCGCCCGAGCCCGAATTTTTCTGCATCTGGCGCAGCACAAAAAACGCGATACCCAAAAACAGCACGAACGGCAGCGACTGAACGAGGATATACTGCCAGATCGACGGGCCTTCTTCCGGCCCGACATTAATGATCACATTCTTGTCGGTCAGGCGCGAAATCAGCGTTGGATCGGCTGGCGCATAGGTGCGGAACTTGTCGCCGCTGGTGGTGATGCCGGTCACCACCTCGCCCATGATCTTCACTTCGCGGACGGAACCCTCGCTGACTTTCGACAAAAACGCCGAATAGGACAGCGCATTGCTGCTGGCGACGGTGCGCGATCCGTTTTCAAACATCGTGACGAACAATGCCAGGGCAACCAATATGCCCAGCCAGATCATCAGATTTTTCATCCAGGGATTGCCGTTGCCGCCCCCGTTGCCGCCATGATCCGGGCCCTGCTGTCTGTCGTTATCGTTCATCGTCGCGTGCCGCCTTTCAGAGTCTCCAAGATAGGCAGCAAAAGGTGAATGGCAATGGAACAGTTAGGCGGTATCGTCGATCAGTGTGATTGGCGCGGTGGAGCCTGCGAAAACCGCCAAATTGTGCCCTTTGGGGACACCAAAATGCCCGCCTGCGTGGCCGACTTGCCGCCTTCCAGCGCGTCGAGAAGCGATTCGATATTGGTCGCGTCGGTAAAATCGGGGCGGAGGATGCCGTTGACGGCGCGTACCGATTCGATTGCGGTTCGTGCCAGGCGGCGTTTCACCTCGCGCGGCAACCCGGTGAGATCGAGCCAGGATTGCAAATCAGGATCATCCACGCCGGTGGGTACGATTTTACGCTCGCCCCACAACCAGTCCTCGATCGCGCGCAGCGCCGCGTCAGCCTCTGCTGCATGGGCGGCTGAGCGCGCCACCTTCTGCGGATCGAGCAGCGGCGTATCGCAGAGCAAGGCGCGAAACGCGGTGCGATCAAACCGCGCATCGGCATTGCTGGGGTCATCAACAAACGGGATCGCGCCAGCAACAGCGATCGCGCGCAAATCGGCAACGCGCCAGCCCAGCAGGGGACGGATCAGATCAAGCGTCCACGCATCAACAACATGCATCGACATGCCAGCGACGGGTCTGGTGATCGACACTTTCTGCTGCGCGCGAATGCCCGCTAGCCCGGCCACCCCTGATCCGCGCGCGGCGCGCATCAGGAAGGTTTCTGCTTGATCATCGGCGTGGTGGGCGGTCGCCAGAATGCGCGCGCCATGGTCGACGGCCCAGCCCTTCAGCAGCGCATAACGCTGGGCCCTGGCCCAATCGTGCAGATTGTCGCGGGGATCGCGCGGCGCTGCGACGCGCAGCGTCATATGGGGCACACCAATTTGCGCGCAATAATCGGCAACCATCGCCGCTTCATCCGCCGCTTGCGGCCGCAACCCATGATCAACCGTCGCGGCAATCACCAGCGCCGGAAAAGCCGCAGCGGCGAGCGCGAGCATCGCCATGCTGTCCGGCCCACCCGATACCGCCAGCGCCAGCCGGTCGCCCGCATCAATCTTGCGGCCAAGCGCACCTGCAACATCAGCCCGAAAGCGCGTGGTTAGCCCGGCATCGGGCACCACGCTCACCGGCTCAATTGGCTTTGCATTTTTCCGTCGCCCGGCCACGCGCAATATCATCCTTCATCTGCGCGGTGATCTTGGTCGCGTAAACCTCGCTCAGCTCGTCATAGACTTGGCAGATATCCGCCGATGGCTTGCCCAGCTTTTTCAGCGCAACCGTCAGGAAATACAGGCTGTCGGGCGCACGCTCGCCATCCGGGAATTTCTTGTAATTCTCGTAAAATGCCAGCGAGGCGAGCGAGGGCTTGCCTTCATCCAGATAGGATCGACCCAGCAAATTCTGCGACCAGCTTGCGCGGCGACTGGTGGGGTATTTCGCGACGACCTGCTTCAACTGCACCTGCGCCTCGGGGTAAAATTTGGCCTGCCACAACCGAAAACCATAGACATACAGGTCATCGGCTGGGTCATCAGTCAACGGCTTTGCCACTGCCGCGACCAGCCGTGCCCGGTTGGGATCCACCGGCACCGCAGCCACCGCTGGCGCAACCTTGGGCGGGGTAACGGGCTTGGGGGTGACGACCGGCTTGGGCGTCGCTGCAGCCGGGGTGGCCGTGCTGGTTACCGGCGGAACGTTGCTGGCAGTGCCCCCCGTCGCCGATGCAGTATCCTCCAGCGCCTTCAGCCGGGCATCGGTGGTGCGTTTATACGCGGCAAACGCCTCTTCAAACTGCTGCAGCCGGTATTGGTTCTGCTCGATTTGCCCCGTCAACACCGTCAACTGCGATTCAACCGCGTTGATCCGCCCGTTAATGTCGGCAGCGGGTGTTGATGCAGGCGATCCCGGCGCAGGTGCACCGGTGCTGGATGGCGGGGCAATGTCTGGCGGAAAATACTGTCCGTTGCCGCCGGGGAACACCTTACGCTGCACCGCGCGCATCTCGCGCTCCAGCCGATCGACCCGGCCTTCGACATTGCTTTGCGCAACCGCTGCGGTTGAGCTGAGCAACAGCCCGGTCAGCAGCATGATTCCCAACGACTTGATCCGCATTTTACTTCCCACCCACCACTTGATCGACAGGGTATAGCGGACCCGCACCGGGTTTCGCCAGCCCTATGCAACCCGATTAGGGTGCAGGGCTTGTCCCGCCTGCGGGTGGCGACGTGGTTGGCGCTGGCGCAGGGGTGGTGACGGGCGGCGGCGGTGCCTGTTCAGCACTTGTCGACGGGGCGGTACGATCGCTGACATTACGGGCGGGGCGACGCGGTGACCGGCGCGTCGTGGTGGATGGCGATCCCGCCGCTGTCGCCGCAGGCGTGTCGGTGGCGGTCGCTGCGGGCATCATCGCCGTTGCATCGGTGCCGCGCGCCAGCAGTGCCTGTGCGCTGATCTCCACATCCTTGATCGCGCGCGCACCGTCGCCCAGCGCAGGCACATTTGATCCGTTTACCGAAACCTGCAACTTGTCTGGTCGCCCGACATTGATCATCGGCCGATTGGCGTCGGTCGGCACATCATAGCGCTCACCGGGCTTCATCTCCGCCTCGTACAGCGATTTGCCATCGCCGTCATAAATGCGCAGCCACACCACATCCGTCGCCGTCAGCGTCACCTGGCCACTTGGCACCGAAACCGGTTCAGGCGTGGGCGCAACAGGTGCGGGCATGGTTTCTGCCGCCGGGGCAACCGTGGCGGTTTCGCCATCGCCCCGGAATAAAGTGGTGCCGTACCAAAGCCCAACCGCGATCACCACCAGCACCGCTGCAATGCTCACCCCCAGCGCCAGTCCCTTGGGCGGCTGGCGCTTGATGTCCTGCATTTCATAGGGCTGATATTCGGGTGGGCGCTGCACGGCATCGGCCTGGGCCCGCACATCGCGGGCAATCGGCACTTCATCCATGCCGATCGCACGGGCATAGGCCTTGGCAAAGCCCACCGAATAGGTGTGCGAGGGCAGACCACCATAATTGGATTGCTCAATCGCCTCCAGATGGCGCAGCGGCACCCGGGTGCGCGCCGCCACCTCGGCCAGCGAAATCCCTTGCGATTCGCGCGATTCACGCAGCCGTTCACCCGCTGTCTTGGGGAACAGGGTTGCCTCTTCGCTCGGATCAAAATCGGGCATCGGCATCTCCGGACTGGCTAATCTTGGCGCTAAACTTGGCGGCTATGTCCCGCAGGGCATCGGGGGTGTCAACGCGCGAAAAGACGGCCGGGCTTTGCATCAGACCAATTCAACCTGATTATCAGCCGCCCACGCCGCCAGCGCGCCGCGCATGTCGCGCGGGGGCCGCGCGAGCATCGCCGCCATATCTTCCATCAGCCTGGCGCGATCAAGCGAGCGAATCATTGCTTTAACCGGCCCGACAGCGGCAGGCGTAATTGACAGCCGCTCTATCCCCAGCCCGATCAGCGCCATCGCCTCCAGCGTCCGCCCACCCATTTCGCCGCACACCGCCAGATCGACCCCGGCCGCGCGGGTCGGCGCAATCACGCGCGACAGGAACCGCAAAATTGCCGGGCTCAGCCAGTCATAGCGTTCGGCCAGCTTGGGATTGGCGCGATCGGCGGCAAACAGAAACTGCGTCAGATCATTGGTGCCAATCGACAGAAAGTCGAGCCGCGGCAACAACACATCCAGCATCTCTGCCAACGCGGGCACTTCCAGCATCGCGCCATAGCGGATCAGCGTGGGCAATTTGCGCTGGCGTGATGCGATCCAGGCCCGCTGCGCCTCAAACAAAGACTGGGCCTCATCAAACTCCCAGGGTTCAGAAACCATCGGAAACATCACGTTCAGCGTTCTGCCCGCCGCCGCCTCAATCAACGCGCGCGCCTGGGCCTTCATCAATCCATTGCGTTCCAGCGCCAGTCGGAGCGCGCGCCAGCCCATCGCCGGATTTTCCTCATCCGCATCGTCCTTCAAATACGGCAAGGCCTTGTCCCCGCCGATATCGACGGTGCGGAAGATGACGGGCCGGTCGCCCGCCGCCTCCAGCACGTCGCGGTATAATCGCTGCTGGCGTTCGCGCTGTGGCAATGTGGCGGAAACCAGAAACTGGAATTCAGTGCGGAACAGGCCGATGCCGTCCGCCCCGGTAAGGTCAAGCGCTGCCACATCATCGCGCAATCCGGCATTGACCATCAGCGTCAGCCGCGTGCCATCCCGCGTGACCGGTGGTTCGTCCTTCATCGCGGCAAAGGATGCCCGCCGCTTTTGGCTGAGCAGCAATTTGCCTTCAAACGATTCCTCGATCAGCGGCGTGGGGCGGGCAAATATTTCCCCCGCCGTCACATCCAGCAGCAACAGATCGCCGTCCCCGATCAGGCGACGGACATCCTTCACCCGGCCCAGCACCGGCACCCCCATGGCCCGCGCAACGATGGTAACATGCGCGGTCAGCGATCCTTCCTCCAGGATCACGCCCTTCAGCCGCCGCCGGTCATATTCCAGCAGTTCGGCCGGGCCCAGGTTACGCGCGATCAGAATGGAATCCTGCCGCAGCCCCATCTGCGCGGCCGTCCCCATCTGGCCTGATACAATGCGCAGCAGCCGGTTCGACAGATCTTCCAGATCATGCATGCGCTCGGCGAGCAACGGATCGTCAATCTGCCGCATCCGCATCCGCGTGCGTTGCTGAACGCGCTCAATTGCCGCCTCGGCGGTCAGCCCGCTGTCGATCGCTTCATTGATCCGGCGGCTCCAGCCCTCGTCATAGGCGAACATCTTATAGGTCTCGAGCACCTCGTCATGCTCGCCGCCCTTCCCGAATTCGGCCTGCGCTGCCATCCGTTCAATCTGTTCGCGCATCTTATCAAACGCGCCATAAACGCGGTGGCGTTCAGCATCGGCATCCTCGGCAACGGTATGCTCGATCGTGATCCGGGGCTGGTGGAAAACCGCCAAGCCGCGCGCCATGCCGTCGACCAGCTTCAGGCCCGCAATCCGCATTGCCGCCGTTGATTGCGGGCGCGTGGTGGACGCAGCACTTGCATCAATCAGATCGGCATTGGCGATCAGTTCAGACAGCACCATTGCCACCGTTTGCAACGCCTCAACCTCAACATCGGCATAGCGATGCGGCTCGACATGCTGGACGCACAACACCCCAACCGCGCGTTCCCGCCGGATGATCGGCACACCGGCAAAGCTGTGAAACTTGTCCTCACCGGTTTCGGGCTTGAACGCGAAATCGGGGTGCGATGCCGCTTCGTCGAGGTTCAGAATCTCGACATTCTGGGCGATCGTGCCGACCAGCCCCTCCCCCATCGCCATTTTGGTGACGTGTACTGCCGCCTGATCCAGCCCTTGCGTCGCAAACAATTCAAGCACGCCTTCGCGCAGCAAATAGATCGAGCAGACCTCGCTATCAGTCGCTTCACCAATGATCTTGACGACGCTGTTCAGCTTGGCCTGTGCAGTTGATCGTGCTGCCATCACATCGTGCAGCCGGACAAGCATCTCTCGGGCGGATATGGCAGCGGAAATAGTCACTTCACCGGGCTAACAGAAAGCAAAGCGCGATGACAGCGCCTGCGCGCGCGCCCTCAACGATCCAGCACCGAAAACCGGTTATGCTGCCCCACCCGCCATTCAAATTCGACGGGTTCGTCCAGGACCGGGCGGCCATCACGCATCGGCGGGCGCATCCGCAATATCGGCAGCCCGCGCAAAACGGCGGTGCGAACCCCCGGAATAGTGGGCGATTCGCTCAGGATACGGCAATCGATCTTGGTGTCCGCCGCAACGTTACACCGCAGCCGAAACCGCACGTCCATTGGCACCCGCCACAAATCCTCGGCCAACAGCGGGAAAAATTCCTCATCGGTAATTTTGCGCACCCAGCGCGCCGGGGCAAAGCCAAGCGGGGCAGCGCGGCCGCCGCCCATCGTGATATCGCCATCCGGGGCCGGGCGGGCAAGTGGCGCGGCCGGGGCAGATGGCGGTGATGGCAGGGGCACCGCACTCGGGCGCGGGGTTACTGTTACCGGTGGGGTGGGCTTGGCGGGCGTCGCCGGGGTTGCAGGCGCTGGCTTGACTGGTGGTGCCGGTGCGGTTGGCGGTGCGGCGAGTGGTTCCGGCGCATCGCTGATGTCGAGCGGCAACAGCCGAACGACAAAAGGCGTTGCCTCCTGCGTCAGGCGGCGCACCGTTGGCGTCAGCATCAGCAACGCAATGATCGCCAAGTGCAGCGCTAGGACCAGCAGGATCGTCATCAAACGCTGGCGGGGCGCAATTATCGCATAACCGCCCGGGTCTGGTAGAATCGACTCCATGGCCACTGCCTAACATTGCACGTCGGGTTGCCATATGGCGGATGCAGAACAACGCGCAAAAAGGCCCGGTGACGGCACCAAAACGCGCTATTCCTTCTCTCTCGGCAAATCGAACCTAATCTTGAAATAAACTTTTGAATTATCAATTTCGACGCCATTTTCCTTTCGCGGCAGAACGCGCAGCTGCGGTGCGAGAGAAAGCGCAGCGCGACCAAATTCCCAGCCCCTCGGCGATTCGGCAGCCACCCGGCATGCTTTGAGCCGTTGTTTCAGCGTTGCCAGGCAGCGCAGTTCGACCACGCCCGATTTTTTGGCTCGTCGCGCGCCCAACGGGTGAAAGGCATAAATTTCTTCCCAGGTCACTTCTCTGGCCCATTCGGCCTTGATCGCCGTATCGCGACCACCCCCTCCATCACCCCCCGTC
>JAKFUX010000051.1:0-43708 GCA_021732465.1 Sphingomonas sp.
GGCCCCTCCCGCAAGCGGGAGGGGAGAAATTCATAGCATCCCCATCTCTAATCTTGCTTCGTCGCTCATCTTGGCGGGGTCCCAGGCGGGTTCCCAGACGAGGTTAACCTCAGCAGAGCCAACCCCCGGTACCGCGCCGACACGAATCTCTACCTCGGCAGGCATGGTTTCGGCGACCGGGCAGTGCGGCGTGGTGAGTGTCATTGTCACCACGGCATGGCCATCATCCGTCACGTCAACGCCGTAGATCAGCCCCAGATCATAGATGTTTACCGGGATTTCGGGATCATAAATATCTTTCAACGCCGCAACCACCGCTTCATAGGTTTCGCCACCCGGCGCGCCGGGGGATACGCCTTGCGGTTTCTGCGCCAGAAACCCTTCCAAATAATCGCGCTGGCGGGCTTCGCCGTTTGCGACATCCTCCACCCGCGCGCGGGGGGGCGCATCAACGGTGCTGACTTCCTCGATCTCGATTTTGCGTTCTTCGTTCATCGGCCCATTCCTACCCGAAAATTCTCGTAACCCGTTCGATGCCCTTGATCAGCGCGTCGACATCGCTTGCATCACTATAGGCGCCAAAGCTGGCCCGCGCCGTCGCGTCGACCCCCAGCAGCGCCATCAGCGGTTGCGCGCAGTGGTGCCCGGCACGGATCGCCACCCCCGCTTCATCCAAGATGGTGCCGATGTCGTGGGGATGCACCCCTTCGATTGAAAAGCTGACGATGCCGGCCGACTCCGCCGGGCCGAACAGCCGCACGCTGTTGATCTGCGCCAGCGCCGCGCGGGTCCGCGCCACCATCTCGGTTTCGATGGCGTGGATGCGCTCCAGCCCGATGCTTTCGACATAATCAATCGCAGCATGCAGCCCCAGCGCGCCCACGATATGCGGCGTCCCCGCTTCAAACCGGCCCGGCGGCGGGGCATAGGTGGTTTTCTCAAACGTCACCCGGTCAATCATCGCGCCGCCGCCCTGCCAGGGGGGCATGTCAGCCAGAATATCTCCCCGCGCCCACAGCACGCCAATGCCGGTCGGTCCGTAGAGCTTGTGCGCTGAAAACACGTAGAAATCGCAATCGAGCGCCCGCACGTCGACTGCCAGACGCGGTACGGCCTGGCACCCGTCGAGCAGGATTTTTGCCCCTGCCGCATGTGCGATATCGGCGGCGCGTCGCGCATCGAGCACCGATCCAAGCACATTGGAGACATGCGCCAGCGCAACCAATTTGTGCGCAGGCGTGATCATCGCCGCCATCGCGTCCAGATCGATCTGGTGATCAGCGGTCAGCGGAATCACATCAATATGCGCGCCGACCTGCTCTGCCACCATCTGCCACGGCACGATGTTGCTGTGATGCTCCAGCGCGCTCAGCAGGATGCGATCACCCGTTTTCAGCTGCGTTTTGGCCCAGCTTTGCGCGACCAGGTTGATCGCCTCTGTCGCGCCGCGCACGAACACGACCTCGTTCGCGCTAGCAGCGTTGATGAACCCCGCCACGCGCCGCCGCGCCGCTTCATAGGCAAGCGTCATGTTGGCAGAACGCTGATAGACGCCCCGGTGAACGCTGGCGTAATCGGGGCCATAGCCGCGCGCGATGGCGTCAATCACGCTTTGCGGCTTTTGCGCGGTGACGGCGCTGTCGAGGTAATGCCAACCGGGGGTGAGGCCAGGAAAGTCGGCGCGGATAGTCGAGGTCGCCGCCATATCACCGTTCGTCCCGAGCGAAGTCGAGGGACGGGCCACGAACGCGCCGCTCGGGTCACGCGCCTCGACTTCGCTCGGCACGAACGGGGTGATAGGCAGGACGTCGCTCACAACATCCGTTCCAGCGCCGCGCTCGCTGCCGCTTCCAGCGATGCCCGCGCAGCCTCATCCGCCACATCGTCGAACACGCCGCTGATAAACCCGCGCAGCAACAGCGCCTTCGCTTCGGCAGGCGCGATGCCCCGGCTGTTCAAATAGAAGAGCGCATTGGCATCAAGCTCGCCCACGGTCGCGCCGTGCGCGCACTTCACGTCATCGGCATAGATTTCCAGCTCGGGCTTGGCATTGGCGGTGGCGGTGCGCGCCAGCAGCATTGCCTTTACGGATTGGCCCGCATCGGTCTTCTGCGCATGCCGCGCCACGGCAACCTTGCCCAGATAACTGCCGGTCGCCCGCCCGCCCAGCACGCTGCGCACCACCTGATTGCTGGTCGCGTTCGGCTCAATATGGCGCATCGTGGTGACGATCTCCAGCGTCTGCTCGCCCCCGCCCAGCATCGCTGCACCCAGCTCAAAATGCGCGCTGTCGTGCAGCGTCACGTCAATCGTCACGCGGCCCAGCCGCCCGCCGGTGTTCAGCACATGAAAGCTCGCGCGAGCACCCGCGCCCAGCACCACGACATAATCATGGATCGCGACAACATCGGCATTGGCGTTCTGCACGATGACGCGGGCGATCTCATCACCCGGCGCAACCTCGATCCGCTCGGGTGCGGGCACGGGCCAGACCGAAGCGACCGCCTCCAGATCGGAGTAGCGCCACGCTTCATCGCGGCGCGTGGGAAGGGCTGTCATAAATCCTCCCCGGCACGGGGAGGGGAACCGCGACGCGAAGCGGCGGGGTGGAGGGGGCGCTCCACAAGCGCTGCGTTCGACGGCCCGCCCCCTCCGTCAGCCTTTGGCTGCCACCTCCCCGTACCGGGGAGGATTTGGTGTGCCGCGCTCATCACGCCGTCACCCCCGCATATCCTTCTGCTTCCAACTCAAGCGCCAGTTCCGGCCCGCCCGTCTTCACGATCCGCCCGCCGCTCAGGATGTGCACGAAATCGGGCGCCACATAATCGAGCAGCCGCTGGTAATGCGTAATCAGGATCACCGCCTTGTCGGGCGCGCGCATGATGCGGTTGATGCCGTCGCCCACCGCGCGGAGCGCATCGATATCGAGCCCGCTATCGGTCTCGTCGAGGATCGCCAGCTTGGGCGCGATGATGCCCATCTGCACCATCTCGTTGCGCTTCTTCTCACCGCCCGAAAAGCCGACATTCACCGGGCGCTTGAGCATGTCATAATCCATCCCGAGCCCGGCGGCCTGCGCCTTGGCAAGCTTCAGGAATTCGCCGCCCGACAGCGGTGCCTCGTCGCGGCCCTTGCGCTGGGCGTTGAGCGCCTCGCGCAAAAACTGGACGTTGGACACGCCGGGGATTTCGACCGGGTATTGGAAGCCGAGGAACAAGCCGGCGGCGGCGCGTTCGTGCGGGGCAAGGGCGAGAAGGTCGAGCCACTCGCCCTCCGTGCTCCGGCGAAGGCCGGAGCCCTGGCCATCATCGCCATCGCTCCGGCCTTCGCCGGAGCACAGGGTGGGAGCGCGAAAGAGCACTTCGCCCGACGTCACCTCATAGCCCGGCCGCCCGCCGAGCACATAGCCCAGCGTCGATTTGCCCGCGCCGTTCGGCCCCATGATCGCATGCACCTCACCCGCATTAACGCTGAGCGAGAGGCCCTTGAGGATTTCCTTGCCGTCGATTTCGGCGTGAAGGTTGGTTATTTTAAGCATTATTTAGACCTAATTTCTAAAACGCGGACAAGAGCCTCTTCCCGAGCCAGTGCGGTGAGAACACGACGCGCCTCAGCTTGAGTGCTGGGTAGTGAGGCAAGAGAATTTGCTGGAGCGTCAACTATATATCGCTCCAAGACAGGACGGCATTTGGCTATTGCAGCTTCGACTACCGTCTCCGCTCGCTCTGGAGACTTGGAGAAGACCGTTGCGGCGTTGACGACGCATTGTCCAAAATCTGTGGCCGATTTTGCAGAGGCGCTGCTAGCAGTTCCTGCCGCCTGGGCCAACGCCAGCAGTGGCATCAAGCCCATCACCCCACGCTCCCCTCGAGCGAAATCCCCAGCAGCTTCTGCGCTTCGACCGCAAATTCCATCGGCAGTTGCTGCAGCACTTCCTTGGCGAACCCGTTCACGATCAGCGCCACCGCCGCTTCCTGATCAAGCCCGCGCTGCATTGCGTAGAACAACTGGTCGTCGGAAATCTTCGATGTCGTCGCCTCATGCTCGATCTGCGCGCTCGGGTTGCGCACTTCGATATACGGCACGGTATGCGCGCCGCACTGGTCGCCGAGCAGCAGCGAATCGCACTGGGTGAAGTTGCGCACGCCCTCCGCGGTCGGCGACACGCGCACCAGCCCGCGATAGGTGTTGTCCGAACGCCCCGCAGAAATCCCCTTCGACACAATCGTCGAGCGGGTATTCTTGCCGAGGTGAATCATCTTGGTGCCGGTATCGGCCTGCTGGCGGTTGTTCGTCACCGCGACCGAGTAAAACTCACCGACCGATCCGTCGCCCGCCAGCACGCAGGAAGGGTATTTCCACGTGATCGCGCTGCCGGTTTCGACCTGCGTCCAGCTGACCTTGCTGTTCTTGCCCTGGCACAAAGCGCGCTTGGTGACGAAGTTGTAGATGCCGCCCTTGCCGTTCTCGTCGCCGGGATACCAGTTTTGGACGGTCGAATATTTGATCTCGGCATCGTCCATCGCGACGAGTTCAACCACGGCGGCGTGGAGCTGGTTTTCGTCGCGCATCGGCGCGGTGCAGCCTTCGAGGTAGCTAACATAGCTGCCCTTGTCGGCCACGATCAGCGTGCGTTCGAACTGGCCGGTGTTTTCTGCGTTGATGCGAAAATACGTGCTCAGTTCCATTGGACAGCGCACGCCCTCTGGAATGTACACAAAGGTGCCGTCGCTGAAGACGGCGCAGTTGAGGGCGGCGAAATAATTGTCGTGCATCGGCACGACCTTGCCCAGCCACTTCTTCACCAGCTCCGGATATTCCTTCACCGCCTCGCTGATGCTGCGGAAAATCACCCCCGCGCTTTCCAGCTCCTTGCGGAAGGTGGTTGCCACCGAAACGCTGTCGAACACCGCATCCACCGCCACGCGACGCGCGGGCAAGCCGCCTTCTTCGCCGCCCTCTACGCCGGCGAGCAATTTCTGCTCAGCAATCGGGATGCCGAGCTTTTCATAAACGCGCAGGATTTCGGGATCGACCTCATCCAGGCTGCCCAGCTTGGGCTTTGCCTTGGGTTCGGCATAATAATAGGCGTCCTGATAATCGATCGGATCAAGCTGCAGCTTGGCCCAATCGGGCGATTCCATTGTCAGCCAGTGGCGAAACGCCTTCAGCCGCGATTCGAGCATCCATTCCGGCTCACCCTTTTTGGCGGAGATGAAGCGAACAGTATCTTCGGTCAGGCCCTTGGGGGCGAATTCCTGCTCAATATCCGAGCTGAAACCCCATTCATATTTCTTGTTCGCGGCGGCAATCGCCTCGGCATTCTTGGTGGCCATCGCGTTATGCCTCTACTCTCAAACCGTTTGTGCCGAGCCCCCGGGCATCGACTTCGCCGATCCCAAGGACAGGCTGCGTCGAGGCACGTACCCCGAGCGCATCGCCTGTTGCCCGCCCCTCGACTTCGCTCGGGACGAACGGAATTTGTGTGGATAAACTCGCTAAACTCACCCCCGCCAGCGCGCCGCGCACCGCGCCGTTGACGACGTTCCAGTGCGGCTTCACCCGGCAATTTTCTTCGATGATACAGTCATGGCGACCTTCGTCGACGCAAGATGTGAGGACGATTGGTCCCTCTACCGCCTCAATAATGTCGGCCAGGCTGATGCTGACCGGCGGGCGCGACAGGCGAAAGCCACCGCCGGTGCCGCGCGTACTTTCGATCAGCCCCGCCGATGACAGTCGGCTGACGAGTTTTTGCACGGTGGGAAGCGGAATGCCCGTCTCTTCACTCAACAGCGTCGCGTTCAGCCGCCCGGTTACGCCGCAATGGCGCGCAGACGCGCTCATCATCACAACGGCATAATCGGCAAGGCTGGAAAGGCGCATGAGTCCCAATCGGATGAATTTGATCTGATTGCTAGATGCACCTTCGCCGCGGCTTCGTCAATTGGGTCCGGGGGCGGTATGTTGGCCTGTTTGCGCGAGAAGGGATCTGGTTCGCGCACAGGCGCCATCCCAAAAACATCACACCGAGTTGCCACCCCGCCTCGCCCCTGCCAAACGGCCCGCCATGTTCTCGCTGATCCGCCCCGCCCTGTTCACCCTTGATGCAGAGCAGGCGCATGGCCTGACGATTGACGGCCTGGCCGCCTGGGCGCGGCTGGGCACGCCATTTGCCGCGCCGCCGCCCGACCCAATTCTGCGCAGCACCGTTGCGGGCATCGATTTCTCCACCCCGCTGGGCCTCGCGGCGGGCGTCGACAAGAATGGCGAGGCGATTGACGGTTGGTTCGGGCTAGGCTTTGGCAGCGTGGAAATCGGCACGCTCACCCCCCTGCCGCAGCCCGGCAACCCGCGCCCGCGCATCTTTCGGCTGGTTGCGGACCGGGCGGTGATCAACCGGTTGGGGTTCAACAATAAAGGCATCGACGCGGCCCTGCCCCGCGCAGCCGCCGCCGCGCGAAAGGGCGTGCTGGGCATTAATGTCGGCGCGAACAAGGATGCAGCAGACCGGATCGCGGATTACGTTGCCGGCGTCACCCGCGCGGCACCCATCGCCGATTATATCACTATCAACATCAGTTCGCCCAACACGCCGGGCCTGCGCGATCTGCAACACGGCGCGGCGCTGGCGGAATTGCTGGCGGCGTGCGATTCGGCACGCGGGGCAACGCCGCTATTCCTGAAGATCGCGCCCGACCTGGAAGCGGCGGCAATTGACGATATCGCGCGTGCGGCGATTACCCACCATATCGACGCGCTGATCGTGTCGAACACCACGATATCGCGCCCGCCATCGCTCAGCTCGCCGCACGCCGCCGAAACCGGGGGGCTATCGGGCGCGCCGCTTGCTGTGCTGGCCCGCGCCCGGCTGGCCGATCTGCGCCAGGCGACCGGTGGTGGCGTGCCGATCATCTCCGTCGGCGGCATCGACAGCGCCGACGAGGCCTTTGCCAGAATCCGCGCCGGGGCATCGTTGATCCAGCTCTACAGTGCGCTGGTATATGAAGGGCCGGGGCTGGCGCGGCGGATCAATACCGGGCTGGCCGCACTGCTGAAGCGCGATGGTTTTGCCAGCCTGTCCGCAGCGATTGGTGCCGGGTAACGAAGCGTGTTTGCGGATCGGCCAAACCCGGCTAGGTTTGCGCCCATGAAAAAGCTGATCCTGACGTTCGCTGCGCTGCTGCTGCCGGTCGCAGCGCCATCCATTGCCCAAACGCCTGCAAACACCCCTGGCGTCGTTTCCGCCGCTGATCCGCGTGCGGCGGCGGCTGGCCAGGAAATTCTGCGCGCTGGCGGCAGTGCCGCCGATGCGCAAATGGCGATGATGCTGGCGCTGACCGTGGTTGAACCGCAATCGAGCGGTATCGGCGGTGGGGGGTTCTTTGTCTATCAGGATGCCGCCACGGGCATGCTTTCCACCATTGATGGCCGCGAGACGGCACCAGCCGCCGCGCTGCCGGGCCGCTTCACCAAACCCGACGGCACGGCGCTGGGGTTTTTGCAGGCGGTGCCGGGCGGCAAATCGGTGGGCGTGCCGGGCAATATGCGGCTGATGGCGATGGTGCATCGCCGCTGGGGCAAGCTGCCCTGGAAGGCACTGTTCGCGCCCGCGATAAAGCTGGCGGAAGAAGGCTATACCGTCACCCCGCCAATGGCCAACGGGCTGGGCTTTGTTTCAACGCTGTGGAAGGATTTTCCCGCCACCGCCGCGCAATATATGCATGACGGCAAACCCTATGCGGTGGGCGAGACGATCAAAAACCCCGCACTTGCAAAAACGCTGCAGGCGCTGGCGGATGGCGGTGCCGATGCGTTTTACGCTGGCCCGATTGCCGAATCGATAGTTGCCGCTGCCACCGGATCAACCCGCGCGCCAAGCGACATGACGCTGGCCGATCTTGCCGCCTATCAGGCAAAGCAACGCCCGGCGGTATGCGGCCATTACCGCGTGTACCGGATTTGCGGCATGGGCCCGCCCTCCTCTGGTGCAACCACCGTGCTCCAGATTTTGGGCATGATCGAACGGTTCGACATGAAAAAGCTGGGCGCGGCCAACCCGGTATCGTGGCACTTGATTGGCGAGGCAATGTTGCTCGCCTATGCGGACCGGGAAACCTATCTGGGCGACCGCGATTTCGTGGATGTGCCCGTCGCGGGGCTGATCGACCCAACATATCTGAAGGCGCGATCCAAGCTGATCTCGATCAACAAGACGCTGCCCTCACATGATGCCGGCCTGCCCCCGGGCGCCGCCCCGCGCACCACGGCACCGCAAGCGGAAGTGCCGGGCACGACCCATTTCGTCTCCGTCGACCGCGCCGGCAATGTCGCGACGATGACCTCCACGGTCGAAGGCCCCTTTGGCAGTCAGTTGCTCGCGGGCGGCTTTGTGCTCAACAACGAACTGACCGATTTCACCTATGTGCCCGAAAAGAACGGCGCGCCCGTGGCGAACCGGGTGCAGGGGGGCAAGCGGCCCCTGTCGTCCATGTCCCCGACAATCGTCTATGACGAAAGCGGCAAGCCGATTTTCACCGTTGGCGCGGCGGGCGGCAAGACGATCATCATGCAGGTCGCCAAGGCGCTGATCGCGCATCTCGATTGGGGGATGCCGGGGCGTGAGGCACTGGGCCAGGGGTTGGTGTATTTCAACGCCAAGGGGCTGGTGCTCGAACAGGGAACCACGCTGGAACCGATGAAGGCCGATCTGGAAAAGCTGGGCCATATTGTGTCCGTCAGCAAGCTGGGATTAAAGGCCAATGCGGCTGAATTGACCCCCAGTGGCTGGGTGGGTGCCGCCGATCCGCGCAGCGTAGGCGTTGCGCTGACCGAATAATCGTCGCAAACCGGCCTGAGTAAATGACCCGCGCAAGCCGTAACGGCTGCGCCAGAAAGCGATTCCAGGAGAGACGATGCGCAAGCTCGAACATTTCCCAAACCTCGTCACGATGTTCTTCACGCGCGCCCGTGAAGAGGGCGACAAGCCGTTTTTGTGGCACAAGCATGAAGGCGCATGGGTATCGCGGAGCTGGCGGGAAACCGCCGAACAGGTGGCCGGGCTGGCGGCCGGGCTGAAGGCGATGGGGATTGCGCGGGGCGACCGGGTGATGCTGGTCTCCGAAAACCGGCCCGAATGGTGCATCAGCGATCTGGCAATCATGGCCGCAGGCGCGATAACCGTGCCGACCTATGTGACGAACACCGAACGTGACCATGCCCATATTCTGGAGAACAGCGGTGCGCGCGCGGTAATCGTGTCGAATGCCAAGCTGGCCCGCACCCTGCTGCCCGCGGTGCTACGCGCCAGCCAGGCAAAAATCGTGATCGGGATTGATGATCTGCGCATCGGCCAATCCGGCAATCTGGATTTTCACAGCTGGTACCAACTGATCAGCGACAACCCAACGACCCCCACTGCCTGCGCCGCGCAGGCGACATTTGGCCGCGATGATACCGCGTGCATCATCTATACCAGCGGCACCGGCGGCGCGCCGCGCGGGGTGATGCAACACCACGGCGCGATCCTGCACAACGTCAATGGCTGCTGCACCGTTATCTCAGAAGATTTCGGTTGGGAGGATGAGGTGTTCCTTTCATTCCTGCCGCTGTCCCACGCCTATGAACATACAGGCGGCCAATATTTCCCGATCGGGCTGGGCGCGCAAATCTATTATGCCGAAGGGCTCGACAAGCTGGCGTCGAATATCGAGGAAACCCGGCCCACGCTGATGGTCGTCGTGCCGCGCCTGTTTGAGGTGCTGCGCGCGCGGATGCTGAAAACAATCGAGAAGCAGGGCAAGCTTTCCAACTATCTGCTTGATCAGGCGCTGGCGGTTGGCGGGCGCGAACATCGCGGCAAAAAAGGGCTGCTCGACGGGCCGATGAACCTGCTGCTTGGCGCGACATTGCGGCCAAAAGTATCAAAGAAATTTGGCGGGCGAATCAAGGCAATGGTATCGGGCGGCGCACCGCTCAATCCCGAAATCGGCGTGTTCTTCCAGTCGCTTGGCCTCACCTTCCTGCAGGGATATGGCCAGACCGAGGCCGCACCGGTCATCTCTTGCAACCGGCCCAAGGTGGGGCTGAAGATGGACACTGTTGGCCCGCCACTCGCCAATACCGAGGTGCGGATTGCAGAGGACGGCGAAATCCTGGTGCGCGGTGAGCTGGTGATGCACGGCTATTGGCGCAACCCGGAGGAAACCGCGCGGGTGCTGAAGGATGGCTGGCTTCACACGGGCGATATCGGCATCATCGACGAAAAGGGCCGGATCAAAATTACCGATCGCAAGAAGGATCTGATCATCAACGACAAGGGCGACAATGTCGCCCCGCAAAAGGTGGAAGGGATGCTGACGTTGCAGCCCGAAATCCTGCAGGCGATGATTGCCGGCGACCGGCGGCCGCATATGGTGGCGGTGCTGGTGCCCGATCCTGAATGGACGCAGGAATTTTGCGCGCGCACCGGCGACAGTTGCGATTTTGCCAAATTGTCCGACAATCCTGATTACCGCGCGGCATTATCCGCCGCCGTTGAGCGTGTGAACAAGGACCTGTCCGTCATCGAACGCATCCGCCGCTTCATCATCGCCGACGAGCCGTTTGCCATTGAGAATGAACAGCTGACCCCATCGCTGAAGATCAGGCGGCATGTGCTGAAACAGGTTTATGGCGAACGGCTGGACGCGCTGTACCGAGCGTAATGGGGCGTGATTGGGCGTGATGGGACGGTAATCACCAGGATCGGTCGGTTTTTGTCCCGATCTGCTGCCTAATCCGCCGCACGCTGGATCACGGTGTAACCGAACACCCGCCGGCCACGTATGCAGGCGCATCACCCTGTTCAGGAGCCCAGACCGATGCGCCATGCCCGTTTCCTTGCCCTTTCGCTGGCAATCGCTGCCCCCATCACCGCAATCGCCGCTTCAGCCGCCGCGGCTGCCCAGCCAATTGCGGTTGGCAACAAGGTGCCTGCCGATTTCTCCGCGCTCGACACCACGGGCAAGCCGCGCAATTTTGCGTCGATTTCGGGCAAAAAGGGCGTCGTGCTGGTATTCTTCCGCTCGGCCGCCTGGTGCCCCTATTGCCAGAAGCAATTGAAGGATATTCGCGATCTGCAGCCAGAGCTTGCCAAGCGCGGCTATACGCTGGCGGCGATCAGCTATGATTCAATCGACGCGCTGAACAAGTTCAACACCAAGGTGCCGGTCAACTATCCGCTGCTTTCCGATGTCGGTTCCAAGCAAATCGATGCATTCGGCCTGCGCGACCCCCGTTATCCCAAGGACAGCCCGGCATATGGCGTGCCGCTTGCGACGATCCTGGTGATCGGCAAGAACGGCGTGATCAAGCACAAGCTGTCGACCGACGACTACAAGGTTCGCGCCGACAACAAGGCGATCCTGGCGACGGTCGACGCGATCTGATATCATCGTTACTTCGTGTTCAATAACCCGTTTGAGTTGAGCCTGTCGAAAATCTGCCTTGTGCTTCGTGCGGCGAAATCTGCGGCCCGAAGAACAAGTAGCTTTTCGACAAGCTCAGGGCAAACGGGCTATTGTGGTCAAACTGACCTCATTCGACTCAATGAAACATCTGCGGATGTTAAAGGGTCAGGTGAATGGCGATCCGGCATTGGAAGCGGTAGATCTAAATTTGCCTTGAGCTGGGGACGCGATACTGGATAAAGTTAGTTATGACCATTGGACCCACTTGCCCCAATTGCGAGAAACTCGTTCCTTTCTGGCGCACACAATGGCGGGTGGGCTCGGCGTTTGCTTGCAAGCGTTGCGGGCAGATGCTTGAGATATCGCGATTTAGAGCGTTGATCATGGGACTATCGATGCTGGCCACTTTCTCGCTTCTTCGGCCTTCGGTCGGCGGAGTTTTTGGGCAAGTCGTATTGATCCTCGCGATCTTTGTGCTTGGGGGGCCGATCAGCTATCTGCTGACGCAGCCGACCAAGGTTTCTGGAGCAAAATCAAGCGAAGGGCCTTCCAGCTGAGTTTATTTCTCAGGTCTCCACTGATTGGCATTATCTTGCGCCCTGGGGCATCTTCGGCACAACCTGCAGCAGCCATGCCCGATCGGGTTTCAGATATTTCAGCGCCGTTTGCTGCAACACTTCGGGGGTGGTGCCCTGAAGATCGGCGGCAAGCGAGTTGATCGCGGTCATCCGGCGCGGATCAAATGCGCCGCTTTCGAGCTGGTTGAGCCAGAAGGTGTTCCCGGTCGACGCCCGCGCGATATATTGCAGATAGGGCACCAGGGTGCGCTTCAGTTCGTCCTTGTCAATCGGGCGCGCGGCCAGATCAGCGGCAATCTCGCGGACAAGTTTGTAGAAGAAGTCGACCTTGTCAGGCGGCACCTGCCCCACCGCGAGCAACCGCCCGCCACTGGGCAAGCCCAATGGCCAATCGGCCTGTACGCTGGGCGAATAGCTGGCACCCGCTTCAGAACGCAGCCGATCAAACAACCGGTCGCTGAATATCTGCGCGAGCAGCGAAAGGCGGCGGCTGTCCGAAATGCCATCCACCCCGCCGCCGGTTGGCCAGGCCACAAGCGCGACCGCCTGGTTGGCGGGGCCATCATGCGTCAGGATGACGGGCTTGCCGGTAATCGCAGGAAAGCGGACCGGGGGTGCTGCCGCCTTGGTAATGGGTCGCGGGGCAAGCGCGCCCAGTGATTTGGCGATTGCGACAATCGCATCTTCGGTTTTGAAATCGCCAAATACCTGAACCTCAATCGGGCCAGAGGCGAGCAGCGGTGCCCACAGCGCCTTGAACATCGCCGGGGTTGCCGCCGCCACCTGTTTGCGGGTTGGCGATGCCCAGCGCGGATCGCCGCTGTGCAATAACCCTTCCAGATCACGCGACAACACACCGCCGGGCGAGGCATTGCCGGCATCAAATCCCGCCAGCGATACCGCGCGTGCCCGGGCAACCGGCTTATCGTCCCACGCGGGCGCTGCCAGCTTGGCCGCAATCAGCGTCAACTGATCAGCCAAATCCTCAGGCGATGTGGTTGATGACAGCGAAAACGCATCATCCTCCGTTGCAAAGCTAAGGCCGATGCGGCGCCCAACGGTAAGCTGGTCGAGCTCTTCCTGGCCCAGCTTGCCAATCCCGCCGGATACCAGCGCGAGCGGCGCTGCCCATGCCAGTGTGGCGCGCTTGGTGGGCAGCGCGTTCAACCCGCCGCCAAAGCGCACGCGCACATAGACGCGGTTCGCCTCGCCAGTATTGGGATACAGCACCGCGCGGACGCCATTGCTGAACTCGATCTGCTCAATATCAACCCGCGAATCCAATTCCCTGGCGGATTGGCGCTTCACCACCGTGCCCGGTGTGCCCAGCGGCGGCAGATCAGAAAAAGTGACCGTCTTCACCGCATCGCGCGTTGCAACGACGCCCGACACATCAGATTTCAGCGCCGCTTCCAGCCGGGCAACAATTGTCGGGTCCATCGTTCGCGCATTGACGACGGCATGGGTTGCATCGCCCACAAACACGCGCCGGGTAGATTCCAGTACCGCTTCGGGGTTGAACAGCTTTTTCTCGCGCGCGCCGATCAGGATATCATAGGATACCTGGGCGCTGGCGATGGTTTCGCGAATGTCGATTGCCTGGCCCATATTATCGGCCTGTTGAGCGCCCTGTTCAGCGCGTGCGGTATCAACCTGCGCTTTCATCGCGGCATCGAATTCGGCGAGTTCGCGATCAATCTCGCCCTGCGCGGGGACTGACGCCTGAGCGTCAGCAATCACAGCCCGCACATCGCGCAACGCCTTTTCCCAATCGTCCCCAATCGGCAGAATGCTGATAAAGGTGCCGTTGGCAGACCGCGACACATCGTCCAGCGAAACGCTGGCCTGAATGAAGCTGCCGCCGTTCCGCGCGCGGGTTTCCAGCCGACGGTTGATCAGGCGCAACGCGAGCTGATCGACCATCCGCTTTTGGTTGAAGATAATCGTATCATCCCGGTAAACCCACGGCCGCAACACCGCCCACGAAACGATGGCCGGCAGCGATGGTTCGTTGGTGGCCGCAGCGACTGGCGACTTTGGGTCGGGCCTACCGAAATCGGGTTCAGCGGGTGGCGGGCCATTGACCTTCCAGGTCGTGAAATATTTCGCGACCAGCGCTTCGAACTGGGCCGGATCAACATCGCCGGATATGATCACCACCGTGCGTTCCGGGCGATACCAGCGAGTGTGGAATGCCTGCACGGCATCCGCGGTTGCCGCTTCAAGCGCCTTCACCGTGCCGATGGGCGATCGTTCTGCCAGCGGTTGGCCTGCAAAAAACGTCTGGCGGATGGTGTCGCCAATCCGCACCTGCGCACCGGGCTGTTCGCGCTGTTCGGCAAGCACCACCGGGCGTTCTGCATTCAGCGCTGCTGCTGACAAATTGGGCTGGGCGATCATCCCCGACAGGATCTTCACGCTCTCATCCAGCCCCTCAGCCGTGGCGCTGGGCAGATCGAGCTTATAGGTGGTGCCAGTCGGCGTGGTCTGTGCATTGGTATCAGAACCAAAGGTGGTGCCCAGCCGCTGCCAGATCCGCTTTGCCTCACCATCGGGCACATAGGCGGATCCGCGAAAGGTGAGATGCTCAATCAAGTGCGCAAAACCGCGCTCGCTATCGGTTTCCATCAGCGAACCGGCATCAATCCGCACGCGCAACGCCACCTGGCCAGGCGGCACACCGTTGCGGCGAACGGCGTAGCGCACGCCATTGGGCAACTCGCCAAAGGTCCAATCGCGATCGGGCGGAATATCGCTGCCCCGGAAGAGCCAGGGGATGTCGTCGCTTGCCTTTGCCGCCGGTGCTGGCGTCGTTTTGGCGATGGCCCCCTTTTTGGTTGCCGCCACGGCCTGCCCCGAACGCGGAACTTTTTTGGCGGCTGCTGCATTCACCCTGTCCGTCAGCGGCACTGATTGTGCGCCGATCGGCAGGGCGACCACAAGGAGGAGACACAGGGCGGCGGGACGCAGAAGCGTATGAACAAAACGATGCATCATCACTGTCTAGCCGCGTTGATTGGCCACCGCCAGCCACGCCCCATCCCAACATGGTCAAAAATCACGACAAGCGGCCAGAATGACCGGCATTTTGCCATGATTTTGTCCCATCTGCTGCCTATCAAACACCTGCGTAACAACCCGGCATCGGCGCCCGGGAAGATGGTGCTGGCACGCCCCGCCAGTGCCTTGCTTTCCCCGTCCCTATTGGGTGTTGCCTGTGCATTGAGCGTAAAGAGGTTTATCCGATCGTGACTGTTCATTCAAAGATCGCCCGGCCATCAACTGACCGCCGGGAACTGAATCGCGGTGCGCAGGGCCGGGATGCGGCGGTCGCGCCGCCCGCCGGTTTAGCTGCCCGCCAGCCCAAAGCGACCGCGGTGCCCGTGCCCGTGCCCAGCAATGATATGGCCGCCGACGCCCCGGACGATCAGGGATTGGCACCCCGCCGCCCGATCAGCATTGCCATCGGCAAGCGATTGCGCGGCACGTTTGACCGGTTGATCGGCGCATCATCACTGGTGCCCAATGATCCGGTGCTTGATCCAGCGCTGTTTGCATGGACGCAGATGCTGCGCGGGCATTGGCAGGCCATTCGCGACGAGGCGGTGGCGGTGGCGTTGCACGGCAATGCCGCCCCCTCGCTAATCACCATTTCCCCCGATCATCGCGGCATTGCGGAGGTGGATAGCTGGCGATCATTCTTCCTGCACGGCTATGGCTTTCCGATTGAGGAAAATCTGGCGCGCTGCCCGCGCACGGCAACGGCGATTGCGGGCATTCCGGGCCTGAACAGCGCGTTTTTTTCGATCCTGGCGCCCGGCACCCATATTCCCGATCACCGCGGCGTTACCAAGGCGCTGATCACCTGCCATCTGGGGTTGATCGTGCCCCGGAACGGCGATGTGCGAATGCGGGTGGCCGACCAATTCGTCCGCTGGGGAGAGGGCGAGATGCTGGTATTCGACGATACCTATCGCCACGAAGTGTGGAACGACAGCGACGCCACCCGTGTCGTGTTGTTGCTGCATATCGAACGCCCGTTGCGCCAACCCGGTAAATGGTTTGCCGATCTGTTCATGGGTTTCATCCGCCGATCCGCTTTCGTGCAGGACGCGCGCAAAAATATTCATGCGTGGAATGCGGCGATGAGCCGGTTGGACGGGTGATCTGGCGCGCCGGAAATTGGGGCGGGGAACGAACTGCTCGCGCGTGCCAGCAGCCATTCCTGCCACCGGCATCTTGATCCTGTTCCAAATGCAGCCCACATGGACGATATGTTGATAGAAACCGAAACAACGCCGAATCCGGCCACGCTGAAATTCCTGCCCGGCCGCACGGTGATGGAGGCGGGAACCCGCGACTTCGCCAATCCTGAGGCGGCCGAGGCATCCCCGCTGGCGGAGGCTTTGTTCACGCTGGGCGACGTGACGGGCGTGTTTTTTGGACGCGACTTTATTTCGGTCACTGCCGCGCCGGGTGTGTATTGGCATGCACTGAAATCAGACGTGCTGGGCATTTTGCTTGATCATTTCGCCGGGGGCATGCCGCTGTTCCGCCCGGGTTCTGCAGCCGGCATCGCGGTGCCGATGGAAGGGGGCCATACTGATGACCCCGCCGATGCTGATATCATCGTGCAAATTCAGGACCTCATCGAAACCCGCATCCGCCCCGCCGTGGCCAATGATGGTGGCGACATCATCTATCAGGGATTTGACAAGGGCAAAGTCTATCTGAAGATGCAGGGTGCCTGCGCAGGTTGCCCGTCCTCAACGGCGACGCTGAAAAACGGCATTGAGCAGTTGCTCAAATATTATGTCCCCGAAGTAACCGAAGTTCGCGCGGTCTGATCTTCGCTGCACGTTCATCAATCCTTCCCGCCGAAAGTTCCATTCCCATGGCAGAAAAACTGTCTGACTCCGCGCTCGACACCATTTTTCGCGCCGCGCGCAGCTATAATGGCTATACCGATCACCCCGTCACCATTGATGACTGCCATGCCATTTGGGACGTGATGAAATGGGGCCCAACATCTGCCAACCAGATGCCGGCACGGTTGATCTGGTGCACCAGCGATGCCGCCAAGGCAAAGCTTGCCGCCTGCGCCAGCGGCACCAACGGCCCCAAGATTCTGGCCGCACCCGTTACCGTTATCTTCGGTAACGACGAAAATTTTCACGAAAAACTGCCTGAGCTGTTCCCGCATACCAATGCCAAGGCATGGTTCGACGGGAATGAGCCGCTTCGCCAAGGGTCGGCGATGCGCAACGGCACATTGCAGGGGGCCTATTTCATTATCGCGGCGCGCGCGCTTGGTTTTGATACCGGGCCAATGTCAGGGTTCAGCAATGAAGCAGTCGACGCCGCTTTCTTTGCCGATACGCCGCACATCAAATCAAACTTCATCTCCACCTTGGGCGTGGGCGATCCGGCAACGATCTTTGGTCGCCTGCCACGTCCGGCTTTTGAAGTTTTCAACACCGTCGTTTGACGGCCGCACGCTTACCGCCCTTTTGCAATCGGCGCGCATGCCGCTAAGCGGGCGCGATGCGCACTCTGGTTATCGACACTGCCACTGCCGCCTGTTCCATCGCCCTGATTGAGGGCGATCGGATAATCGCCGCCACGCATGAACGGGTCGGGCGGGGCCATGCCGAACGGCTGGTTGCCATGATCGCTGATTTGCCCGGCGGCGGTCGCGCTGACCAGATCACCGTTGATTGCGGCCCCGGCAGCTTTACCGGCATTCGCGTTGGCATTGCCGCTGCGCGCGGGCTGGGGCTGGGCTGGGGCATCGGTGTGCAAGGCTATTCATCGCTGCCGGTGATGGCAGCGGCGCATTTCGCTGCCAATCCAGCCTGCCGCGCCGTTGCGATCATCATTGAAGGCGGCCACGGCGAAGTGTTCATGCAGGGGTTCACCACCGATCCGCTGACCGCCAGTGGGCCAATGCGCTCGATCAAGCCCGCCGATGCCATTGCCGCGCTGGGCGATCGCCCGGGGGTGGGCAACGGCGTTCGGCTGATGGCCGGCATCAATCCCGCGCTGCAGTTGATTGATGCCCTGCCCAATGCCGCTGACGCCCGGTTACTGCCGCCTGTATTTGCAACACTGGACCCGCGCCCGATTTATGGGCGCGCGCCGGACGCCATTATCCCCGGATCGGGTATCGCGCCATGAGCACAACGTTAAACCTTATTGCATTACGCCCCGGCACGCCTGCTGATCTTGGGACGATTGATCTGATCATGCAGCGCGCCTTTGATCCGCGCTTCGGGGAGGCGTGGACCAGGGGGCAGTGCCTGGGAATACTGGCGATGCCCGGTGTTTGGCTGACAATGGCGGAACTAAATGGTGTCGATGCTGGTTTCGCTATGGCCCGGGTTGCCGCGAACGAAGCTGAGCTATTATTGCTCGCTTGCGTACCCGAGATGCGGCGAAGAGGCGTAGGTGGTGCCTTATTGCGCTCAGTGATAAACGATGCACAAGATCGGGCAGCAACAAAGGTTTACCTTGAAGTACGTCGCGGCAATGAGGCGTTGTCACTGTATCAATCAACCGGTTTTTTGCAGGTCGGGGAGCGCCGCGCTTATTACCGTGGCAAGGGCAATGAATCTTTCGATGCTTTGACGTTTGAACGTCGACTAGTGTGAAAACCGCAGTTTACGTAAATTGTTGCTTGCACTTTGCTGCTCGGCGGACGATAGGCGGACACTGAAGCCTTTGTATGGCCTCCAACCAGTACCGAAAGGACGAATATGGATACCCACACCGAAGTTCAGGAAACCCTGATCACGCTGACCGCAGACATCGTTGCAGCACATGTCAGCAACAACAGCGTCGCCGTTTCCGATCTACCGGTTCTTATCGCCAATGTGCACAGCGCGCTTGCTGGTCTGGGCGGCCCGATTGTCGAGCCTGAAGTAAAGCAGGAACCAGCTGTATCGATCCGCGCGTCGATTAAGCCTGATTACATCGTGTGCCTGGAAGATGGCAAAAAGCTGAAAATGCTGAAGCGCCACCTGATGACGCATTATAAGATGACGCCAGACCAGTACCGCACCAAGTGGAACCTGGCCGCCGATTATCCGATGGTCGCGCCAAACTATGCCGAACAGCGTCGTACTCTCGCCAAGAAGATTGGCCTGGGCACCAAGCGCCGCAAGCTGGTTCGCTAAAACCAACCACTCTCCTTCCCGCCCCCATATCACTTTGGGGGCGGGACAGGCCCTTTCGCCCCGGCCCCGTTGCCGCTACACAGATCATGCACGACGGCAATTGACGGGCGGACGGGAATAATGGCGCGGAAGATCGATCTGGAAGCGCTGTGCAACGAAAAGGGCCTGCGCATCACTGAGCAGCGCCGCGTTATCGCACGCGTGCTATCCGACGCCGAAGACCATCCCGACGTCGAAAAAGTATATGAGCGGGCATCCGCCATTGATCCGGGTATCTCAATCGCCACCGTCTATCGCACAGTGCGGCTGTTTGAAGAGGCCGGCATTCTGGATCGGCATGATTTCGGCGATGGCAGATCGCGTTATGAACCGGCACCTGAATCACATCATGACCATTTAATCGATGTTGAAACCGGCAAGGTGATCGAATTCGTCGACCCAGAGCTCGAACAGCTTCAAAAACAGATCGCCGAACGATTGGGCTTTCGCCTGGTCGATCACCGGATGGAGCTTTACGGCGTCGTGATCGATCGCAAGGCCTAAGGCTGGTCGTTGTCGAACGGAGCGCTACCCGCCGAATACCCGATCGGCTCCCCCGCCCGCGAGGCGGCTGCGGCGGGCATCGCCGCCCCTGTGCCCCTGATTGGCTGGATGCGGCTGGGCTGGCGGGTGCTGGGGCTGGCGCTGATCGCCGGCATATCCATACCGGCGCATTATCTGTTTCAGCTGCTGCATCTTTCATCACCCTGGCCGCGCCTGTTCATGCGCATTTCGGCGCGGATTTGCGGTGCGCGCGTGGCGGTAAAAGGCGTGCCATTGCGGCGCGACGTGTTCTACATCGCCAATCACGTCAGCTGGGTGGATATATTGGCCATCGCCAGCGCCAGCGGCACCGCCTTTGTCGCCAAGGCAGAGCTTGCCACGGCGCCGATTGTCGGCACGCTTGCCAAAATGAACCGTACCGTGTTTGTTGAGCGCGAAGACCGGCTCGGCGTGGCCGACCAGATTAATCGGCTGCGCGATGCGCTGACGGATAATTGGTCGATCACGGTATTTCCTGAAGGCACCACGACCGACGGATCGTCGCTGCTGCCGTTCAAAACGCCGATGCTGAAAGTGCTGGAGCCACCACCGCCCGGCGTGATGGTGCAGCCGGTACTGCTTTGGTACGGGCGCGACACCGGCTATGAAATCGGCTGGCTGGGCGTTGAAAGCGGGCAGGACAATGCGACGCGAATCCTGTCACGAAACGGCAGTTTCAAGGTGATGGTCGAATTCCTCGAACCCTTTCACCCACGCGACTATCCGGGCCGCAAGGCCATCGCCGCCGAAAGCCGCCGCCGGATTGAGGAAGCGCTGGCCCGCGAAGTCGGCGCGCCACTGGTGCCGTTCAGGGGGCATGGCTGGTGGGAGAAGGGCGAAGACAAAGTGTCGACGCCGCAACCAGTTGAGCCGTAGAAAATGCGTCGCGTGATGACGCTGGATCACATCGTTGTTCGAACACCCCAACGGCGGTCGCTGCTGAATGATCTCGCCACGCGATATGGGTTCCAACCATTGGATGGCTTCAAAATCGGCGGTGCTCTTCAATCCGAGGGCGTACGCTTTCGAAATGGCCCATTTATCGATGTGTTCGATTGGCCGCCGACCAAGGCGGCGTTCTCACCCCTGCTCGCGATTGAAGGTGACATAGCGACAGTTCAGAGAATTGCTGGCACGAACGGATGGGCCGCAAAGCTACACAAGCGCAACGAAATTGCGGCTGAGCATCGTCCTCCCTGGTCCACACTATCATTTGCTCGCGGACAGGGTTTAATCTCCTCCCTATTCATAATTGAATATGAAAAAGCGCGCACAGCGTGGCAGTCAGAGCAGTATAATGGTGCATTGTACGACCGATCGAGACCGACGAGTGGCAATGCGGATTTAAATAAGATCGAGATTCATTGTTCCGATATCGCAACCGCTCAATCGCAATTAGACCTTATCGCGGGCGGATCAATGCCGTTAATCGACCTGCAAACCACCCATTTGAACCCTGAAGGTGTCGGCGCACTGTGTATCCAGCAAAGTGCGAGCGGTGAGGCGCGCTGGCTTCATTCCGAGTTTCACTGATCGGCTGCACATGACCGACACCTTTAGTCGGCGTACCGCCTATCACGCACAGAATACCTGATCGGATGTCTTGAGAGGCGCCGAGCAAGGTCCGCACCCCCATTTGTCGCGCACGCCCTACCCCGCTATAGCCCCGCCCATGAAACCCGCACCCAAAACCTATCACGTCAAATCATCCGGCTGCCAGATGAACGTCTATGACGGCGACCGCATGGGCGAGTTGATGGCGGCGCAGGGGATGACCGCGACCGATGATCAGTTCGCCGCCGATCTTGTCATCCTGAACACCTGCCACATCCGCGAACGCGCCACCGACAAGGTGTATTCGGATATTGGTCGCCTCAGGAAGCACGGCGACAAACCGATGATCGCGGTCGCCGGCTGCGTTGCGCAAGCCGAAGGCGCGGAGATTATCCGTCGCGCCAAGGTGGACGTGGTGGTCGGCCCGCAGGCCTATCACAACCTGCCCGATCTCGTCGCGCGTGCGACACGGGGCGAGGCGGCGATGGATACCGACATGCCCGTCGACATGAAGTTCGGCCATCTGCCCGCCCGCCGCCGCGTGCCGCCCAGCGCGTTCCTGACGGTGCAGGAGGGGTGCGACAAATTCTGCACCTATTGCGTGGTGCCCTATACCCGCGGTGCCGAGGTATCGCGCCCCTTTGCGCAGATCGTGGATGAGGCAAAGGCGCTGGTGGATGCGGGTGCCAAGGAAATCACGCTGCTGGGGCAGAATGTGAATGCGTGGGATGACGAGGGCGCCAACGGTTCTCGGGGTCTGCACGACCTGATCGCCGCGCTGGACAAACTGCCCGGCCTTGCCCGCATCCGTTACACCACCAGCCACCCCAACGACATGGCAGACGGGCTGATCGCCGCCCACCGCGACATCGAAAAACTGATGCCGTTCCTGCATTTGCCGGTGCAATCCGGCAGCGACCGCATCCTGAAAGCGATGAACCGCAGCCACTCACGCGGCGGCTATCTGCGCTTATTGGAGCGGGTGCGCGAAGCCCGTCCCGATATCGCGCTGTCAGGCGATTTCATCGTCGGCTTTCCGGGTGAGACCGAGGCCGATTTCGCCGAGACGCTCAACCTGGTCGACGCGGTCGGCTATGCCCAAGCCTATAGCTTCAAATACAGCCCCCGCCCCGGCACCCCTGCCGCCACCATGGCCGACCAGATCGCGCCAGAGGTAATGGACGACCGCCTGCAACGCCTGCAAGCCGCCCTCAATCGCGATCAGGCCGCGTTCAACGCTGCGAGCGTGGGGCGGCGGTGTGATGTGCTGCTGGAGCGGAAGGGCAAGCTCGAAGGGCAGTTGATCGGCAAGAGCCCGTGGCTGCAATCGGTGCATCTGATGGGCGATGCGGCGATTGGGGACTTGGTCGAAGTGGAGATTGTGGAAGCGGGCGCAAATTCGGTGATGGGGGAGCGGGTCGGGTCGCCCCAACCCTGAAGCATTACGTGGTCACCCTACACCACCCGTCATTGCGAGCGCAGCGAAGCAATCCAGCCTATCCGCGAGCACGCCGCTGGATTGCTTCGCTGCGCTCGCAATGACGAACCGCCACATCAAAAGTTTCGTCGATTGACCAATAACTATCAACCAAATTTCCCCCACTTTCCGCTGTCCCCCACGCCCCCAATCTGCCAAACTCCCTGGCGGATGCAGCACACCCGCCCTTCCCGCGCGACCCTCGGCCTTGTTCGCCGCGCTGGTCCTGTCGGGCCCTCGGCGAAATCGTTCCAGACCCGCAACTTCCGCAACTTTGCCCCCCTCCACCGCGAAGGAATCGCATGAGCCGCAAGCCTGTCCCCGCGCAATCCGGTGATCGCAGCCGCGCCGAGCTGACGTTCGACCGGCCACAATTGATGCCGCAGCTGTTTGGCGAGTTCGACAAGAACCTGTTGCTGCTCGAAAACCGGCTGGGGGTGTACATCACCGCGCGCGGCAACAAGGTGGGGCTTGAGGGGACGGCCGAGGCGGTGGCGGCGGCGCGCGATGTGCTGAACGGCCTGTACAACCGCATCATCCGGGGCGAGATTATCGATACCGGGCTGATCGAAGCGGTGATCGCGATGTCTGCCGAGCCGACGCTCGACGGCATCATCAGCGCGGAAGCATCAGCCCCGCCCTCCATCATGATCCGCACGCGCAAAAAAACCATTGTGCCGCGCACCATGGCGCAGGCGCATTATATGCGCGAGCTGCTGAACAATGACATCATCTTTGCGCTGGGGCCAGCGGGCACGGGCAAGACGTATATCGCGGTCGCGCAGGCCGTGGCGCAGCTGATTACCGGCAGCATCCAGCGGCTGATCCTGTCGCGCCCGGCGGTGGAAGCGGGCGAAAAACTGGGTTTCCTGCCGGGTGACATGAAGGAAAAGGTCGATCCGTATCTGCGGCCGCTATACGATGCGCTGAACGATTGCCTGCCCGCCGAACAGGTCGAACGGCGGATTGCATCGGGCGAAATCGAGATTGCCCCCATCGCTTTCATGCGCGGGCGCACGCTGGCGGATGCGTTCATCATCCTGGATGAAGCGCAGAATACCACGCCGGCGCAGATGAAGATGTTCCTGACGCGCTTTGGCGAAAACAGCCGCATGGTCGTGTGCGGCGATCCCAAACAAACCGATCTGCCCGGCGGCATGAACGCCAGCGGCCTGAACGACGCCGTGGGGCGGCTCGACGGCGTCGACGGCCTGTCAATCTGCCGCTTTGGTGCAGGCGATGTGGTGCGCCATCCGATCGTGGGACGCATTGTGGAGGCTTACGAGGGGAAGGATGCTTGATGTCGCCCTGTCTGCCGAACCGATCTGGGCTGACGATACCGATTGGGAGGCGCTGGCTGTGCGCGCAGTGGCTGCTGCGGTGAATGCCACGCCCCATGGCGCGCTGGCGACGGCGGATGCGGTGGTGGAGATTTCCATCCGCCTTACCGACGATGCCGAGGTGCAGACGCTGAACCGAGATTATCGGCACAAGGACAAGCCAACCAATGTTTTGTCCTTCCCCATGATCGCGCCCGATCTGCTCGATACGGTCGCGTCTACCGATGCCAATGATGGCGCCGGTCCCGGCGCGGGGGGCGAGGTGCTGCTGGGCGATATCGTGCTGGCGCATGAAACCTGCGCGCGCGAGGCGGGCGACAAGGGCATTGCCCTGCCCGCCCATGTTACGCATTTGATCGTGCATGGTACGCTGCATCTGCTAGGCTATGATCATCAGGGGCAGGCAGAGGCCGAGGTGATGGAGCAGATCGAGCGCGATGTGCTTGCCTCGCTTGGCATCGCCGATCCCTATCTGGACGATCATAACGAGGACTGAAGCACTGCAATGGCCGACGGCCCCAGTACCGAGACCGGCCAAGCCGGCCCCCAGGAAGGCAGCTTATGGCGCTCTTTCCGTAAGCTCATATTCGGTCAACCCACCGATGATTCGCTCCGCGCGCAACTTGAAGAAGCGATTGACGCGCATGAGGATGATCCCGCCCCCGACGCGCGCGGTGACCTGTCTCTGCTCGAACGGCAGATGGTGCGTAACCTGCTCCATTTTGGCGAGCGAGACGCAGGCGATGTCGGCGTGCCGCGCGCAGACATTATCGCGGTGGAGGAACAGACCAGCTTTGCCGATCTGGTGACGTTGTTTGCCGATGCCGGGCACAGCCGCCTGCCGGTGTACCGCGAGAAGCTCGATACGATCATCGGCATGGTCCATATCAAGGATGTATTCCACATTCTGGCGACGGGCGCCGAACAGCCCAAAACGATCAACGATCTGATTCGCCAGCCGTTATTTGTGCCCATGTCGCGCGGGACGCTCGATCTCTTGGCCGATATGCGCCAGAAACGCGTACATCTGGCGATTGTGCTCGATGAATATTTCGGCACCGAAGGGCTCGTGACGATCGAGGATCTGATCGAGGAAATCGTCGGCGATATTGAAGACGAGCATGACGAGGCGCCCCAGCAATTGCTGGTGCCCATTGATGGCGGCGCGTGGGACGCCGATGGCCGCGCCGAGCTGGAGGATGTGGCCGAAGCAATCGATCCGCGGCTGGCCGAGACCGATGACGATATCGATACTATTGGCGGGCTGGCTGCCGTGCTGATCGGCCATGTACCCGAAGCGGGCGTGTGCATTGATCACCCCAGCGGTTGGCGGCTGGAAGTGATTGCGGCCGATACCAAGCGCATCCAGCAACTGCGCCTGCACCCGCCCCGCGATGACGCCCCCGGCGATGACTGACGGGGCGATGACTGACTGGCGATAGTCCCACCGCAAACGGCATCAACCCGCCGGTTGCGGTCAACAGGCGCTGCCTGGTACGTTAAACCCGCAAGTAGCGAAAATACCAGACCTCATGCCCCTTGGCCCGCGCTTTGCGTTCGTAGCGGGTCTGGGGCCAATCGGCTGGGCGGGTGAGAAAATCATCTGCGCTGTTTGCCTGCCAGTCGAAATCGCGGCGCGCGTTCATGATCATCATCGACCAGCGGCAATAAGTGGGATCATCCGTACCCAGCCGAAACTCACCGCCGGGTTTCAGCTTGGCGTGGATCAGGTCGAGCGGGCCGTGGTTGACCATGCGGCGTTTGGCATGGCGCGCCTTTCGCCATGGATCGGGATGGAGCAGGTACACGCGCTCCAGCGAGGCATCGGGCAGCCGCTCAATCACCTCCAGCGCATCGCCCATGTGCAGCCGCACATTGCCCAGCGCCCCATCACGAACATGCGCAAGCGCCCCCACCACACCGTTCAAAAACGGCTCGCAGCCGATAAACCCGCTGCCCGGCCGCATTGCCGCCTGCCCGGCAAGGTGCTCGCCAGAGCCAAAGCCAATCTCCACTTCCAGCGGACGATCATCCCCAAATAGCGCGGTTGCATCAATCGGCCCGGTTTCGGGAATGGAAACCTGGGGCAGCAACTCCTCAATAAGCGCGGACTGGCCCTGGCGAAGTTTGTGCCCGGCGCGGCGGCCATAAAGGCGGCGAATGGTGGTGGGATCGCTCATCGTGATCCCCTAGCGCCGGGGACGGGCGGAGCAAAGTCGCGTGATAGCTGTTTCAACACGGTAATATCATCGGGAGCTGAATGTGGCCGATAACCAGCGCGTGATCGACGTTGAAGACCTGAAGGCCGCCAATGCGCGTGATCTGGCATTTCTGATGATCTCTGCCATCACCTATTTGCTGGCGAGCGGCGGGAATTTGTTCGGCGGCGCTGGGCTTTTCGCCGTGCTCGCCCACGCGCAGGTTAGCGACGAAATGGCAACCGAACGGCTGCCAAAGCCGCGCCGCCGCGCATTGGCCCAAACAAATTCCCGAAAAGGTTAAGCCACCGCCGCCTTCAACTCTTCGACCAGATCGGTTTTTTCCCAGGTGAAGCTGTCGCCCTGTGGCTTGCGGCCGAAATGGCCGTAAGCGGCGGTTTGCTGATAGATGGGGGCGTTGAGCTTCAGGTGTTCGCGGATGCCCTTTGGCGTCAGGCGGACGAGCTTTGGCAGCACTTCTTCCAGCTTGGCTTCGGAAACGGTGCCAGTGCCATGCGTGTCGACATAGACGCTCAGCGGCTCGGCAATGCCGATTGCGTATGAAAGCTGAATGGTCACGCGCTTGGCCAACCCGGCGGCGACGACGTTCTTGGCCATGTAACGCGCGACATAAGCGGCGGAACGGTCAACCTTGGTGGGATCTTTGCCGCTGAACGCGCCGCCGCCGTGCGGTGCTGCGCCGCCATAGGTATCGACGATGATCTTGCGCCCGGTAACGCCCGCATCGCCATCTGGCCCGCCAATTTCGAAGCGACCAGTGGGGTTGACGTAAATCTTGGTTTCATCGGTGATGAAGCCATCGGGCAGGACTTTGTGGAACACGCCGATCACGTAATCGCGTAGTTCCTGATATTTGGCGGCATCGCTGCCTTCGCTGCCATCGTCATAATAGCCGAGCGCATGCTGCGTTGAGACGACAAGTGCAGTCGCACGGACGGGCACTTCGTTTTCATATTGCAACGTCACCTGGCTCTTGGCGTCAGGCTCAAGGAAGGGGACAATTTTATTGTGCCGGTCCTGCGCCATCTGTTCCAAGATGCGGTGCGAATAATAGAGCGTGGCGGGCAGCAGATCGGGCGTCTCGTCGGTCGCATAGCCAAACATGATGCCCTGATCGCCAGCGCCTTCATCCTTGTTGCCGCTTTCGTCCACGCCCTGCGCGATGTGCGCAGACTGGCCGTGAAGGTGATTTTCAAATGAGAAGGTTTTCCAGTGGAAACCATCCTGTTCATAGCCGATCCGCTTTACAGTGGCGCGCACTGCGGCTTCGATTTCCTCTGGCACGCCGGGTGCCCAGCCGGTGGCTTCGTCGTAAATGCCCTTGCCGCGAATTTCCCCTGCCAGCACGACGCGGTTGGTGGTCGTCAGCGTTTCGCACGCCACGCGCGCATACGGATCCTTCGACAGGAACAGATCAACGACGGCGTCAGAAATCTGATCGGCGACCTTATCAGGATGGCCTTCGGAAACGGATTCGGACGTGAAGAGAAATGATGCGCGCATTGAAATCCCTCTAACTGGGCAAGATTGAGCCACAAACTGGCCGCGAAATTGGCCGCAAAACTGATTGGCCAACGGCATATAAAGCTTTTGTTATATGCGCCCTATCGCGGTCGCTGGCGAATGGCAACTGCCAGCGCGAGCATCGCTGCGGCGACAAGCGCGGCCATCCAATTGCCCAGCATTGCGAACAGGGTGGGCGGGTGTGCCGGCGGAATTGGCAGCTCAATCGCCCCCTCGCGGTCAGCAGGGATGCTGGCGAGCACGCGGCCATCAGCGTCAATGATGGCAGAGACGCCGGTGGGGGTTGCGCGGATGATCGGCAGCCCCTCCTCAATCGCGCGCAACCGCGCCATGGCGAGATGTTCGACCGGGCCCCACACACCATACCAGCTGTCGTTTGACGGGTTGAAGATGAAGCGCGGGCGATGCGCGCGGTTCACCGTTTCGCCGGAAAAGATGATCTCATAGCAAATCTGAAATCCTACCAACCCGAAACCGGGCAAGTTCAGCCCGGCCGGACCGGGGCCGGGGCGGATATCGACATCACCGGGCACCAACCTTGCCAGGCCAATTGCCGACATGATCGGGCGAGCAGGCAGATATTCGCCCCAGGGGACCAAATGTGCCTTGTCATAGCGGCCCAGCAATTGCGCATTGGCATCAATCGCCAGCACCGAATTGCTGACCGCGTTTAATTGCCCGCGATCGTCAAACTGCAGGCCGTTGCCGCCCGCCAGCACGATATCGCGCGGGCCAAGCATCGCGGCGATACGCGCCCGCACCAATTCGGGCTGGCCGCGCCAGTAATATTCCGGCGGATAGCCATTTTCCACGAACAGTCGCAGCGCACCTTCGGGCCAGACGATCAGACGCGGCGCGAGGTTTGGGCCGGGGCCGGGCGTGCCCATATGGCGCGCGATGACGGCCAGATTGGCCTCGGCATAGTCGTCACGCGGGCGTTCTTCCTGATCAAGATTGGGCTGAATCACCCGGATGCGGGGCGCATTTGGGCCAAGCGGCGTCGCGCTATCCGCACCGAACAGGCCGCTTATTGCCAGCAGGCTAACCGCGCCGAGCACTGGCCCCGCCATTCGCCAATCGCGCTGCGTCGCCAGCATCAGCGCGCCCGCCACGAGCATCGCGATGCCGCCAAGCGCATAGGTGCCGATGAACGATGCGGCATAAGCCACCCCCGGCAATGGCAGCCAGATCACCGCCAGCGGGTTCCACGGATACCCCGTCAGCATCGTGCCGCGCAGCCATTCGGTCGCGATCCATGCAGCGCTTGCCACCAGCACAAAACTGGCACCCGGCAGGGTGGTGCTGTCGCCGGTCGCGCGCGGGCTGGCCAATCGCCACATCAGCCCCGCCGCCAGCATCGGGTAAATGGCAAGATACAGCGCCAAAATTGTCACGGCGGGATAGCCGAGCCAGGCCGGCATCGCATCTTGCAGCGTGAACGCGCGCGCGATCCAGTTATTGCCGATCGAGAAATGCGCCACGCCAAACAGCCAGCCACGCCACAATGCAGCGCGAAGATCAGGCGAATCATGGACGATCCACAGCCACGCAGCAAAACACCCCAGCGCGACGGGCCACAGGTTCAACGGGGCAAAGCCCGTTGCGGCCACGCCACCAAGGATCAGCGACATCAAGGCGGGGCGTTTCATCACGTCGCGGCTATCGCGTGGTTCGTCGGGATTTGCTAGCAGCTTTGCATGATCCGCCCATTCCACCTCGCCTTTCCCGTGCATGACCTTGCCGCCGCACGCAGCTTTTACGGCGGCGTATTGGGCTGTGCGGAGGGGCGCAGTGCCGCGCAGTGGATTGATTTCGACCTGTTCGGGCATCAGATCGTCGCCCATCTTGACCCCGCAGCAAAGCCCGTCGCTGTCGCCAATGCGGTGGATGGCCATGACGTGCCGGTACCGCATTTCGGCGTGGTGCTGACCATGGCTGATTGGCAGGCGCTGGCGGACCGGGTGGCGGCGGCCGGGATCAGCTTTGGCATCGCCCCGCATATCCGGTTTCCGGGGCAACCCGGCGAGCAGGCGACGATGTTTTTCTATGATCCCAGCGGCAATGCGCTCGAATTCAAGGCATTTGCCAACGATTCGATGCTTTTTGCGACGTAACTGACGGCGACAGCCAGCGATTTAGAGCGAGGCGACTTTCGGTTGATCCGCGACTCCAACCGTTCATCCCGATCGCAGTCGAGGGGCCTGCCGCAAGCGAACCGCTTGGGGCACGTTTCTCGACATTGAAATAGTCCGCTCGCTGCGCCTGACGCAATTAATCGTCGTGAATCTCAATCACCCCAACGCGCGCAAGTTGTTCAGCAGTTTTGGTGAATTCGGCCAGGATCGGCTCCAGCATCGGTTCCAGGCCCAGCATGTCAATCACTCCCGGCGGCGGGGTTACGCCGCCGCGATCATCCTCCACCAGCAATCCCCGCCTGATCATGTTTTCCACTTGCCGACGCACGGTTTCACGCGGCAGCCCGGTCGCCGATGCAATAGCGTTGCGCGAAATCGGGATCACCCAACTGCGCGGCAGGATGGCGGTGGCAGAAAACTGGTCGGGAACTGCGCGCTCACGCATCAGCTTTTGAACATTGGCTACACAGACTGTCAGGTAAATGAGCAGTTCGGTAGGGCTGATCGCAACGTTGCCGGATGAGAATGCGCGCTGGGTGGCCAGGAACATATTGGCGACCCCGAACATGGCGACTCGCCAGTTTGACACCATTTTTTCAGGGTTGGTCGCGATCCTGACGGCCATACTGCTTCGTTCCCCAACCCGCCGCACCCCAAAATCGTTGTTCGGATCACTACCCAATGCGGGTACGGCAGTTGGTACGTAGTCCAACTCGGGTGATTTCGGCAATGGGTATGACAATAGTTTAGGGCGTTTTTTTACAAAAACCGTAGCGTCACCGCCGCGCGTTGCTAACCCGCCAGATCACATTGCCGACATCGTCTGCCACCAACAAGCTGCCCGTCTTGTCGAGCGTCACGCCAACGGGCCTTCCCTGCGCATCACCATTCTTGTCGAGAAAACCGGACAGCACATCGACCGCCTTCACGCCCTTGGTCGGGAAGCCATCCGGCGCGAACGGCACATAGATAACCTTATAGCCAGATACAGGCGTACGGTTCCATGATCCGTGCTGGCCAATAAACGCCCCGTTGGTGAACGGCCCGCCCAGCGTCGCGCCCTTGGCAAAGGACAGCCCGAGCGAGGCGGTGTGCGGCCCCAAAGCGTAATCGGGACGCTTGGAATATTCCAGCAAATCGGGCCGTTCGGGCTGAACGCGCTTGTCCACATATCCGCCCCAATAGCTGTACGGCCAGCCGAAGAAGTCGCCCAAGCCAACTGCCGTCAGATAATCAGGTGCAAGGTCCGATCCGAGCATGTCGCGTTCGTTGACGGTGGTCCATAACCGGCCAGTCTGCGGTTCGAACGCCAGCCCCTGCGGGTTGCGCAGGCCAGCGGCAAAGACGCGGAACGATTTGGCGGCGGGATCGACTTCCAGAATATTGGCGCGGTTCACCTCCACATCCAGCCCGTTTTCGGCGATGTTGGATGCTGATCCGACCGCGACGTAAAGCGTTTTGCCATCTGCGCTCGCCACCACGTTGCGCGCCCAGTGGTTGCCGCCACCGGGATAGCGGATGACGGTTTCCGGCTTGGCAGTGATTTTGGTCGCACCAACGCTAAAGGGCACGCGGACGAGCGCATCGGTATTGGCGATGTAAAGCTGGTCACCCACCAGCACCATGCCCATCGGCGAGTTAAGCCCCGCGATCAGTACCGAGCGGGTTTCTGCCACCCCGTCGCCATTCACATCGCGCAGCAGCGTGATTCGGTTTGCAGATGGCACCCCGGCCCCCGCCTTTGACAGCAACGCCTTCATCACCACGCCCGTGATGCTGAACCCCGCTTTACGCGGCGGCGAATTGGTTTCGGCGACCAGGATATCGCCATTGGGAAGCTGATACATCCAGCGCGGATGATCGAGCCCGGTGGCATAGGCCGCCACCTGCAGCCCGGCGGCGGGCACCGGTTTTGCCCCGTTTTGCCAGCCCACCACATTGGCGACCTTGATCGTCGGAATTGTCTGCACGCGCGGCGCCGTGATCTTGGGGCGTGGGCCCATCACTGCTTCGAGTGACAGGCGCGCCTGATCAGGCTGGCTGACCCAAAACCAGGCACCAGCGGCGAGTACGACCAAAATGGCGAGGAAAATGAGAATATGTTTGCGCATACGCCATGAGTACGTCGCAATGCGGTGCGGGGAAAGGCCAAAAGAAACGGCCGTCGGCACAGGGGATATGCCGACGACCGCACAGACCGGATCAGGCCCGCCAGGGGACAAGCAAGGGGGGGAGCTTGTCCGGGGGGTAAGGCAGGGAGGCTGCCGGTCTTTCGCCTCTCAGCGAACTGTCACCTTATTAACAGCGCCCGATGACTCGGCAAAACAGATTAAATCGCACTCTGTGATCGATTTAATGAATATTGAACATCAATTGCAAAATCTGCTGCGTAGAAAACGCCACATCTTTGCGGGTGTGACCAGAACTGACTGGATTTCATTCGGGATATTTCAAAACCATCGTGTCGGGCGATAGAAAATCCCAAACCGGGGCCAGGCTGGGCTCAAAACGCGAAAAGGGATTCGCCAACGGCCACCCGCCCCTATTCGTGGCGCAGCGCATCAATCGGGTTCAGCGCTGCAGCCCGGCGCGCCGGGAAATAGCCGAATACCACGCCGATCAACGCCGAAATCCCAAATGCGATAATGTTGATCTGCGGATCGAACATCCACGACACTTTAAGCACCGGCACCAGCAGCGCGATGACGCCTTGCGCCACCACCAGCCCGATCAATCCCCCCAGGCATGACAGCGCAATCGCCTCAATCAAAAACTGCATCAGCACTTCGCGCGCAACCGCGCCGATCGCCAGCCGAATGCCAATCTCCCGCGTCCGTTCGGTGACGGAGACGAGCATGATGTTCATGATGCCAATGCCGCCGACGATCAGGCTAATTGACGCAACCGCCGTGACGATTCCGGTCAGCAAGCCGGTGGTCGTCGCCACGGTATCGTTGATCTGTTTGGTATCGAAAACGAAGAAATCGTCATCCTTGCCGGGCGTGATGCCGCGGCGTTCCTTCAACAGATCAGTCAGCGCCGATTGCACCCGCGTTGTGGAATAGGCCTGATCAACGCCGACCAGCATCAGCCGCACGTCACGATTGCCGGTCAGCCGTCGTTGCACGGTCTTTAGCGGCATCAACACAATGTCATCCTGATCGCCGCCAAAACCAGCCTGCCCGCGCGCCGACAGCACCCCAATCACGTCGCAACTAATGCCCGCAATCCGCATCCGCGTGCCCAGCGGATCGGCCTGCCGGTACAGATTATTCTTCACGGTATTGCCCAGCATGCAGACGGATTTGCCCGCCTGCTCTTCCTGCGGCGTAAAGCTGCGGCCCGACATCAACGGCCAGGGCTGGACGCGGAAATAGGCATTGTCAGTGCCGTTGATCGTGGTTGACCAGTTCGCACCTTCGTAAATCGCGGTGCCGGCGGATTGTGCCTGCGCAGCAACGGCGGTGACGCCGGCGACTTGCTGGCGAATCGCGATGACATCGCCCGGCTTGAAATCAGGCGGCCGTGGCCCGCCGCCGCCACGGCCAAAACCCTGACCGGGGCGCACTTGCAGGATATTGGTGCCCAGCGACGCAATCGATGCCTGCACGGCTGCCGTCGTGGCACGACCCAACGTGACCATCGTCACCACCGCTGCAACGCCGATGATGATGCCCAGCGTCGTCAGGAATGAACGCAGCTTGTGGCGAGCGATTGACCGAAGCGCGAGTTGTACGGTGGTGAAAAACATCAGGCCCGCACCGGCGCTGTTCGCTTGCCCGTTTCAATCCGCTCAACCAGCCCATCCTTGAAATGGATGATCGTGTTGGCATAGGCCGCCATCTCGCCCTCATGCGTTACCATCAGCACGGTGATGCCGGTTTTGCGGTTCAAATCGGTGAGCAATTCCATGATTTCGAGCGATCGTTCCGAATCGAGGTTGCCGGTTGGTTCATCGGCCAGCAGCACATCAGGATTGGTGACGAGCGCGCGCGCAATGGCCACGCGCTGCTGCTGCCCGCCGGAAAGCTCCGCCGGGGTATGGTCCCACCACGGTGCCAACCCGACCTTATCAAGTGCTGCCATCGCCGAATCATGCCGTTCCTTGCGCCCATCGCCCCGATACAGCAGCGGCAGTTCAACATTTTCCAGCGCAGTGGTGCGCGCGAGCAGGTTGAACCCCTGAAACACAAAACCCAGATAGCGGCGGCGCAGCAGCGCGCGTTCATCCCGGTCAAGCGCCTCGACGCGGTGGCCCTTGAACAAAAAGCTGCCTGCTGTCGGCACATCAAGGCAGCCCAGGATATTCATCGTCGTCGATTTGCCCGAGCCTGATGGCCCCATTACCGCGACGAAATCCCCCGCGACGATATCAAGATCAACGCCCTTCAGCGCCTGAAACGCGGTTGGCCCGGTGCCGTAAACTTTGGTCACGCCGCGCAACGAAATCAGGACGCGCGGATCGACCGCTCCCGGTTTCACCGATGACATTGGGGCGGGGGCGTTACTGGCCACTGCCCGTTCCGCTGCCCGCGCCGTTCCGGGGGCGCCCACCAGTTCGGGCACCGCCAGCGGGCCCACTTGCCCCTGCCGCAAGCTGCCCCGTGACGACCTTCATGCCAACCTTCAGCTGGCCACCGGTTATCTCTGTCATCGCTCCGTTGGTGTCGCCGGTGACAACCGATACTGATTTCAAGCTGCCGTCGGCCTGTAGCACCGACACGCTTTGGGTTGATCCCTTGCCAATTGTCGCCGTGCGTTCCGCGCCACCGCGGCGCAGGCGTGGCGGGCCAAATGCGCTGGCGATGCCGCCCGCTTGCGCGGAGGCTGCCCCTTCAGCAGGGCGAAACCGCAGTGCCGCGTTGGGGATCAGCAGAACACCGTTTTTCTCAGTTGTGGTGATATCCGCCGTCGCCGTCATCCCCGGCCGCAACCGGATTTGCGGGTTGGACACGGCCAAGGTCGCGCTATAGCTAACCACCTGGTTCGCCGACGCTGTCGTTGTCGCCGTTTGAGCCGACAGGTTGGAACCCAGATTCACCCGCGTAATGGTTGCCGGAAAGCTTTCGCCAGGAAACGCATCGACGGTAAAGGTCGCCTTCTGCCCGGCCTGCACTTCTCCCACATCAGCTTCATCAATCGCGACTTCGAGCTTCATCTGCGTCAGATCTTCGGCAATCACGAACAAGGTTGGCGTGTTGAACGATGCAGCGACCGTCTGGCCCGGCTCAACCTGGCGCGCGAGGATGACGCCGTTGACGGGCGAGCGGATCACAGCGCGGACCAGATTATACTGGTTGGACGACAAGGTCGCCCGCGCCGCGCCGACATTGGCCTGGGTTGCGCGCACATTGGCAACCGCCCGGGCACGATCGGCAATCGCCTGCTCCATTTCGGTCTTGGAAGGAACGCGGCCGTTCGACAACCGGCTGACTTCCTCCAACCGCGCCAGTTGCGCGCTCGATTGCGCAAGCGTTGCCTGGGCCTGCGCCACCGACGCAATGGCTGAACTCAGCTGCGCGCCGCTTTGGTTTACCGAATCCTGAAACCGGGTGGGATCGATGATCGCAATCGGCTGACCCTTTGCCACCCGGTCATTCACATCGACCAGCACCCTGGCCACAAGGCCGGAAACTTCGGAGCCGACATCGACCTGATTGGTCGGCGCCAGCTTGCCCGTCGCCGATACTGACACGACCAGCGCGCCCTTTTCCGCCGTTTCCGTCGCGTAATTGGGTTTTGGCGCAGGCGCAAACAGGCGCACGCCCAGCAGGATCAGCAGCAGCACGCCAACGGCGACGAATACCCATTTTACGATCTTGCGCCAGGCAGGCACCTCGCGCTTGCCCAGAAAATCGTTGAGATCAGTGGTGGTTGCGTCGGCCATGTCGTTTCCTGCGGCTATTTTGCGGGCGCGGTAAGGGACGAAATCGACGGCGGGTTAGCGCTGTCCCACCCGCCGCCCAGCGCCAGATATAGTTGCACCAGCGCCTGCGCCCGGTCTGCGCGCACATTGATCAACCCGTTCTGTGCGGAGAACAGCGCGCTCTCGCTGGTGTTGAGCCGGGTGATATCGGTAAGTCCCGCGCGGTACTGGCTGCGGGCAAGCACGGCGGCGTTGGTGGATGCATCCAGTGCCGTTGCAAAATCCTGCTCACGCGCGGTGGCGGTTTGCAGCGCGGTCAGCGCGTTTTCCACATCCTCCAGCGCGCGCAGCACGCTTTGCTTATACGCCGCAAACGCCCCTTCGGCAGCGGCACGGCGCGACCGGACGATCGAACGGTTTCGGCCCGCATCAAAGATGGTCTGGGCAATGCTGCCAAATACCCGGCCTGTGATGATGTCAGTCAGTCGATCGATCATGCCGGCATTGGTGCTGATGCTCGCCGTCAGGTTCAGCACGGGATAAAGCTGCGCCTTGGCAACGCCGATCTGCGCGGTCGCCGCCGCCAGATTACGTTCGGCGACCAGCACATCAGGGCGTAGCCGGATGATATCGGCAGGAATACCCACCGGCACGCTATCCGGCCCCCGCGGGATCGGCTGGGTGGCGGCGAGTTCAGCCTTCAGCGCGCCGGGGGCTTGCCCCGTCAACACCCCAAGCCGGTTGGCTGCTTGCTGAAAGCTTTGTTCAAGCAATGGCACCTGCGTCGCGGTCTGCGCGCGCTGCGAGCGGGTTTGTTCGGTATCAAAGGACGATACCAGCCCGGCCTGCATCCGAAAGCCGACAATCTCCAGATTATCGTCCTGAATGGCCAGCGACCCGCGCGTTATCGCCAGATTGGCCTGCGCTGCGCGGGCGATGATATAGTTGCGGGCAACTTCCGACGCGGTCGAATTGCGCACCTGCGCCACGCTATACGCGCTGGACGCCTGGCTTGCGCGACTGGCCTCAATCCCGCGCCGCACGCCGCCGAACAAATCGACCTGGTATGACGCATCTGTGCTTAGCGCGTAATTTTCGTTGATGATGCCCGCGTCGGTAATGTTGCCGAAGCTTCGCCCGCGAATATTGATGTTGCGCGAATAGCTGGTCGAACCACGCACCGTGGGAAACAACCCGGCATTGGACTGGACCAAAGCCTCCCGCGCCTGGCGCAACCGCGCGACCGCCTGATCGATATCGAGATTTTGTTTCAGCGCCAGTTCAATAATGGCCGTCAGCTGCGGATCGTTGAAGCTTGTCCACCAGCGCTGGCCATCGCCCACTGCCCCCGGCGCTGCGGGCGTCGAAAAGCTTTCCGGCACGGCAAGCTTTGTGGGGCTTGGCGGCGCGTAATTGGGGCCTACCGCACATGCGCTGAGCATGAGCGCAAGCAGCGATGCCGGAATAAATTTTAGGCGAACCATGACGTCGGCCTATCGACGTAACGGATCACCGTCCAACGGAAAATTGTCGCAACTTGTACGGGATCGCAGGATCGTTCGGTTATCATTGCGGCCGTGTAGCGGTTGACGTTGCGACAGGCGCAAGCCCTTTATTCGATCTCAAGAATCACCGCGTCAACCGCCAGGCTGTCACCCGGCGCGGCACTTACCGATTTCACCACGCCCGATTTTTCGGCGCGCAGGATGTTCTCCATCTTCATCGCCTCCACCACCGCCAGCGGCTGGCCAAGCTCCACCTTGTCGCCTGCCGCCACATCCAGCCGCATGAGCAATCCGGGCATCGGACACAGCAGGAACCGCGACAGATCGGGCGGTATTTTTTCGATCAGGTGGCGGGCATAGGGCGCGACATGCGCGGGCAGCACGCGCACGACATGGCTTGCGCCGCGCGTGGTGAGCTTGAAACCGGTCCGCGTGCGGGCAAGCCGCACGATCAGCGGTTCGCCGTCAATTTCGGCTTCCACCACACGGTCACCCGGTGTGTATTCCATCGCCAGATCCAGCGGGGTGCCATCGACAGTGATCTCGTCCTCGTCGAGCTCGATATTGTGATCGACACCGGCAATACGGACCGTCCAGTCAGCGGGTGGCTGCAGCCGGTCGCCCAATTGCCCGTCGGTGCGCCGTGCACGATCTGCCTCTGCCGTGGCGGCAAAGGCGGCGATGGCCGCGAGGGCGCGCAACAGATCGGGACTGGCGGGGGCACCGTGGAAACCGTCGGGATATTCCTCGGCAATGAAGCCCGTGGTGATGTTGCCTGATCGGAAGCGCGGGTGCTGCATCAGCGCCGACAGGAAATCCAGGTTATGCCCTGGTCCCTCAATCTCGAAGGCATCGAGGGCGCCGATCTGCGCATCAATCGCGCCTTCGCGCGTGGGTGCCCAGGTGATCAGCTTGGCGATCATCGGGTCATAGAAAATGCTGACCTCGCCGCCCTCCTGCACGCCATCATCGACACGGATATAGGATCGATCAGAACGGCCCCATTCCCCGTCTGTGGTCTCGCCGCTACTGGATACGAGGTTGGCGTAGGGCGTATCCTCGCTCTCCGGCGGGCCATAACGCACCAGCCGCCCGATGCTGGGCAGGAACCCGCGATAGGGATCTTCAGCATAGACGCGATTCTCGATTGCCCAGCCGTTGATGCCAATATCGGCTTGGTTGAAGGGCAGCGCCTCCCCCGCTGCAACGCGGATCATCTGTTCGACCAGGTCAATGCCGGTAATTGCCTCGGTTACTGGATGCTCCACCTGCAGCCGGGTGTTCATTTCGAGGAAGTAAAACCCCTCCCCCGTCGTGTCCGCGCCCGATACGATCAGCTCGACCGTGCCCGCGCTGTAATACCCCACCGCGCGGGCGAGTGCGACCGCCTGCTCGCCCATGGCCTTACGCATCTTGGGCGTGACGAAGGGCGACGGCGCTTCCTCGACCACCTTCTGGTGGCGGCGCTGGATGCTGCATTCGCGCTCGTTGAGGTACAGGATATTGCCCTGTTGATCGCCGAGCACCTGAATTTCGATGTGACGCGGGCTTTCGATGAATTTTTCGATGAACACGCGGTCATCCCCGAACGACGCCAGCCCCTCACGCTTGGTCGCCTCAAAGCCTTCGCGCACGTCTTGTTCGGAATAGGCCAGGCGCATCCCCTTGCCGCCGCCGCCGGCCGACGCTTTCATCATGACGGGAAAGCCGATGTCCTTGGCGATCTTCACCGCCTCCTCGGTGTCGGCAATCTCGCCCAGAAAACCGGGGACGACATTGACCCCCGCCGCCTTAGCGAGCTTTTTCGATTCGATCTTGTCGCCCATCGCCGCAATCGCGCCCGGCGGGGGCCCGACAAAGGCGATCCCGGCCTCGGCACAGGCCCGTGCGAAACTTTCGCGTTCGGACAGAAAGCCGTAGCCGGGGTGAATACAGTCAGCGCCCGTCGCCTTGGCGGCGGCGAGAATGAGGTCGGCCTTGAGATAGCTCTCGGCGGCAGGCGCTGGGCCGAGGCGCACGGCCTCGTCTGCCATCAGGACATGGGGGGAGCGCGCATCAGCGTCAGAATAGACCGCAACGGTGGCGAGGCCCATTCGCTTGGCCGTGCGGAACACGCGGCAGGCGATTTCACCACGATTGGCTACCAGGATTTTTTTGAGCATCACTCTTTTTCTCTCGTGACGACATAGGCGAGGATGACCCCGCCCAAAAGGAAGACGATCAGGCTACCGGGAAACATGGCGAACTTGAAAAATCTATCGTTCTCGCATCCAGATCCGTCAACTCTTGGGGCGCAGTGTCCTAGCGCTGCGACTAGCAGAAAGAAGCCGGATATGACTGCTCCCACCAGTCCGTAGAGAAGGCAACCGATCCTTGCCCTTGCTGAAATAGACCCGTGATCGCGAAAGCTCACGCCGCCTTTACCGCCGGTGCGCCGCGCAACAACCCGTCAGTGCTCAAATCCACATCGATCCCGGCCCAGTGGATGCCATAGCCCGCGCCCGCCATCTCCCAACCCGCCCGCTGCGCCGCCGTCGCGTGCAGCAAGCGCGGATACCAGGCGAGCGGCACCGAAATCGTCCGCCCGTCCATCAAATCGACGATCAGGCTGGCATCATCGAAGCGCACGTCGAGAACACGCTCGTCGGTGACTTTAGCTGAAATATTCATGCCATGCCTCCAACAGCAAAGGTCGGTTCGCGTCGACCATGGCGACAATGCCACCAATTTCGTGCGCCCGAAAGCCACGGCTCTTTGCTACTTCTAGGGGCTCCGGCCAGACCTTGATCGTCGCATCGCCGTAATCGATGTGGATGTGCGGCGGTTCGTTGGGTTCGTGACTGTAGAAGTAGAAACGGAATCCACCAATGCGCAGGATAGTCGGCATTCACTTCGCCACCACCGGATACAGCGCCCGCAACGCCGCTAGTGCCGCGCCGTGATAGATCGTCGCGTGGGTGTCCTCTGGTCGAGGGTGATAGCCCCATTTGAGCGTGGCGGGTGCCTGCGCCTTTAACAGTGCGGCAAAGGGCGCGACGCCCATGCCCTTTTCATCCGCCACCGTCAGCCACAGCGTGCGACCGGCGGTCGCGGCCAGCAGCGCGGGGGCGGCCTTCAAGAGAGCCTCATTGTCCCACCACAGGCTGGGGCTGATCGCGATATAGGTATCGAACAGCGCGGGCTGCCGCAGCAGGGTTTCGACCACGAACAGCCCGGCAAGCGATTCGCCGATCAGCGCATCCTCGCCGCTGGTGCGATAGCGCTTTTCCACCCAGGGCTTGACCTCGCATGCAATGAAGCGGCGAAAGCGGGCGGAATTCCCTGCGGTCGGGTAGTCGGCCTTCAGCTTGGCGTCGCTGGCCACCGGAAAGGCAAGTTCATTGCGGCGATCAACCGTCTCGATCCCCACAACGATCATGTCCTGCGTCGTGCCGGCGATCGTGCCGAGCTGGGCCAGGCCGGAGATGTGGTGGAAATCCTGCGCGATACCCCCGTCGAGCACGTACAGCACTGGGTAGCTCTGGGTGCCCTTATCATAGCCGGGCGGCAACCAGACATTGGTGACGCGCGGGGACCCCATGATCGCTGAGTCGATCCGGTACGATTGCCCGATCACGATCGGCGTCTGCACCGTCTGCGCCAGCGCAGGCACCGGTAGCAACGCCAGGATCAGGGCGATGAGCCGTTTCACTCGGCTGCTGCCACCCGCATCGGCTCCTCGGCCATCATCGGGCGCAGGCCGAGCCGCTCGAACATCGCCCCGTCGGCGCTGTCGCCGCGGTTGCCCGTCGTCAGCAGCTTGTCGCCGGTGAAGATCGAGTTCGCGCCCGCCATGAAGCACAGCGCCTGCGTCGCCTCGCTCATGCTCTCGCGCCCCGCGCTCAGCCGCACCATGCTCAGCGGCATGGTGATCCGCGCAACCGCCACCGTGCGTACAAATTCAACATCGTCGATTTTCGCCATCGGCGTATCGCTAAGCATATCGCCCAGCACCGTGCCCTTCACCGGCACCAGCGCATTCACCGGCACGCTTTCGGGATGCTTCGGCAAGGTGGCGAGGGCATGGACGAAACCCACCCGGTCGCTGCGCGTCTCCCCCATGCCGACGATCCCGCCGCAGCACACATTGATGCCCGCCGCGCGGACATGCTCGAGCGTATCGAGCCGGTCCGCAAAGGTGCGCGTGGTGATGACGTTACCGTAATTTTCCGGCGAGGTATCAATATTATGGTTGTAGTAATCGAGCCCCGCATCGGCCAACTGGCGCGCCTGATGCGGCTCCAGCATGCCGAGCGTCATGCAGGTTTCCAGCCCCATCGCCTTCACGCCTTCGACCATCGCGATCACCGCGCCCATATCGCGGTCCTTGGGGTTGCGCCACGCGGCGCCCATGCAGAAACGCTGCGATCCGCTTGCCTTTGCCTCGGCAGCGGCGGCGAGCACGGCCTCTACCTCCATCAGCTTGTCGGCCTTCAGCCCGCTATCGGCAGATGTGGACTGCGAGCAGTAACCGCAATCCTCCGGGCAGCCGCCGGTCTTGATCGAGAGCAGGGTGCAAAGCTGCACCTCGCCGGCCGAGTGGTTTGCGCGGTGAACAGTCTGCGCGCGGAACATCAGTTCGTCGAAGGGCAGATCGAACAGCTCGGCGATTTCGGCGCGGGTCCAGTCGGTGCGGATCAATTGATAACCTTTCCAATTTCGCTCAGAAACATGCCCAAGCCAGCCGCAAACAAGCCGCTCGAAATGCCGCGCTCGTAGTTGAAGAAGCGCCGGAGCGGTTTGCCTGTCTTCCGGTGCGAAATGATGGTGTTCATTGCGCCAAAACCAAGCGTCGTGCCCATTGCCACCAGCGCCAGACTGACCATCACCAGCGATGTTGCGGCCCGCTTATCGCCCTGAACCCAGGTCAGCATTGCGCCCAATACGACCAGACCAATGGTGCTGAAATGCTTGAAATAATCATATTCGAGCAGCATCCAGTCGCTTCGCGCAGCGCCATTGATCTGCCGGTCGGGCTGATCACTCATTCACATACCCTGGCAGCGCGATGCGCGCAGTAAACCGGTTGCGCGCGCAAACACCAGTGCGCCGAACGGGTCGGCGATTTGTGCGCGAGTCCAGCCGGGGCGAGTTTGGGTCATACTACCTTCTTAGCCAAATAGACGCCGATCGCCATCACCACGATCCCGATCGAGCGTTGCGCGGTGAGCGCGCTTTTGATCGCGCCGAACAAGCCGAAATGGTCGATGATGGCGGCCGCGATCAATTGCCCGAGCAAGACGAAGAAGATCGCATTGCCGATGCCGATCCTTGGGCCGATCGTCGTGATCGACGCGATGTAGAACACCATGAACCCGGCGCCGAAATATGCCCAGACCGGCGCCTGCCACAAACTGCCCCATGCCGGTGCACCAAGCGCCAGCAACAGCAGGGTCGCCATTGCACATCCCATCGCGAACAACAGCGCCGTTGCCGCAATCGGACCGCCGACGTGGCGGCTGAGCACCCCGTTCACGGCGGCCATCACCGGAATGCCGAGCCCGGTCAGGAACATGACCGATGCCGCGGGAATGAACGACGATTGCGGTTGCATCCTGCACTCAGTCCGGACGGGCGGTGGCAAGGGTGCACGGGCGGTGTCCGTTCATTCGGTCGCCTCGCTTTCGGGTGGCATATTGTGCCCCAAAAGCCGCAACACTTCCGCCGCTGCTTCGGTGAGGTTGGTGCCCGGGCCGAAGATCGCCTGCACGCCTGCATCGCGCAGGAAATCATAGTCCTGCGCCGGAATGACGCCGCCCGCGATCACCTTGATGTCGGCGCGGCCGGCATCCTTCAGATGGCCGATCAACTCGGGGATCAACGTCTTGTGCCCCGCCGCGAGGCTCGACGCGCCGACGACATCGACATCGCTTTCGACCGCCAGCGCGGCGGCTTCGTGCGGTGTCTGGAACAGCGGGCCGGGGACGATCTCGAACCCCAGATCGCCGAACATGCTGCTCACCAGATTGGCGCCGCGATCATGCCCGTCCTGCCCCATTTTGGCGACGAGCATGCGGGGCTTGCGGCCTAGCCGCCGTTCGGTGGCGGACACGCCGTCGCGCAACTGGTCCCAGCGCGCATCATCGGCATAGGCGCCGCCATAGACGCCGCTGACCGGCGTCGGGCTGGTGGCATAACGGCCGAACGCATCCTCCATCGCCGAAGAAATCTCGCCCAACGTCGCGCGGGCACGGGCACAATCGATCGCGAGCGCGAGGAGGTTGTTTTCAAATCCTCCCCGCTCGCGGGGAGGGGGACCAGCCG
>JAKFUX010000021.1:0-42714 GCA_021732465.1 Sphingomonas sp.
GCCCAGCCCGCCCTGCTCCTCGCTGAAGGGCAACGCGAGCAGGCCGAAATCGGCGAATTGCTGCCACGCCTCCTGCGACCAAGGCGCCTCGCCTCGCACCAGTTTCTGGCGCGTGTCGAAATCGTAGTTTTTCTCAAGATACTTGCCGATGCTGTCGCGCAGCATCTGCTGTTCTTCGGTGAAGTTGAAATCCATCGCGCTTACGCCCCTGCCGCCAGACTGCGCGCGATCAGATCGCGCTGCACTTCGTTGGAGCCGGCGTAGATCGTGGTGGCGCGGCTGTTGAGGTAGAGCGGCATCGAGATCAGGTCGAACTCGCTTCCCAGCGGCTCGACATTGCTGCCGACCCGCAAAGCCTCGAGCTGGCGCACCAGCCCGCCGACGCCCGAGACCTGCGCCATGATGGTCGAGGCGCGCTGGATCAGTTCGGAATTGATCGTCTTGTTAATCGACGGGAAGGCCGGGTCGCGGGCGATGGCATGGCCACTGATCGCCAGCTTCTCGAAATGGCCGAGCGAGGCGATGTCGGCTTCGAGCTCGCCGAGTTCGCGCTGGAACACCGGGTCTGTGGCCAGCATCCCGCCAAAGGGCGAGGGCGTCGCCGCTGCCGCCTCGCGGGCGCGCTCACAATAGCGCATCAAGGTGGGGCTCGCCGCGTTGCCGCCGCCGCGTTCGTGCGTGAGCAGGTGCTTGGCCACCGCCCAGCCTTCATTCTCCGCGCCGACGCGGCCCGATTGCGGCACGCGGACATCCTCGAAGAACACCTCGCATTGTTCGGGGAAGCCATCGAGGCCGATGATCGGGCGGATGGTCATGCCGGGATAATCGGTGCGGTCGAGCAGCAGGAAGGTGATGCCCTGCTGCTTTTTGCCCTCATTGCTGGTGCGCACCAGCATGAACATGCGGTTGGCGTGGTGGGCGTAAGTGGTCCAGATCTTGGAGCCGTTGATGATGTAATCATCCCCGTCGGCCGCTGCGCGACACGAGAGCGAGGCGAGGTCTGATCCCGAATTGGGTTCGGAATAGCCCTGCGCCCAGAAATCATCGCCGCTGAGGATGCCGGGGAGGTAGCGCGCCTTCTGCTCCTCGGTGCCGAGGTCGATCAACAACGGGCCAACCATGCCGAGGCTCTGCGGCAGCAGCGGCGGCAGGTCGGCCTTGCGGTATTCCTCGGCGAAGATGAAGCGCTGCTCGACGCTCCAGCCGGTGCCACCGCTTTCCTTGGGCCAATGCGGCGCGACCCAGCCCTTTTCGAACAGGATTCGCTGCCACTCCATGCATTCCTTGAACGGGGCAAAGACGCTGGTGGTCTTGCGCCCTGCCTCGCGAATCGCAGGCGTGGGGGCGGTTGCGAAAAATTCGGCCACCTCTGCGCGGAACGCCTCAAGCTCGGGGGCAAAATCGATGTTCATGGGATTCTCTCCGGCACGGCTTTCAAAACTTTCTGTCATTCCACGTGACAATTGTCTAGTCTCGCCGAAAGCCAATCACGCAAAGGGGATGACATGACACAGTCGACCAAGGGCTTCCGTCTGATGGGCCTGCCGCTTTCGCCCTATACCAAGAAGGTGCAGTCCTATTTCGATTTCAAAGGCATCAGCTATGAGTGGATCCAGCGCAGCATGAAGAACGAGCCGCTGTTCCAGCAGCACGCCAAGGTGCAGCTGATTCCGCTGCTGTTCCTGCCCGATGGCGAGACGATGCAGGATTCGACCCCGATCATCGAACGGCTGGAGCAGGAGTTTCCGCAGCCCTCGGTCCACCCTGCGGACCGCGCGCTGTGGTTCCTGTCGTGCCTGTTTGAGGAATTTGGCGACGAATGGTGCAACAAGCTGATGTTCTTCCAGCGCTGGTTCTACCCCGCGGATGCCAAGTCGACCGGGGACCGGCTGGCGGGATACCGGCTCGAGGGGCAATGGTGGGCTGCGCTGGGCAAGCCGGTGCTATCACATCTGATGGTCCGGCGGATGGTGCCGCGGCTGAGCTTTGCCGGGGCGAACGAAACCAATATCCCGCAGCTCAAGCAATCCTTCATCGACCTGTCGGCCATGCTCGACGCGCATTTCGCCAAGCGTCCCTATCTGCTCGGTGATCGGCCATGCTTTGGCGACTTCGGACTGTGGTGCAACTTCCACCAGGCGTGGACCGATCCGACCGCCAACGCCCATCTCGAAGCCCATGCGCCCAAACTGGTGGCCTATATCAAGCGGATGCTGTCCCCTAAGGTGGAGGGCGAATTCGAACCGCTCGCCCAACTGCTGCCGACGCTCGCGCCGATCCTTGCCAGCGAAGTCGCCGGGCGCTTCCTGCCGTGGATGGCGGCCAACCATGAAGCCTGGGCCAAGGGCGAGAAGGAGACCAGCCTGACGATGAAGGGCGCGGCCTTCCAGCAGAAGACTTTCAAATATCAGGCCGCAACGCTTGACGAACTGCGCCGCAAGTTCGCCAGCGTCGCGGATGACTCAGAGCTTGTCGCGGTGCTTGAGCGAACCGGCTGCCTGCCGTTCCTGAAGCCTGCGCAGGCTTAGGCGAACATCGCTGCGACCCGCCCGGTGATGATCGCGCGGGCGTCAGCGACGATCCGGTCGATCACTTCCTGACAGGTCGGCACATCGTGGACGAAGGCGCCCGAAAGGCCGGCGGTGACCATGCCGGCCTCGATATCGCCGGTGGTCCAGGCCTTTTCCTGATTGGCGCCCGAAACATAGTCGTGGACTTCGTCGAACCCGCCGCCCGCCGCCTCGATTGCGGCCACTTTTTCGGAAATCGAATTGCGATAAACCCGCGCCGTGTTGCGATAGCTGCGGAAGATCAGCTGCGTCTGGGTCTCGTCCATCTCGACGATCTTGTCCTTGATGCCCTGATGGATCGGGGCCTCCTTGGTCGCCATGAAGCGGGTGCCCATGTTAACCCCGTCGCAGCCGAGCACCAGCGCAGCGGCGAGCCCGCGACCATCGGCGATCCCTCCCGAGGCGACCACCGGGATTGTCAGCGCGTCAGCAGCGGCGGGGAACAGCACGAGGCCGCCAATATCCTGTTCGCCCGGATGGCCGGCGCATTCGAACCCGTCGATGCTGACCACATCGACCCCGATCTTCTCGGCCGAGCGGGCGTGGCGCACGGCCACGCATTTGTGAATCACCTTGATCCCGGCGGCCTTGAAGGCTTCCATAAAGGGCTCGGGCGAGCGCCCGGCCGTCTCGACGATCTTGACCCCGCTTTCGATGATGGCGCGAATATACTCGCCATAGTTGATCGGGGTCGCGACCACGCCGACGGTGAGGTTGACGGCAATGGGCTTGGTGGTGAGTGCCTGGCAGCGCGCGATTTCGGCGCTGAGGTCCGCTGCGGTCTTGCAGGTCAGCGCGGTCATCACGCCGAGGCCCCCGGCGTTGGACACTGCTGCGGCCAAATCGGCGGTGCCGACCCGCATCATGCCGCCGCAGATGATCGGCACCTCGATCCCAAGCAGTTCGGTCAGTCTGGTCTTCATGGCTTCCCTCCCGTGCGGTGATGGCCTTTGCGCGGCGAGTTGCCACGCGGCCCAATTAATGTCACTTTCAATGACACAAGAATCGCCCGCGTCAAGCCAAGGCTGCAAATGGCGGCGATCGAGGAGAGAGGCAAAACTATGCTCAAGGCTATCGGCACGATCCGGCGGGAAGCGGCCTTCATCAGAGACGTCTACGGCGTTATTCAGACGCTGAAGGAATTGCAGCCAGAGTCGTCCGTCACGATCGTCGACGAGATCGAGCGCAGCGTTGATCGCCACGGCGCGAAACCCGCGATCGTGTTCGAAGGGCAGAGCGTAACCTACGCCGCCTTCGACGCGCGCGCCAACCGCATCGCCCATTGGGCACGCGCGCAGGGTCTCGCGCGCGGCGATACGGTTGCGCTGATGCTGGAGAACTGCCCCGATTTTCCGGCGGTGTGGTTTGGGCTCGCCAAGGTCGGCGTGGTGACCGCGCTGATCAATACCAACCTGCAGGGCGATGGTCTGGCGCATTGCATCGCGATCGTCGACAGCAAGGCGATCATCGGAGCGGGCGACCAGGCGGCGCGGCTTGCGGCCCTGCTCGCCGAAACCGGGATGGCGCAGCCGCTTTGGGATTTAGACGGCAAGCACGGCGCAGATCTCACCGCGGCGCTGGCACACCAGCCCGATACGCGTCCAGCCGCCAAACACCGTGCCAACATCACCGGCGGCGATAGCGCGCTGTTCATCTACACCTCGGGCACCACTGGCCTGCCCAAAGCGGCGCGGATCACGCACAACCGGTTGCGCGGCATGGCGCGTTACGCGCGCATCCTTGGCAAGGTGACCGAGCATGACCGGGTCTACAACACCCTGCCGCTCTACCACTCGACCGGCGGGGGCATGGGTACCGCCGGGCCGCTGATCTACGGCGCGACCATCATCATGCGGCGCAAGCTTTCGGTCTCCGCCTTCTGGGACGATGCCGCCGAACATGGCGCCACCCGCTTCGTCTATATCGGCGAACTCTGCCGCTACCTGCTCAACGCCGCGCCGCACCCCAAGGAACGGGCCCACAGCCTTGTCGCAGGCTTCGGCAATGGCCTTCGCGGCGAAGTGTGGCAGCCCTTTGTCGAGCGCTTCGGGGTGCGCCAGATGTGCGAATTTTACGGTTCGACCGAAGGCAATGTCTCGCTCGTCAATTTCGATGGCAAGGTCGGCGCGATCGGACGCCTGCCGACCTGGCTTGAAGGCAAGATGGGGGTGAGCTTCGTCAAGTTTGATATCGAGGCCGAAGCGCCGGTGCGCGGGGCCGATGGCTTCTGCCTCAGGGCCGGGGTCGACGAGCCGGGCGAGGCGATCGGCCGGATCGGCACGGGCGGTGCGGCGGCCTTCGAAGGCTATCACGACAAGGCGGCGACCGAGAAGAAGATCCTCACCGACGTATTCGAAAAGGGTGACCGCTGGTTCCGCACCGGCGATCTGATGCGCCGCGACAAGGCTGGCTATGTCTATTTCGTCGACCGCATCGGCGACACCTTCCGCTGGAAGGGCGAGAATGTCGCCACCAATGACGTCGCCGACGCGGTTGCGAAGTATCCCGGTATCGCGCTTGCCAATGTCTACGGCGTCGCGGTGCCGGGGGCGGACGGGCGCGCGGGGATGGTGGCGATGACCCTTGGCGAAGGCTTCGACATGGCGGGCCTTACCGCTCACCTGAAGGCGCACCTGCCGTCCTACGCCGTCCCGCTGTTCCTGCGCATCCAGGCCGAGGCGGAGACCACCGGCACGATGAAGCTGCGCAAGGTGGAGCTGGTCAAGGAAGGTTTCGACATCGACCAGATCAGCGATCCCGTTTGGTTTCTCGAACCGGGCAAGGGCACCTATGTCCCGCTCGGGCCTGAGCAGATGGAGCGCCTGCGCACCGGAGGCTATCGCTTGTGAGCCTTGAGCCCGAACCCTCGCCCAATCCCAACGGGAAGCTGATGGTCGATCCGCCCGTGGTGCTGCGCCACCTGGTCGGCCTAGTTACCAACCGTACGATTGACCCAGCACGCCGGGCCAAGCGGCGGGAACGGGCCGAGACCAACCGGCGCAAAGCGGGCGCGCGGCACAAGGTCGAATATTTCCACCAATATGACGACCCCTATTCGCACCTCGCTCAGCAAGTGCTCGATAGTTTGCAGCAGCGTTACGATATCGAACTGGTGGTGCACCAGATTCGCGCCAGCGGCGGCAAGAACCAGCCCGAACTGGCAATGCTCGCGGCCTGGGCGCGCCGCGATGCGGAACTGATCGCGCCGCATTACGGCCTCACGCGCCCCTCGGACCTGTCCGACCGCCGCGACACACCTCCGGATGCGGCGACGCTCGACACGGGCAGTGCGCGGCTGGCCAAGCTCGGGCATTATTCGGGCGCGATGTTCCACTATGGCGGGGAGTGGTTCTGGGGAGTCGACCGCCTGTTCTACCTCGAACAATGGCTGCGCGATCTGGGGGCGTGCCGGGACCCATCGCTTCCCTTTATCTGCCCGCGCCCGGCCATCGATGTCAGCGGGGTCGATGCGAGCCAGCTGACGCTCGATTTCTACCCCTCGCTCAATTCGCCCTACACCGCGATCATCTATGATCGCACCATCGCGATGGCGCGCGAATGCGGGATTAGGCTCCATCACAAGCCGGTGCTGCCAATGGTCATGCGCGGGGTTCCGGCAACGCGCCAGAAGGGCGGTTACATCGTTTTCGACGCCAAGCGCGAGAGCGAACACCTTGGCACCGGTTTCGGTCCAGTGATGTTCCCGGTCGGCGAGCCGACACGCCAGATCTATTCGCTGTTTCCCTGGGCGCGCGCGCAGGGCAAGGATGTTGCGCTGCTGTCGGCGGCGCTGCGGCTCGCCTGGACCGAGGCAGCCGCCCTGCACCGTCCGAAGGGGATCAAGCTGGCAGTCGAGCGCGCCGGGCTCGACTGGGGCGCGGCGCAGCGCCATCTCGGCACCGACGGCTGGAAGGCGGAAACGGCGCGCAACCAGCGCGAAATGGCCGAGGAACTTGGGCTCTGGGGCGTTCCCAGCTATCGGTTGCGCGGCGGCGGGCCGGACGAACAGGATCTGTGCGTCTGGGGGCAGGACCGCCTGTGGTTGATCGCTGCCGAAATCCGGCGGCGCGGAAGGACGAAATGACCAGCGCAGCAAATGTTATCAGAGTGGCGATGGACGCGGCTCAGCCTATCGACGACGGACGGCGTGCGCGGGGGGATGCCAACCGGGCGCGGATTATTCAGGCCATGGTAGAGCTCGTCGCTGCGGGCGATCCCGATCCCAATGCCGATGCCGTGGCCGAAAAGGCCGGCTTGTCCGTCCGCACCGTGTTCCGCCATTTCCAGGACAAGGACGCGATTTTTCACGCGATCGATGATCTGCTGGTCGCCGCCTACCAGCCGCTGCTTACCGCGCCCTATCGTTCGGCGCACTGGAAAGGCCAGTTGTTCGAGCTGATCGCGCGGCGCTGCACGATCAACGAGGCGGCCGCCGTGTTCCGCATTTCTGCGGTGATGGAACGCTATCGCTCGCAATTCATCGCCGGCAAATACCGTCGCCTCCACGCGGGCGAGAAGCGGATGCTCGATGCGGTTCTGCCGCCCGAATTGCAGACCTCGACACAAGCCGGCAGGGCAATTCTGATCGCCTGCAGCTTCGACACTTGGCGCCTGCTGCGGCAGGACGAGGAACTCTCGCCCGAGGACACGCTGGCCGCGATCCGGCAACTGGTCGAGGATATTCTGGTGCAGGCCGAGGCGCGGTGAGGGTCGGCCTGCTCTTTGCCACGCTCAGTCTGCTGGCCGCTTGCGGGGAAGCGCAACCGGACGACGCCCCTTCGGCACGCTCGGCCTGCAAGGGTATGGCCGAACCGCAAATGGTTTGGGTCCCGGGCGGCCGATTCACCATGGGGGTCGATCCGCAATATCCCGAGGAAGGCCCCGCGCGCGAGGTCGCAGTCGCGGGGTTCTGGATCAGCCGCACCGAAGTCACCAACGCCCAGTTCGCCCACTTCGTCGCCGCCACCGGTTATCGCACTGCCGCCGAGCGTAATCCCCCGGCCATAGCCGGCGCGCCGCCGCCAATGCGCCTGCCCGGTTCTGCGGTCTTCCGGGTGCCGACACCCGAGAATCGCAACTGGTGGGCGTGGGTTCCGGGGGCCAGCTGGCACCACCCATCCGGCCCAACCAGCGCGATCAACGGGCGCGGGGCCGATCCGGTGGTGCAGGTCACCTATGATGATGCCGCTGCCTATGCGCGCTGGGCCGGGCTGAGCCTGCCGAGCGAGGAACAGTGGGAATATGCTGCCCGCGCCGGTGCCCCCGCGCTTCCCGAACCCAAGGATGCTGCCGGCGCGCCTGCCGCCAACTACTATCAGGGTGCCTTCCCCGCGCGCGACATCGGCACCGACGGCTTCACTGCGCGCGCGCCGGTGGGCTGCTTCGCGGCGAACGCGTTCGGCCTGTACGACATGATCGGCAATGTCTGGGAATGGACCACCGCCGTGCCCCGCCCGGGACAGCCGGTCAATGTCATCAAGGGCGGATCCTTCCTCTGCGCGGCAAACTACTGCGCCCGCTACCGCCCCGCCGCCCGCCAGTTCCAGGAACGCGATCTGGGCACAGACCACATCGGCTTCCGCCTTGTCGACAATCGCCGCCCGGCACCTTCAGCCAAGGGAGCAACGCTGCCATGATCGATCTCTACACCGCCTCCACCCCCAACGGTCACAAGGCCTCCTGCACATTGGAAGAACTGGGCCTCGCCTACACCGTGCATCCCATCGATCTAGCCAAGGGCGAGCAGAAGACCGACGCTTTCCTCGCGCTTAACCCTAATGGCCGCATCCCGGTGATCGTCGACCGCGACAATGATGATCTCGCGGTGTTCGAATCCGGCGCGATCATGGTCTATCTGGCCGAGAAGACCGGCCGCCTGCTCCCCACCGAAACCAAAGCGCGCGCGCGCGTGATGGCGTGGCTGATGTTCCAGATGGGCGGCGTCGGCCCGATGATGGGGCAGGCCAACGTGTTCTTCCGCTATTTCCCGGAAAAAATCCCGGCGGCGATCGAGCGCTACCAGAATGAATGTCGCCGCCTGTTCGAGGTGCTCGACCGGCGGCTGGGTGAGAGCGAATGGTTGGGCGACGACTATTCGATCGCCGATATCGCCAATTGGTGCTGGGTGCGCACTTACAAATGGTCGGGCGTCTCGCGCGATGGGCTTGAAAACCTCGACCGCTGGCTCGAAGCAATGAAGGCACGGCCCGCGCTACGCATCGGCGTGACTGTCCCGGCGGCTGGGGCAAGCCTTGTGAACGACGACAAGGGCGCTGCTCAATTCGCCAGCAAGGCGCAAGGAATCGTCACGCGCTGAGCGAGGCACGGCTGGGGCTGCCCGGCGAAATGATGGAACCACCGCCATCGTCGCGGCCTAGATAAAAGAGGCTCGAAGCAAGCGCGAGGCTCCGCAATGCTCAACAGACATGTGTTCGGAGCCGGTCGTCGAACATTGGATGTCTAATCTTGGCAAATCCAGTCGTTTAGCGTGCCATTGACGAAGGTCCGCAACGTCCCAGGAGTCGGCATTCCGCATCACACGACCAGTACAAAATGAGCGGCGGCTTTCGGGTTTCGTTGAAGACACTTCTATGGCGAGGGTTGGGCGGTAGCCGCCGGGCAGCTTCCCGACCCGAAACTTGCCGGTCGGCAGTCGGTAGTTGCTTGGCGGTGGTGGGGGACAACGAACAACATCGGGCGGGCAAATTGGCCACAAGGGTCGACGTTGTACTGCAAATCCTGATATCGTCTGTTCGGTGCATCGGAGAGCTGAGATGGACCTTCGTGAAGAAGCCGCGAGGCGGCTCGATCTCATTATCGATCATGTCCGAACTGGACCCAACGCCTCGTTTCGCACTCATCTCGACGAAGGGGCAGCGTATGAGTACGGTGGTGAACTGCTCAAGCGGACGGGCAAGCAGCGCTGGTTCAACAACCCTTGCCCGTGGGTCGATGGTGGACGCTTGCTGGCTCATATGGATTGGTTCAGCTTCGAAGCAGCCCATATCTGTCAACGCGGAGTCGATCGAGAATTAGCGGTGCGGAAGCCCGAACGGGGTGAGCCAGCGCCTTTTAGGCTTATTGTTGAACACGTAACGCCAGTGCGAGTTCTGCGGGAGGCAATCAGAGCCGATTCAGGGGTTTGGCAAAGAGGTACGCTCACTGAATTTCTACATTTTCATTACAAGCAAGCCGTAATCACACAGACTGAAAACGCTGTGCTTAAGCCATTTAATCACTCAATGCCGCATGAATGGCGACCCGGCCAAGATCCATTCGAAAGTTACAAAGCGGTCAACCTGTACAACAAAGGGTACTAACGCGTAGTATAGCGATACGAGTGAAGAGATTGGTGGGTAGCCACCCGTCTGCATTTGGTGTTCGCCACGATGTTGCACCCAATAAAATACACCGAAACCATTATAGAATCTTTTATAAATTCCTAAATTTCTCTTTAGATTCAATGGCCATGACCAATTCGTAATGCGGGGGTCACAGGTTCGAGTCCTGTAAGCGCACCATTTCGATAGATTTTTACCGCTGTGCAGCCTTCCGTCATGCGTAAGCGATCGGGCGCCGCTTGCGGCGAAGCCGGGCTTCGAGCGATTGATTTTGCTTGACTTGTTGGATAATGTTCATCAAATGTTCTCACCGCGTTTGAGAACGAGGGTGGCATGATCCAGATATCCGATGAACAGCGGCGACGCGCCTTTTCGGTTTGGCTACGAACCGGCAAAGTTCCATCTTTGCGCAATCCTGACGGCACCGAGCTCAAGTTCAATCCATGGCACGATCCAGAGGATGGGCGGTTCACCTTTGCCGGATCGGGCGAGTATTTCGGTCCGGGCTCGCAGAGCCGGGTCATCAGCTCGCGTCAACGACCACGCTCGCCTGGCGCGGGCAAAACCGAGGGAGTGACGCAGACGTTGCCTCCCGTGCCGATGAAGCTACTGGGCGGATCGCGTGCTGTTTCCGAACAAACGCCTTCGCTTCAAGATGCAATTTTTCGGCCAGACGACATTCGCGGTGACTTTCGACAAGTATAGTTTTCCCGTTTTCCCCGATCGACGCGCGGCAGCAATAGTCGTGCTTTCGAGGATCCAATGCTGTTGGAGCAGGTCTTTCCAGGTCTTGCGAATGCGCCCGGCGGGGCCATAATTGCGGTAGCCGATAACTTGCTGGATCTTAGCGGCCCTGCACGCGCAATGGTTGCCGAGCTTACCTTGGCGCGAACGCAGCAACTGATCGATCAAATCAAGGCAATCGATCCGAACTATCGCTTTCAGTCTTTGGGTTTTCCCCAAACCGCGCAGGGCCAGGTCAATCAGATCGACGGCCTTCGGTTCGAGCGCGCGGCGGCTTTTGTGCGCGAGAAGGGAGAATTGCGGCCGATGCAGGTCGAGACGTTGCGATTCCTTCAGAAAAGAACCGACCTAGCATATGCGCGTGGATTGAGATTGTTGAAGGCCGGTAAACTGCCGATCCGCTTGTCGCCGCAGGAAGCGTTGGGTAATTTTATCGATCGAGAAGTTCGCCGCAACATGCGTGAGCGGTACAATGCATCCGGGATCAGTTCAGTTCGTCCCGGGCCAATCAGGGTCAATCGGCGCGAGAATAACACTTCCGGATCAGAAACGAGCTATGTCCTACCTGACATGAAGGTGGGGAAGATCGCCTTTGATGTGACACTTTCGCCCAAGACGTTAAAAACGCCACAGGTTCGTAACTTCTTCGCCGCTGACTTCCAGCCAACCCTAGTCGTCATTGTGCGTCCAAGCCAGCTCGGCTCCGACAGCACCTACATCATTACCCGCCCGGAGACGAAGCGATGAGCGAGATTTTTGAGGGTCCTTTCCCCAACTACCAACCCTATATTCCAGCGACGCTGAGCGAGATTTACGACTTGTTGGCCTCTTTGGTCGGCGGTGCACCAACTTTTGTCGATGAATTATTTCCGCTGAGGACGATCGACAGCGAGTTTGGCGTCCTTGGTGCCAGCCTGGATATCGTGCGGGGCAGGCTCGGCGAAGAGGGCTATGCAATGGCGATCGACCTTGCGGCGCGAGCGAAGACGCTGTTTCTGGAAGATCAGGCGGAGGACAACGGCAAGACCGACCAGGGCATCAAATTGCTCTTTGAGATCGAGAATATCATCCAGGCCGCGAGGAAAAGCCGTGCAAAGGCGCGCATCAAAGACGATGAAGGCCGGGTTACCGGCGACTAATGTAGATTCTCCAATGATTTAAGTGCCCAGCTTTGTCTCCTGTGGGGCACCATTTTCCGGTGCATTAACCCCTAGGTCTAGCTCTATAAAAAGCAGCGGAGAACTGCTCCCCCGCCGATATCTTTCGAAATCATCGGCTGGGTTTCCGCAAAAAATTTGCTCTTCAATAGGGCAGTGGAGCAGGCACTCGCGGAAGCGACCGGGAGCCAACGTAGCGTTTACTTCACCGGGCGCCATCACCGGTATTTGTCCGGGCTTAGTAGATCGAGCGTCACCTTAGCTTCGGCCAAGACGACCGGCCACGGTAAATTGCAAATGAGCGAGGCCGTTGCCGCAGCCATCGCCGGCGACGTCTGTAAACCATACTCCCCTTGGCCAGCGAGCCCGAAGAAGCCGGGGTTGTCGCGATCAAAGCCGGTCGTCGGCACGCGATCGCGCGTAAAAGTCCGCAGGCCCGCCCAGCTGCCGACGGATGTCGCTGGCGGACATCGGCCCGAGCCGGTTACTCCGCCGTCAACCGCACATCGGCGATTTCCAGGCGAAAGGGGCCATTCTGCTGGGTGGCGCCGATCAGCAGCATCTGGGCGCTGGATGCATCGAAATTGGCGAGCTGGGCAAAACGCACCGTTACCTCGGTCCAGTCCTTCGTCACGCTGATCGGCAACACACCGGGCCGTTGCCCGCCAGCGGTGGAAAACCCCATCACCGCAAGTCCCTTGCCGTCGCCGCGCGCCCAGAAGCGAAGCACTTTGGCGCTGCTGATATTGGCAGGCTGAAACGGCTTCGCGCCGGGGTAAAAGGCAAGGCCGGCCCAGGGCGCGATGAAACCCGGGTTTACCTCACCCGTCAGGGTGAGTGCTGGCTGGCCGTTCGGGGCGGTGCCGGTGACTGCCATCATCAGGGTCGATTTGCCGCCCATGATCGAATCGGTTGAGATGTCCCAGCCTGCGCCAACCGGCGATTCGATGACGGCCTTGCCGCCCATGGTGCTGAACTGAGCGATTCGCCCATTGGCCGGCAGGGCAATGGGGGGCGGCCCGGCTGTGGTCGATTGGGTGGCGATCATCGTGCGCCGAGCCGCGCGCAACTGGTTGACCGCAGCGCCATCCTTCCAGATTTCGACGATGTTATGCACATCGGCGATGTTCAGCGTCGGATCGCCGTCCACCAGCAACAGATCCGCCTTCAAGCCATTGGCGATCCGCCCCCGGTCGGTGAGCCGGAATGCCTGGGCGGGGGCCGCCGTTGCCGCTGTCAGCACCTGTGCGGGGCTCAGGCCGCCCTTTGCCAGCAAATCCATTTCGCGGTGCAGGCTCAGCCCATACCAGGTGCCGGGGTTGCCTGCATCCGTGCCCGCCAGGATCGGGACACCCGCCTTGGCGAGCGCACCAAGGTTGGCAGCTTCGATCGGATCAAGCTTTGCCGAACGATCCTGACCGAACGATTGCCGTACCGTGTCGACAGCTGGTTTAGGTAACAATCCTGATAGCGCGGGGTGGGTCAGCAGGCTTGCTGTGCCCGATCGTCCGCTGAATACTTCAAGCACGGCATAGGTGGGGATGATGAAGACACCCCTGTCCTTGGCCAGCCGGGCAAAGGCCGCACCGCCATCCTTGTCGGCGAACAGATGCACCAGCCCGTCCGCACCTGCATCGATCGATTCGGTTGCGGTCGCCAGCGTTTGTGCATGCACCACCGCCAGCTTACCGCGCTTGTGTGCTGCCACCGCCAGCGCGCGGATGGTCGGCACATTCAGCGTCGGGACCGCGCGGCCGATAATGGTGCCGGGTTCATCGACAATCTTGATATAGTCCGATCCTTCCGCAATCCGCGCGGCGACCCAGGCATCGGCCTCCTCGGGTTTGGTCAGCGTGGGGACGGGCAGACCATATTCGGTGCCATGCCCATTGGGCACGGTGGCAAGAAACCCTGCGGTGAAAATGTCCGCCATCGCCGCATTGTCACCGCGCGCCATCCGCGCGCGCACGTCGCGGGTCGATTCAGGCGGGCTGAACATATCGAGCTGGGTGGTGACGCCGAAAAGCAGCGCATCGTCCTGCCCCTGATAGGCGTGGACATGGCTGTCGATCAGCCCCGGCAGCAACGTCTTGCCGCGCCCGTCGACGATCCGCATCGCCTGGGTCACCTTGCCGCGGTAATTGCTGTCGGCGATCTTGCTGCCCTTGATCAGAACAGCGCGTGGGCTTTGTTTCTGCAGGCCGTCGAACACGGTAACGTTGCGGATCAGCGTCTCGGGTGGCGAGGCCGGGGTCGATTGGGCGAAAGCCGGGGCGGCAACGGCGCAGGAGAGCAGCATTACGGCGCGGTGAAATCTCATTGTAACGACCCCTCGGTTTTTGGACCAACCTTTGACTGGGGTAAAATTACGAGCGCCGATCAGGGTCGCGAAGTGACAAGTGTCACCTGCGGTGCGTGACACCGGGCACTGGAGCGCGATTGCAGGCCCCCGTTAGAGCCAGCCGTTGGTGCGGGCGATCCGACCTGCCTCTATCCGGTTCGACGCGCCAAGCTTGCCGGCGGCATCGGACAGGTAATTGCGGACGGTGCCGGGCGACAGATCGAGCCGCCGGGCAATCTCCTTGTTCGACATGCCCTCCTCCGCCAACCGCAAGGCATCGCGCTCACGCGGCGTAAGTGGATCGGCGCCCGCCTGCCATGCCGTCTCGGCCAGTTCCGCCGGGATGAAGGTGCCGCCCGCCGCGACCACCCGGATTGCGGCTGCCAGTTGTTCGACGGGCGTATCCTTCAGCAGATATCCGCGCACACCGGCGGCACGGGCGCGGGCGAGATAGCCGGGCCGCGCAAAGGTGGTGACGATCACCGTGCGCGTCGCCAGCCGCTCCTCGGCAATCACCAGCGCTACATCAAGCCCGCTGAGCTGCGGCATCTCAATATCGGTCAGCAAAATGTCGGGCGCCAGCGACCGGATCAGGTCGATCGCAGCGGCCCCATCCGCAGCCCGCCCGATGATCGACAGATCGGGTTCCATGTTGAGCAGCGCGGCAATCGCGCCCAACACCATCGCCTGATCTTCGGCCAGAACGATGCGGATCACGCCGGCACCGTCGCGATCAGTTGCATGCCGCTGGTGCCGGGCTGAATGGTCAGCGATCCGCCCGCTGCCTGAAGGCGCTGGCGCATGCCGATAAGCCCGCGCCCTTCGGAAAAACTTCGCCCATGCCCGTCGTCCGACACCGCCAGCCGCGCTTCGTTGCCCACCATCGACAGGGCGATCGTGCAGCGTTGTGCCCCCGCATGGCGGATCACGTTGGTCACCGCCTCGCGTAGCGTCATCGCCAACACGGCACCCGCATCTGATGGGATCGCATTAAAGTCGCCGCTGATGACCGGTGCGACCGATGCCGCTTCCAATGCAGCGCTGGACGCTGCCGCCTCATGCGCCAGGCTGCCGCCTGCCTGCCCGGCAAGCGCGGCGCGCACCTCGGCCAGTCCCTCTCGGGCGAGTGCTGCGATGGCGCGGCATTCGGCCTCCGCTGCCGATGCATCTCTGGGGACCAGCTTTCCGGCCAAATCGGCTTTCAACGCCACCAGCGTCAGCGTGCGCCCGACCACGTCGTGCAGGTCGCGCGTAATCCGCTCGCGTTCTGCCGTCCCGGCGAGGCGGCGCACCTCTTCCTGGCTGGCCAGCAATGCTTGTGTGCGTGCGTAAAACGCCTCGCGGGAGATCGTCGCACCGCCGGTCATCACGATCAGCAACGCGCCGGGCAGCCACCATAACAGCGGCTGATCCAGCGCTGTCGCTACCCCGGCGGTGGCCAGCGCGATGATACCGATCGCCCCGACAGCGTGACGAGTCGGTTGCAATCGGCCAACTGCAGCCCCGGCATAGATCGCAAATACCGTCCAGCTGCCGCCCAACGGCGCAAGTGCAGCCCCGACCGCAAAGATAGCGGTGACCGCACCGATCAGCCGAATACCGTTCAGGCGGTGGCTGATGAAATAGATCGGCAGGAACAGGCCGATGCCGATAATCGATGCGACCAGCTGGAACTGCGTGGGTGCGCGCCACAGCCACGGCATGGCATAGAAGACGAGGTAGATCAGCCACGGCCACGGCCCGTCCCACCAACGCTCGGTCTTCGTCTGCATGGCACTGTCGTCGCGCGGCGCATGGGGGTTCGTCAAGCGGGGCAAGTTCAAGCAGGGCTGCGGCGCCAGCCGGTCCATGCCCATGCCCCCGCCGCCGCCGACATGGCGAGCAAGATGATGCCGTGCGCCATAACTGTTCCCATCGTGTCCGCCCCAACGATGGCGCGGGCGATCTGGCCGAGGTGATAGGACGGCATGAACGCCCCCACGGTCTGCATCCATGTCGGCAGGATTGACGAGGGAATCCACAGCCCCCCCAATATCGCCGATCCCAGGAACAGCGCATTGGCCATTGCCACCGCGCCCTTTCCGCCCATCCGCATGCCAATCCCAAAGCCGATCAGCGCGAACGGCACCGTCGACGCCAGATGCAAGACCGACAGGGTCACCCATTGCCCCGCGTTCAGACGAACGCCGCCGATAATGCCCAGCCCATAGATCATCGCCACCGCGGCAGCCGTCGCCGCTATCGCTGCGGTCAGCTTGGCGGCCACATAGGCCCCGGCGGGCATGGGCGATACGCGCTTAAGTTCGATCAGCCCCTGTTCGCGCTCCATCGCCACGCCAGCGCCAAAGCCGAACAAGGCGGGGCCAATCGCCGCGAACACGCCGTATCCGGCCAGCATTGCCGCAACGCCGGCGGGTGAGGGCGACTTGGCAATGGCGAGCGTGAACAAGCCAAAAAAGGCAGCAGGCGTAATGACCGACGGCAGGATGAACTGCGGCAACCGCCATGATCGCTTCAACTCGGCAATACATTCGCGCCGCCAGATGCCGGTGGGATGGGTGAGCGCGCTCATGCGGCGATCCTCTGGGCGAATGCCGCCTGTTCGACAGGACTTTGTTCGACGGGACTGTGATCGACGGGAAGCAAAGCCATGATGGCATCTTCAAGCGATGCGTCCGCCACCCGCAGATCGGCAAGGTCAGCATCAGCGTCACACAGGCCGCGCAACGTCGCGACCGCGTTGGTGGTGACGATGCGCAGCTCGGCACCGTCAGCGCTGGCATCGCGCACCCCCGGCAGCATCCCGATCCGAACCACCGGTAGCGACGACCGGCAGCGGATCACCGATCCGCCAGCCCGCGCGCGCAGCGCCGCAGGCGTATCATCCGCCACGATCCGCCCGCCATCCATCACCAGCACGCGGTCTGCCAGCGCATCGGCCTCGGTCAGGTCATGGCTCGTCAGCAGCACTGCTGCGCCGTCAGCCGCCGCCTCGCGGAGGGTGGCCCAAAGGGCGCGGGCGGCAGCGCGGTCCATCCCCGCCGTCGGCTCGTCAAGCACCAGCAGGTCAGGCCGCCCACACATCGCCATCGCATATTGCACCCGCCGCGCCTGCCCGCCGGAAAGCGCCCCGCAGCGCCGCTTTGCCAGATCGGCGATGCCCGCGATGGCCAGCGTCTCGGCAATCGGGCGCGGATCGCGGTAATAACCCGATTGCAACGTGATCATCTCCGCCACCGTCATCACGTCGGGCAGGCTTGCGGCCTGCAACATCACCCCCATCCGCCGGCGCGCCGCCGGCCGGGCGGGATCAAGGCCGAACAGCCGCGCTTCGCCTGCATCGGGCCGTAACCGCCCGGTCAACAGGCTGACGCTGGTGGTCTTGCCCGCGCCATTGGGGCCCAGCAGCGCGGTCACCTCGCCGCAGCGGATCGCCAGGTCGAGCCGGTCGAGGACCACTCGGCCGCCCAATCGTTTCGATACGGCAGCCAATGTGGCGACGGCAGATAAATCAAGCGTCATTTGAAAATCTCCTTGCCAAATAACCCTGATCCATTCGGGAGCGGCATGGCATTGCCGGATGTCATTCTCGACAGGTGACGAATGTCATGGGCAAAGCACTTGAGCGCGGATGCTCTGGTTGGTGCTGTCGGTCTAATGCGAACACTTCTCTCCACGATGGACGTCGGCTTTTGCGTTTCGCGTTCAGCTGGCGAGCGACTGCCAATCGGCCAGCGCGGCTGACCGGCGCGCTTTGAAGGTCTGGCCGTTAACAAAAGCAACATGCCATTCATTGTGGCTGACAGCATGGAGATGGGCGGTTAGGGTTGGATATGCCCGGCGCTTGGACTTTTTCGATTGATCGGGGCGGCACCTTTACCGATGTCGTTGCGCGACGGGCGGACGGGCTTTTGGTCACGCGCAAACTGTTGTCGGAAGACCCGGAACGGTATGACGATGCTGCGGTTGCTGGGATTCGCGCGATCATTGGCGAACATGGTGGCAGTGTCGCTGCGGTAAAAATGGGTACGACGGTGGCGACCAATGCGCTGCTTGAACGCAAGGGCGAACCCGTCGTGCTGGCGATCACGCGGGGCTTTGGCGATGCGCTGCGGATCGGATATCAGGCGCGGCCCCATATTTTTGCGCGCAAGATCGTGCTGCCCGAACCGCTGTATAGCCATGTCATCGAAATTGATGAGCGGATGTCGGTTGATGGCGAAACGCTGACGCCGCTCAACATTGCGCGCGCGCGGGCTGACCTGAAGGCGGCATATGACAGCGGATTTCGGGCGATCGGCATCGTGCTGATGCATGGCTGGCGCTGGACCGCGCATGAGCAGGCACTGGCAGCGATCGCTCTTGAAATCGGCTTCAATCAGATATCACCAAGCCATGAAGTCGGGCCGCTGATCAAACTGATCAGCCGGGGCGACACGACGCTTGCCGATGCGTATCTTTCGCCCGTGCTGCGGCGGTATGTGGATCGCGTCGTTACGGCGTTAGGCGCCGACACGCGGCTGTTGTTCATGCAATCGAGCGGCGGGCTGACAGCGGCGGGCAGTTTTCACGGCAAAGATGCGGTGCTCTCCGGCCCGGCGGGTGGGATAGTGGGGATGGCGAAGACTGCCGCCCAAGCGGGTTTTGACCGTGTCATCGGGTTCGACATGGGCGGCACATCAACCGATGTGTCGCATTTTGCCGGCAGCTATGAACGTAGCGCGGAGAAAATGGTCGGGGGCGTTCGTATTCGCGCGCCGATGATGGAAACTAACACCGTGGCCGCCGGGGGTGGATCAATCTGTTTCTTCGACGGTGCCCGCCTCCGTGTCGGCCCGGCATCGGCCGGTGCGGTGCCAGGCCCGGCTTGCTACCGGCGGGGCGGGCCGCTGACGGTCACTGACTGCAATGTGATGCTGGGAAAGATCAGGCCCGATCATTTTCCATCCAGCTTTGGCCCCGGCGGCGATCAACAGATTGATGTTGATATTGTGGTGCAGAAATTCGCGGCGCTGGCTGATGAAATTGAGGCAGTGACCGGCAACAGATTTGGTGCACAAACAATTGCGGAGGGGTTTATCCGGATTGCCGTCGACACGATGGCGAGCGCAATCAAGGCGATTTCAATCGCGCGCGGGCATGATGTGACGCGCTATGTGCTTGCCTGTTTCGGCGGTGCCGGGGGGCAACATGCCTGTCTGGTCGCCGATGCATTGGGCATCACCACGGTGATGATCCACCCGCTGGCCGGGATTTTATCTGCTTATGGCATTGGCCTTGCCGATCAGACCGAGCTTCGGCAGCGCACGCTGGGGATGCAATTGGGCGCTGATCGGGCTGCGTTGGATGATGCCATCAGGTTGCTAGCCGGGGAGTGCCGTGAAGCATTGCTGGCGCAAGCCATTCTACCCGATGCAATCACCATCCATCGGCGTGCCGAGTTGCGCTATACAGGCAGCGATAGCGCCATTGCCGTTGATGTCGCCGACATTACGGTGATGCGCGAGGCATTCGAAGCCACGCACCGCAAGCGGTTCGGCTTCGATCAAAGCGGCACCGCGATTGTCGTTGAGACGATTATTGTCGAAGCGATTGGCGCAGCCGTTGGCGGCGTTGATGGCCCGGCAGATTGCCCCGCCCTGGCCCCTGGCAAGCAGGAAGAATCCGAAGATCGTCCCCTCTATCACCGCGCCAGTTTGGGCCGAAATCGGCGCATTGCTGGCCCTGCACTCATCGTTGATCCGTTTGCGACAACCATGGTCGAACCCGGCTGGTCAGCCGCTGTTGATGACCATGCCAATTTGATCCTGACACGATCAGCAGCGTCGCAGCGCGCGCTGGCAATCGGCACAGATGTTGACCCGGTCATGCTGGAAATTTTCAACAACCTGTTCATGGCCATTGCTGAGCAGATGGGCATGGTGCTGCAAAACACAGCGGCGTCGGTTAATATCAAGGAACGGCTCGATTTTTCATGCGCATTGTTTGACCGTGAAGGCGCGTTGATCGCCAATGCGCCGCACATTCCGGTCCACCTTGGATCGATGGGCGACAGCATCCGGGTGATCATCGAAGCGCGCGGGTCCAATACGGACGGGCAAAGCGCAGACGGGCGGGGCATGAAGCCGGGCGACGCCTATGTGCTGAACGATCCCTATCGCGGCGGCACACATTTGCCCGACATCACCGTCATCATGCCGGTGTTTGTCGATGGCGATCCAGATCCGGCTTGGTATGTCGCTGCGCGCGGGCATCACGCTGATGTCGGTGGCATCGCGCCGGGATCAATGCCCGCAAACAGCCAGACGATTGGCGATGAGGGCGCATTGATCGACAATCAGTTGCTCGTCGATGCAGGCCGGTTCTGCGAAGCCGAATTCCGGGCGCTGCTTACACGCGGGCCATGGCCGGCCCGCAATCCCGACCGCAATATATCCGACATCCGGGCACAGATTGCGGCATGCGCAAACGGCGCAAGCGAGCTGCAACGTGTGGCCACAGATTATGGCAGGGGCGTTATCGATGCCTATATGCGCCATGTGATGGCCAACGCTGAAGAAGCGGTCCGGCGGCTCATTTCGACATTATCCGACGGCAGTTTTTCTTATGCGATGGACAATGGTGCCGTCGTCCGCGCTGCCGTTACCATCAATCCGCAAAGCCGATCTGCCATTGTCGATTTCGCGGGGACCAGCGCGCAATTGCTCGACAATTTCAATGCGCCCTATTCGATTTGCCGTGCGGCGGTGCTGTACGTATTCCGCACGCTGGTTGATGATACCATTCCGATGAACGATGGCTGTTTGCGCCCTATCACGCTGCGGGTGCCAAAAGGATCAATGCTCAACCCGCGCTTCCCCGCTGCCGTCGTCGCCGGCAATGTTGAGACAAGCCAGGTCGTTACCGACGCGCTGTTTGCCGCATGCGGCGCGCTGGCACCATCTCAGGGCACGATGAACAACTTCACCTTTGGCGATGATGCGCATCAATATTATGAAACCATTGCGGGCGGGGCGGGTGCCGGACCGGATTTTGACGGGGCGAGCGCAGTGCAGACGCATATGACCAACAGCCGCATTACAGATCCCGAAATCTTGGAGACACGCCACCGCGTGCTTGTGGAACGCTTTGCCATTCGGCGCGGATCGGGCGGTGCTGGCAAACACACTGGCGGCGACGGCGTTGTACGCCACATTCGTTTCCGAACGGCGGCGCGGGCGGGGATATTATCCAATCGCCGGGTGGTGCCGCCTGCCGGGCTGGCCGGTGGATCTGATGCCAAGCCGGGGGTAAACAGCGTTATGCGCGCCGATGGACGGATCGAAGCGCTTGGGTCGACGGCGACCATCGATATGCAGGCGGGGGACATGTTCATCATCGAAACTCCCGGCGGCGGCGGATTTGGCGCGGCATGACATCTTATCTGGTCCTGTCCGGCATTGTGATTGTCGTCATCGGCTTCATGGTGCGGTTGAACCCCCTGCTCGTGGTGGCGTTCGCGGCGCTGGCGACCGGGCTGGCGGCAGGATTGTCGGCGATCGATGTGCTGGCTGCATTCGGAAAGGCGTTCAATGCCAGTCGCTTCGTCACCATCATTTACATTCTGCTGCCGGTGATTGGGTTGCTGGAACGATATGGTCTGCAACACCGCGCACGTGAGGTGATCGGGCGGGTCCAGCGCGCAACGACCGGGCGATTGTTGATTGCCTATCTGCTGTTTCGGCAACTTACCTCAGCAATCGGCCTCACCTCGATTGCCGGTCATGCCCAAACGGTTCGACCCTTGGTTGCCCCCATGGCAGAGGCTGCTGCCGAGGCACAGATTGGCCCGTTAAGCGATCCTGTGCGTGATCGGGTGCGCAGTTTTGCTGCGGCCACCGACAATGTCGGGCTGTTTTTTGGTGAAGACATTTTCCTCGCCATCGGCTCAATCCTGCTCATCATCGCTTTTCTGAGGTCGAATGGCATTGAATTGACCCCGCTAGAGCTGTCAGTCTGGGCCATCCCCACCGCCATTGCCGCGTTCGTCATCCACAGTACACGGCTGCTGCTGCTTGACCGCAGCCTGCAGCGAAAGCCGCACGAATGATCGGCTTGCCCGCGCTGTACCTGATGGGCGGGGCAGTGTTTGCCGCATTTGCCCTGTTGAGCGCGTTCGACGCCACAAATGCCAAGCGGTTTGGCAATGCCGTATTCTGGGGGTTGCTGGCGATAAGTTTTTTTCTTGGCGACCTGATTGGCGATATCGGCAATGGCGTCCTGGCCATCGGCCTGGTCGCGCTCGCCGGTTTTGGGCGGCTTGGGCGGGGCAATCCGCCAACAACCAGCGCCACCCAGCGCGTCGCGTTTTCTGCAAAACTGGGCAACCGGCTGTTCTTACCCGCGTTGATCGTTCCGGCGACAGCATTGATTGGGACGCTGTTTTTGAAGGACAGCGGGCTGATCGACCCCAAGCAGGTAACGCTGGTGTCGCTCGGCATCGGCGTGCTGATCGCACTGCTGGTTTGTTATTTGTGGTTGCGACCGCCGCTGCTTGCGCCGCTGGAGGAGGGCCGACGGTTGATGGACTCGGTCGGTTGGGCCGCGGTCCTGCCCCAGATGTTGGCCGCACTGGGTGCGGTATTCGCCCTGGCAGGTGTTGGTGAAATTGTCGGCGGCATTGCCCAAAATGCTATCCCAAGCGGCAATTTATTTGCCGCTGTCGCCGTTTATGCGATTGGAATGGCGGTGTTCACCATGATGATGGGCAATGCCTTTGCCGCCTTCCCGATCATGACGGCAGCGATTGGCTTGCCGATGCTGATCGGCCAATTCCACGGCAACCCGGCGATCATTTGTGCAATCGGCATGCTCGCGGGGTTTTGCGGGACGTTGATGACGCCACTGGCGGCAAACTTCAACATGGTGCCAGCCGCCTTGCTCGAACTGGATGACCGCAACGCGGTGGTCAAGGTGCAGATCGGTACCGCGCTTCCGCTGCTGCTGGTCAACCTGTTGCTGATTTATTTTCTGGCGTTTCGATGATGTTGACCCCGGTGCTCGCGGCGCGCTTTGCCAATATCGCGCTTGGACATGTTGGCCAGGAATACCCGCACAAACTCGATCATGTGCTCTCGGGGCCTGGCGATGCCCAAACGCCGCGTGCCTTGCACCCCATCTTCTTTGGCAGTTTTGACTGGCATAGCTGCGTCCATGGCTATTGGCTGTTGATGCGCGTGCGTCGGCTGTTCCCCGACCTGGCAGAAGTCACGCGGATAGACGCACTTTTCGACGACATGCTCACCCCGGCAAATGTTGCGGTTGAAGTGGCGTATCTTGATCGATCGACTTCGGCCGGGTTTGAACGGCCCTATGGATGGGCATGGATGCTGGCGCTCCACGGGGAAGCGGTGGGAACGCGCTGGGGATCGATCCTGGAGCCGCTGGCCCTTGCGTTTGCGGCGCGCTTTCGGGCGTTCCTGCCCAAGCAAAGCTACCCAATCCGCACGGGCACGCATTTCAACACTGCCTTTGCGCTGATCCTGGCGCTTGAATGGGCGCAGGCACATGACGAGGAACTGGCAGAACTCATCGGCGAGCGCGCGCTGCGCTATTTTGGTGATGACCGTGATTGTCCCGCATGGGAGCCCGGTGGGGATGAGTTTTTATCCTCCGCGTTGACCGAAGCATTGTGCATGAAGCGTGTCATGCGCCCTGACGCCTTCCGGATTTGGATCGACGCGTTTCTTCCAGGCCTGCACCTCGGTAAGCCAGCTACATTATTCACTCCTGCCTTTGTATCTGACCGGTCCGACGGCAAAATCGCTCACCTCGACGGCTGCAATTTCAGCCGAGCATGGTGCTTTAGTGAATTGGCGACCGTGTTTTGTGCCGCCGACGCTTCCCGGTTACACAATGTCGCTGCGGCCCATGTGCAGGCAAGCCTGCCTTATGTTGCGGGCGATTTTATGGGCGAACACTGGCTGGCGACATTTGCCGTGCTAGCGTTGGAATCGGCGAACATTATATGAGTTTATCATTGGCTTGGGCGGGTTCAGCTTGCACGCATAGTCTCCGATTCCAGCGCTTTGTACCAACAATTACGCGTCAGAACCGATGGACGAATAAGCGGCGTCCGAGTCAGCGCGGCATTTGGGTGCGCACAGCCAAACTAATCTGTCCCCGGTCTGGCGACGGCTGTTAAAGCATGGGCTCGCTCACTTTTTGCTCAACCTTATGAATCAATGAGCAAATAGCTATCCATATCGGTTCGGTCTTCGCCAATCGGGCACCCCTTCCGCAATAACGTCTGTCATGGCTGCAATGGGTTGGATGAGATTTAGCAGGGCCCCGTTCAGCTGCAGATTCACGGGTTACCGCGTGTTGGCCGAAATATCATTGGCCGGTGAGCGATGTACAAGGTCCAAACCCAGTGCCCAACGGCGCTGAAAACCGCGCCAGTAGTTTGCGCTTGCACCAGTGCGCTGTGCCAGCTGTGCGCCCGAAACCTCGCCTTCTCCCAGCGGCCAGCTTCCGGCATCGGCGGCTGGTGTCGGCACATTCAGATAACTCGCCCGGTCGCTCATCCGCTTTAAATGCAGGTCGAGAAAAGCAGTGATCATGTGCGCGTTAATGGCGAGAATGCGATCCTTACGCCACACGGGCTCGTTGAACTTGTCGATGTACAAATAATCATCGGCGACTGACGCGGGCGCCGCATTCATTGCGATGTTGTGGCGAGCCTCGCGATAGGTGAGGAAATAGCGATCCGACTGAACCATATGGCCAAACAGCCACTGGACCCCATTCGTATAATCAGCGACGTCATCGTGATCTCCGTCAATCACCAATGCGGGCGCAGATATCCTGCCAAGGGCGGCGGGCGACCACATCCGTGTTGCCGGGGATCCTCCCCAGGGCCCGAACAGGATGAGCGCTTTGAGGCCGGGCACCGGTTGATTTTCACCCTCCATCGACCCTGCCATCAGCGCCTTGGGCAACATTGCCATCAATGGCGATTTAGGACCATAGCCAGCCCCTGCTGAGGCAATCGCCCCGTAACCGCCCATCGAGTAACCGCCGAGCGCAATTTCGTCGGCGGCGATCGTTGCAAAGACGCCACGAGGCGCTGCGGCCGCACGCCGTCTGACTTCAGCAATCACGAAGCGCTGATCTGCGCTGCGATCAACGAGCACCTGAGAAAATGAAGCGCGCCGCGATCCTGCAATCGCCGGATCCAAATCGCCATGCTCAATCGCAATGACAACATACCCTTTTGAAGCAAGATTTTCGGCAAGTTCACTAAAGCCGACCGCGCGGTTATTGTAGCCGTGCGAAAGCACAACCAGCGGAAAATGACCCGCTACAGGCTTTGCGCCACGCGTAGCCCGACCAGCAAAGCTGAGGCGCTGGGCAGGATTGCTTTTGCGTCCGCCAAGAAACGGGGCTGGCATCGTGTATGTGATGCGTTGGGTATCCTTGGGCGCACTGACCGCTGGATACCATATTTCGATTGGCAATGATCGCGCATGCCGATGGAACCCGCCAACACCATCAGGCTTTAGAACATCAAGACGATCCGGGTCGATCAGGGTAACGCTCTGCGTTCCCACCGCCGACGGGCCACGTGTCGCCAGCTCCGGCGCGTCGACGGGCAACTCAGCCTGTGCCGTGGTCGAAGCTTGAAGCAGCACGCTCAGCAGAAACAAAATCACGGCCTGACTTCTCATGATTGCGTTTCCCTGTGATTGCACTGATGGGGGCAATGACGTTGCGGCGACGCTGCCGTCAACCTGTTGCACCACAACCGCACCGTATCTTGGCAAAGGTCGTAACAGCGTTCGGGCAGCAGATCTTTCACGTTGCGGAGCGACAGTGGAAACCGGGTGTGCATCATCACCACAAGGCGCCCGGGGCGACGCGTTAAAGCGGCGAAAAGGGGAGGAAGGTTTGGCTCTCGATTTGCGGCCCATCCGCGTCAAATATCAGCACCAGCCGTCGACTGCCACCTTGGGTTGGCAGCACCCACTGGCGTTTCGATGGCCTGCTTTGTTGGCGCCGTATCCAGTGGCAACATGACTTCACTTTCAGCCCCGTGCCACCAATATCTAAGCGAACGCGCTTTCGCAGCCTTCATTTGCGAACTGGTTGACGCGGGCAGCTAACGCTCCACGCATTTGTGCCTTCACCGCACGATACCCTGGCTGACCTGCAAGCTCGCGGGCGCGATCGCGTGCAAGCGCCGTTACGTGATCCGGGTCAGCCGTTTCATCGAAGACCCCGTGGCGCATCAACTCTTCTGCTGACATGCTCCGCGACGAGAGCGTCAACTGGCGGAGTAATGTCGGCGGTAATTCGCTCTGAACGATGTGTGCCGGCCCATCAGGAAAGGCGATGCCGGCTTTCGCCTCAAACAGGCCAAACTTTGCCCGCTCGGCATTTGTGGCGATGCGGTAATCGCAACACAGCGCAAGTACGAAACCGCCGCCCAAAGCGTGGCCCGATATTGCCGCGACCACAGGGGCAGGGATACGCAACAAATGTCCTGTCATTCGCGTTATGGCGCGCGCCATCTGAATGCGCTGAGCGCGATCATAACCCATGAACTGCTTTGCATCGACGCCTGCGCTGAACACACCTTCGGAGCCTTCAAGGACAAGCGGCAAGTCGGATGGGTGATTTTCAAACAGCGCGCTCAGCCGGTCAACGGCGTCAAGGTCTAACGTGTTCATGGGGTTACGGCGCAGCGTAACGGTTCGCACGCCATCTTCGATGTTCTCAATCATCGCCAACTCCCAACGCTTGATCTTGCAGGCAAAAACTGCCTCGCGCCACCGAATGATTTCTACAGGCAAATACCCAATAAGCGGCGATGGAATGCGGTTGCAAGAACTGCTCGGCGCAACCGGAGACTTGGCCGCGTTGATCACAAGGGTGCTCTCAGTCCGATGCGGACTCGTCCCTACACGAGGCAGATCGGGATTTGGTGCCGGCGCTCAGGTGGCGAGCGATTGCCACTTGGCCAGCGCGGTTGAGCGAGGTTCTTTGAAGGTTTGGCGGTCGACGATGTGGCGTTCGAGATTGAAGTGGTTGTGACCATTTGCGGGCACGCTGGCGAACTTTTGTCATGTCTTCACGCGTCTAACTTTTTTGCACTCGGCGCGGTTCATCCGGAGATGTCGGACCAAAACTAACCAGATCCTGGTTAGTTTGACGGCACCGACATCACCAGTGGGAGTGAGTTACAGTTCGCCCCAATCGAGCGGCTCGACCCGGCGCACCACCAGGCCCCAGCAGACCATGCCGATCACGACGACCCCGGCCGCAACGAGGAACGCGACGCGATAATTGCCCGTAACGTCGATCGACCAACCGGTCACCAACGGCCCGATCACCCCGGAGAGCCCGGCGATCCCGTTCTGGATGCCCACCCACTTGCCCGCGCAACGTGGTCCGGCAATCGTCTGTCCGATCGAGAATACGCTGAATGCACCAAGGCCGTTGGCCACCGAATACGCCAGCAGGCCCGCCACCGCGACCATCGGACTGCCGAAGGCGCAGGCCAGCATGCAGCCCAGCGCAACCATCAGCGAGGCAAGCATCATCGTCTTGCGCACGCCGTTCTCGCTGTCGCCGCGTGCGATCCAGCGGTCGGCGATGCGCGCGCCGATCATCCCGAACACCGCCGAAAGCAGATAGACCGCGCCGCCGAGCCAAGCCATCGCGACAATCGAATAGCCTTGCTGCCTGACCAGGTAGAGCGGCAGCCACGAGAGCACGAGGAAATAGGGATAGTTCGAACAGAAATGGCCGAGGGCGGTCCCCCACATTTCGCGCTTGGTAAGCATCACGCGAAAGCTTGGTGCGGGTCCATGATCAGCAGCTTGTCCATCGGCCCGTCCCACGGGTAGCGGGCGCTTCAAGCGGAGCCACGGCACCAGCCAGATCAGCGATATCGCGCCGAACACGAAAAACAGCGCACGCCAACCGAACTGCGCGATCATCAGCCCGCCCACCAGAATCCCGACGCCATTGCCGAGCATCAGCCCAGCGCCTGTCAAGGCGTTCGCCGATGCAAGCCGCTCGGCCGGAACGTGCAGAGATAGCAGCTTCGAGCTAGCGGGCCACCCTGCGCTTTCCCCCAGCCCGAGCAGCAACCTCAGCGCCAGCAACATGGCAAAACCCGAAGCAAACCCGGTGAGCAGCGTTGCTACCGACCAGACCAGCAGCCCCAGCGCCAGTGTGCGATAGGCGTCTATCCGCTCAGACAGCCAACCCGAGAGAAAGTGACCCGGCACATAAGTCCAGAAAAACGCCGAGATCAGCACCCCGATCTGCGCATTAGAAAGGTCGAGCTGGTCTTTGATCAGGGGCGCGGCAGTGGAAAAATTGCCTCGGTCGAGCGCGTTGATAAAGATTGCCACAGCCAGCAACGTAATAAGCGTGTTGGTCGAAGTGCTGCGGCCTGCTTGGCCGTGACTATCCGTGCCGACCTGCGCCGCCATCCACTACTCTCCCCATGCGCCCTTGCTCGCTTCCGGTGCGCTTGGCGAGAACCTAAGCCGCATCGTCGCCCGATCCAAGCAAAAGCACGTAGCGGTGTCGAAGGCGCCGCGCGGGAAACTTAGTCCTCCCCGAGCTACTGTCAAACGAACCGGAATCCGGTTAGTTTTGGTCCGGTAACACCTGACGGACCCTGCGGATTGCACAAACGAGGGACGAATTTAATCAGAACAAAATGCGGAATTGGATAGCAAGATTGCCCCGCTAACCAGATCGGAAAATGGCTGCCCTGTTACCTTGAAAGTGCCACCCGGTCTGACAGCGTGCCCATCGCGCTCATGATGGGGCGGCCTTCCGCCGCGAAGGCGCCGAATTCGACCTCGCGGTCGCTCCGGCGCAGGACCAGGTGCAGCGCCTCGCCGCATATCGCGGGCGAAAGCCCTCGGAAGGCGAAGTGCGTAAGCGCCTGGTCACCGAATTCGCGTCTGGCGAGGTCGATGAGCAGCGTTGCCGTCAATGGTCCCTGGACCACCAAGCCGCGATACCCCTCGATCCCCGTTGCATAGGGCAGGTCGTAATGGATCCGGTGGCTGTTAAAGGTCAGCGCGGAAAAGCGAAATAGCATCGTCTCGGATGGCACCAGTACGCGTCCGGTATCCCAGCCGAAGGCCGTGAACAGGCGGGAGTCCGACGGCGCCAGCGGCGGCTGCGCGCTCAGCTTAGCCGGATCGCGATAGACGATCGTCCGAACCTCGCGGATCGCAAGCCCGTCCTCGCCATGCGTTTCGTGGGTCGCATCTACGAAGACGAGCGTGCCCGACGCACCCGTTTTCTCCACGATGTTTGTCACGACGCTTCGCCTGCGAATGTCCTCGCCAAGTCGCAACGGGCGCACAAAGTCCACGCTGCTCGATGCCCACATGCGGCGTGGTTGCGCGACCGGCGGCAGGAAGCTGGTGATGTCTCTCCCGGGGTGTCCGTCGGGGCCGAGTTTAGATGTCGGTGTATCAGGCACGCACACGCACCAGTGAATGGCCTGCGGCACCACTTCCGGCGAAACCTCGACATCAAGCATAGCGGCCCAGCGCGCGACGAGACCCGCTTCGATACGGTCCCGACGCTCTTCCCCGTGACCGATCCTTTCACGCCAGTCGTTCATCCGTTACGCCCGCCCATGAGCCCACGAGCGATCACCTGCGCCTGGATTTCGGCGGCACCTTCGAAGATGTTGAGGATGCGCGCGTCGCAAAGCACCCGGCTGATCTCGTACTCCAGCGAATAGCCGTTGCCGCCGTGCACCTGCAACGCGGCATCGGCATTCGTCCAGGCGGCGCGTGCGCTCAACAGCTTCGCCATTCCCGCCTCGATGTCGCACCTTTTGCCCGAATCCTTTGCGCGCGCCGCAGCATAGGACAGTTCGCGCGCTGCGACGAAATCGGCAAGACTCATCGCCAGCTTGTCCGAAACTCTTGGAAAATGAACGATCGCCTTCCCGAATTGTCGGCGCGACATGGCGTAGTCGAGCGCCAGTTCCAGTGCGCGGCGCGCCACCCCGACGGCGCGGGCGGCGGTCTGGATGCGAGCGCCCTCGAAGGTCCGCATCAGTTGCTTGAATCCCTGACCGTGCTCGCCGCCCAGCAGGGCGTCCGCGGGCGCGTGCATGGCATCGAATTGCAGCGCGTATTCGCGCATGCCGCGGTAACCGAGCACGTCGATCTCGCTGCCCGTCATGCCCGCTGCGGGAAATGGATCGTCTTCGGTGCCACGCGGCTTGGGCACCAGCAGCATCGACAGGCCGGCATAGCCGTTCTCGCCGGGCACCGTGCGTGCCAGGAGCGTCATCAGATCCGATCGAGCGGCGTGGGTGATCCATGTCTTCGCGCCATCGATTACCCAGGCGCCGTCTTCGTTGCGCCGCGCTCGCGTCTGAAGCGAACCCAGGTCGGATCCCACGTCAGGCTCCGTGAACACCGCGGTCGGCAGCACCGCGCCGCTGGCGATGCGGGGCAGCCATTCGGCCTTTTGCGCCTCTGTGCCGGCCAGCCCGATAAGTTCCCCGGCAATCTCCGAGCGGGTGCCGAGCGATCCCGCGCCGATCCAGCCCCGGGACAGTTCCTCTGTAACGATGCACATGACAAGCTTGCCGAGGCCGAGGCCGCCGTGGCGCTCGTCGATGCACACGCCGAACGTGCCGAGGTTCGCCATTGCCGCGAGGGTGGCGTCCGGGATCAGCGCGTTGGCGAGGTGCCAGCGATGCGCGTGCGGGATGATCTCTGCATTTGTGAAGCGACGGAACTGGTCGCGGACAGCATCCAGTTCGGGGTCGCCGAGCGTTTCGGTGGGCCATTGTCCCTGCGCGAGCGCGGCGCCAACCTCGGCGCGCACCGCCGCACCATCGGCGTCGAGCAGGTCCGCACAGGCGTCGGCAAGTGCCCGGGCCGCCGAACCCAGGCCGAGGTCGGCCGCGCGAAACATCTCGTTCTGGCCCATCGGCAGGCCGCCCACGAGCTGGCCTAGCCCTTCTGCGAAGACCAGCGCCGCTACGTTCGCGTCGAGCGGATTCGTCCCGTCGCACCGGCGCAGCCAGTCGCGCACCGCCTCAAGCGCTGCGACGGTGGTCGCAACCCAGGCAAAGCCGTGAGCGGCGCGCTGCACCTTGTCGATCGGCGCTGCGGCGAGGCGGTCGGCCAGCGCTCGCTGCGCGACGGCAAGATAGGCCTGCGCAGCGGCAAGATGCCGGTCCATTGCCGCGCTTGCGCCTGCCACGGTCAGGCCGCGCGCTCGAAGATCGCGGCGATGCCCTGACCGCCGCCGATGCACATCGTCTCCAACCCGTAGCGTCCTTCGCGGCGGACGAGTTCGCGCGTCAGATTGGCGAGAATCCGCCCTCCGGTCGCGCCGATCGGATGGCCGAGCGAGATACCGGAGCCGTTGACGTTGAGGATGTCGTTGCGGCCGTCGTCCCCGGACCAGCCCCAGCCCTTCAGCACGGCCAGCACCTGCGGCGCGAACGCCTCGTTCAACTCGACCAGGTCGATGTCACCCCAGCCGAGCCCGGTGCGCGCGAACAGCCGCTCCACGGCGGGTACCGGGCCGATGCCCATCCGGCTGGGGTCGCAGCCGGCGGCCGCCCAGGAATGGAACCAGGCGATCGGCTCCAGCCCGAGTTCGTCGAGCTTGTCCTCCGCAACGACGAGGCACGCGGCGGCCGCATCATTCTGCTGGCTGGCGTTTCCGGCTGTCACCACGCCCCCCTCCAACGGCAGTAGCTTGCCGAGCGTCGCCATGGTTGCGTCGGCGCGATAGCCCTCGTCATGGGCGAACACGGTGGGATCGCCCTTGCGGTGCGGCACCGATACGGAAACCAGCTCGTCGTCGAACAGGCCCCGGCGCCATGCCTCGGCCGCGCGCTGATGGCTGCGAACCGCGAAGGCGTCGGCCTGCTCGCGCGTGATCGCATAGTCCCTGGCCAGATTCTCGGCCGTCTCAATCATGCCACTGATAACGCCGAACCGGTCGATCGGCTGCGACATGACGCGTCCACGGGTCAGCCGGTCGTGGAGTGTCAGATTGCCGGCGCGCACGCCTTTGCGGACGTCGGTGGTGTAATGCTCCACGTTCGACATTGATTCAACGCCACCGGCGACGACGATGTCCGACATCCCCGTCTGCACCATCATCGCCGCATTCACCACCGCCTGCAGCCCAGAGCCGCAGCGTCGATCGAGCTGGTAGCCGGGCACCTCAATCGGCAGGCCGGCGGCGAGCCAGGACCAGTGGCCGATCGCGGGCGCCTCGCCGTTGCCATAGCCCTGGGCGAAGACCACGTCGTCGACGCTGGCGGGATCGATCCCGGTCCGCTCGACCAGCGCCTTCAGGATCACGGCGCCGAGGTCTCCGGCGGTCATTGAGGAGAGGCTGCCGCCGAACTTGCCGACGGCGGTTCGGATCGGGGCGACGATGGCGGCGCGACGTAGCGACATGGCTTCAGCTCCCGGTTGCAGGGACGCCGACGATGCCGGCGTCTATCAGGTTGGCGATCTGTCTGGAAGGCAGGCCTAGGCGATCGGCAAGAACCTGCTCGGAATGCTCGCCGTTTCGCGGCGCGGGTAGCGGCGGCTGCCGATCAACTTGCGGGATGGTAGCGAAGGCACCGGCGGCCGGATAGTGTGCGCCGCTGGGATTCTCCGCCGTGCCGAAGATCGGATTGTCGGCAACCAGAACGCGGTCGTTAGCGGCGTCCAGCATCGTGCGATAGCGCGAATGGGCGATCCCCTTTGCGTCGAACAGGGCGGCGAGCGCGGCATGGTCGCGGGCCGCGATCGCCTGCTCGAACAGTGGGAACAAGGCATCGCGGTGCAGAAAGCGGAGCCCGTCGTCGGTCGCGAAGGATACGCCATGCCGCGCTTCGACCGCGGCCACCGCGTCGCGCAGGTCCAGCGCCGCGAGCAGGTTGGACCATTGCGCGGGCGTGACGATGACGATCATCGTGCGCTGCGCATCGCGCGTTATGAAATCACGGCCGAACAGGCCGTAAACGGCGTTTGCGAGTCGGGGCCGGTTCTGGCCTGAATAAAGGACTTCAGCGATGCCGCCCAGATTGGCGACCGTCCCTATTGCGACATCGGACAGGGGAACGCGGATCTCGACCCCCTCGCCGGTGGCGTTTCGCCGCTGCAGCGCGGCCAGCAGGGCGAAGGCCGCATACGCGCCGGTCAGCAGATCCCATGCGGGAAGGACGTGATTCACCGGTTCCGGTCCGGTGCCGGTCAGCATCGGATAGCCGACGCTGTTGTTGACGGTGTAATCCAGCGCCGGAGAGCCATCTGCCCATCCCATGATGCGGATGGTGACGAGATCGGCACGCCGCGCAGCGAGCGGATCGTGCGCGAGGAACCCGTCGACGGGGAAGTTAGTAATGAACTGGCCGGTTTCGACCACGAGCTGCTGCAGAAGCTCGCGCCCCTCGACACGCCTCAAATCGAGCGCAACCGACTTCTTCGCGCGATTCAGATTTTCCCAGTAAAGCGAATCGTTGCCTGCCGTGACCGGCCAACGGTGGAAGTCGGGTCCGCCGCCAATCTGATCGACCCGGATCACTTCGGCACCGAACTGCGCGCAATAGAGGCCGGCGGTCGGCGAAGCGACGAACGAGGAAGCCTCGATCACCGACAGACCGGAGAGCAGCTTATACATCAGATACCGTCGTTGAATTCGCGCAGCATGTGCTTTGCGATCTGCAGCTGGAGGATCTGCGTCGTCCCTTCGTAGATGCGGTAGATGCGCGCATCGCGGAAGAACCGTTCGGCGTCATATTCTGCAAGATATCCTGCGCCGCCATAGATCTGGACACAGGCATCGACGACGCGTCCACACATCTCCGACGCAAAGACCTTGAACGCAGCGGCCTGGCGCAGCACATTTTCGCCCGCGTCGGCTCGGGCGGTTACGTCGGCCATCATGCTTTCGGCGGCGTAGATCTCGATCTCGCTTTGGGCAAGCATCTGTTGCACCAGCTGGAAGTTCGCAATGGCCTCGCCGAACGCCTTGCGTTCGGTGGCGTAGCGAAGCGCACTGTCGAGCGCGCGACGGGCATAGGCGGTCGCCGCCGCGCCGACCGAGATGCGACCATTGTCCAGGCTTTTCATGGCGAGGACGAAACCCTTGCCGATCTCACCGCCGAGCAACCCCTCGTCCGACACGAACACATCCTCCAGAATGATGTCCGCGATCGCGCTGCCCGCCTGGCCCATCTTCTTGTCCGGCTTGCCCACCGAGATGCCGGCCGAGCTCATCGGCACGATGAAGGCGGAGACATGGGCGTTCTTGGGGAGATTTTCCTTGCTGGTCCGCGCCATGATGAGCGCGACCCGCGCCTGGGGAGCGTTCGTGATGTAGCGCTTGGTGCCGCTCAGCACCCAGCCTCCATCAACCCGGTTGGCGCTGGTTTGCATCCCCGCTGAATCAGAGCCCGACCCCGGCTCGGTTAGTCCGAAGGCAGCGATTTCGCCGGCGGCAAGGCGCGGCAGCCATTCGGCCTTTTGCGCTTCGGTGCCGCCATTCTTGAGCGCAGAGCAGACCATGCCGATGTTGATTGAGATGAGCGAGCGGAACGCCGGCATCGCATAGCTGATTGTGTGGATGGTTCGCGCATATTGGCGGACGTTCATGCCCGCACCGCCATGTTCCTGCGGGATGGTCAACCCGAACAGCCCCATCTCGCGCATTTCGCGCACGATGTCCGCCGGGATCTCATCACTCTCCATGATCGCGCGCTCGGCGGGGATCAGCAGCTCGCGGACGAAGCGGCGAAGCTGGTTCAGGAATTGCTCGAAGCTATCGGGGTCCATGCCGGTGGTCGCCTGGCTCATCGTGGATCCTCAGATCGGGTCGTAGGGAAAGACATCCGCGGACACCTCGTCCGCGCGGGCGAAGCTTGAGCGAAAGGCAGGGATCAGCTCGTCCGCGATAGCCTGCGCGGTCCATCCTTCGACCTTGCTCATCGAGCGAATCGGGCGGGGTTTGGAGAACAGCAGGATCTCGTTGCGACGGACACTGAAGATCTGGTTGGTGACGCCCTGCGAAAGATCGGACGCGAGATACGCAACCAGCGGCGCTATCTTTTCCGCCGACATGTCCTGCATCCGCTGCACCCGCCTCTGCTGCTCGGGCGTGTCGGCGGGGATCGAGGATGTCATGCGGCTCCATGCGAAGGGCGCGATGCAGTTCGACCGCACACCGACACGCGCCATGTCCAGTGCGATCGATTGCGACAAGGCCACTACGCCCAGCTTCGCCGCCGAATAATTCGCCTGGCCGATGTTGCCGATCAGGCCGCTGGTTGAGGTGAAGTGCACGAAGCTGCCTGATCGCTGCTCGCGAAAATAGGGTGTCGCGGCCTTGGACACGTTGAAAACGCCGGTGAGGTTGACCTCAATGACGCTTTTCCAGTCTTCATAGCTCATCTTATGCCAGATGGTGTCGCGCAGGATGCCGGCGTTGTTCACCACCGCGTCGATGCGACCAAACCGCCGCACGGCGTCCTCGACGATCCCCGTTGCCTGCGCTGGATCGGCGACGTTGCCGAAATTGGCGAGCGCAGCACCGCCCGCCGCTACGATCTCGTCGGCCGTGGACTGGGCTGGCGTCGTGTCGCCGCCGCTGCCGGCTTGCGCCACGCCGGGATCGTTGACTACCACCGCGGCACCCTGCGCAGCGCAGTACAGTGCCAGCGCGCGACCGATGCCGCGGCCCGCACCGGTAATCACGACGACCTTGCCTTCGAGAATATCGGTCACGCCCTTCTCCAATGTCACCCGATTACTGATCTGTCTCGATAAATTCAAGATAAAGAATTGATATTTCATCCTGTTGAAAATAGAATGGTTGTATGGGAACGCCGGTTTCTTCGGTCGTACAGGCCTTCGCCATCATGCGCGTGCTCGCGGACGACCGCGCGCTGACCCTTTCGGAAGTCGCACTGGCATGCGGCATCAGCCCATCCAGTTGCCTGGGCCTGCTGCGTACGTTGGTCGGTGAAGGCGTGCTCCATACCCATTCGGGCAAGCGCTACGCGTTGTCGCCACCGTGGACGGGCATCGTCGCCGGGGAGAACGAAGCCGCTGCGCGATTTGTCGCGCTGGCGCGGCCATTGCTTGAAAGCGCCGCCCGCAAGTGGCTGGCCCCAGTGGGATTGTGGCGCGCGTTCGGCCGCGACCGGCTTCAGCTCGTCGCGCTTGGCGAGGATGTGGCTGCCACGCGCATCCATATGGAAGAGGGACAGCGGCAGCCGATCGGCGGCGGGTCGGTCGGGCGCGCGCTCACTGCCGCGCAGAATGTTTCGGAGGACGAGATTCGTCGGCGTTTCTCCGCCGTGCGCTGGCAGCGTCCGGTAACCGAAGCCGATTATCGCTTGGAGATCATCGAGGCGGCAGCGCGCGGCTACGCCATCGACGACGGGCTGAGCTATGCGGGTATCGCCTCGCTCGCCGCCGCCGTGTCGGGTGAGCCGCCCGAGTTCTGTGTTTCAGTCTCCATGTTCGCTGGATCCCGGAGCGACCGCGAGGTCGCACGGATTGGCGGCGACCTGAAGGCGCTCGCCGAACAGCTCGGCACCGCCACCGGCGGACGACGCTCCACCTCGACAAAGGCCAAGATCGCATGACCATTCCAGCCGCACGGGACGACTTTCCCGAGATTCGCGATGCCGTGCGTTCCCTCGTCAATGGGTTCGGGGACAGCTATTTTCGCGAAGTTGATGACGCGCGTGCTTATCCGGAGGCGTTCGTAGAGGCATTGACCAAGGCCGGCTGGTTGGCGGCGCTCATTCCAGAGGAATTTGGCGGCGCGGGGCTGGGGCTGACCGAAGCCTCGATCATTATGGAGGAGATCAACCGGGCCGGTGGCAATTCGGGCGCATGTCACGGGCAGATGTACAATATGAACACGTTGCTCCGCCACGGATCGGACGAGCAGAAGCGCCGTTACCTTCCCGACATAGCGGGCGGGCGGCTCCGGCTCCAGTCCATGGCGGTGACGGAGCCGACCACCGGTTCGAACACCACCGCCCTGCAGACCCGCGCCGAAAAGCGCGGGAATTCTTACTTCGTCACCGGTCAGAAGGTCTGGATCAGCCGGATTCAGCATTCCGACCTGATGATCCTGCTCGCACGCACGACGCCGCTCGACCAAGTCAAGAAGAAGGTGGATGGGCTGTCGATCTTTCTCGTCGATCTGCATCAGGCCATCGGCCGCGGAATGGACATCCGGCCGATCCGCAACATGGTCAATCATGAGACGAACGAAGTGTTCTTCGATGGGTTGGAGCTTCCGGCGGACGCGCTGATTGGCGAGGAGGGTGCCGGATTTCGCTACATTCTGGACGGGCTGAATGCGGAGCGCGCGCTTATCGCGGCTGAGTGCATCGGGGACGGATACTGGTTCATCGACCGGGCGGCCCGATACGGATCGGAACGGATCGTGTTCGACCGGCCGATCGCTAAAAATCAGGGCATTCAGTTCCCGATCGCACAGGCGTATATGGAAATCCGTGCCGCCGACCTGATGCGCTACGAGGCATGCCGCCTTTTCGACGCCCACCTGCCGTGCGGAGTGGAGGCGAACATGGCCAAGCATCTGGCGGCGGAATCGTCGTGGAAGGCCGCCAACGCGTGCCTGCAAACCTTTGGCGGGTTCGGCTTCGCCGCGGAATATGATGTCGAGCGCAAATTTCGCGAAACGCGGCTATATCAGGTGGCGCCAATCAGCGCGAACATGATTCTCAGCTTCGTCGGCGAGCACGTGCTCGGCATGCCAAGATCGTTCTGAAGGCTACTGTCAAACTAACCAAAATCGGGTAATTTTTTGGTCCAATATATCCGGATGGACCGTGCGAAGAGCAAGATTACAGGCCGGATCAAATAAGAATAAACCGCGTACTGGATGGCTGGATTGCCTCGCTAGCCGGATGAAGAAATGGCTGCCCCGTTGCTTTGACAGTGCCCTCTGGATTTGCGGCTCATCCGCGCCCGCTACCGGCTGCCTCATTCGCCTGACTATGCCCCCGATTGGGAACACACAGCGTGGACCAGGTCATTATTGCGGAATGTTGACCCTGCTGACATTAGGATGAAGTCCGAACCATAAAACAGGTAGCGTTCCCGATGCGTCGCTTACTCGCACTTTTGCTCGCCATGCTCCCCGCGCAAGTCGCCGCACAGACACAGCCTGTCGCCACACCAGCCGCTCAGCCCGCAAAGCAATGGGCTAACACTCAGGGCAGCTACACCATCAAGAACTTCAAGTTCCGGTCGGGTGAGACGCTGCCGGAACTGAAGCTCGGCTATACCACGCTCGGCACGCCCATTCGCGATCGCACAGGGCGCATCACCAACGCCGTCATGGGATTGCACGGTACTGGCGGTTCAGGACGGTCGCTCCTCAATCCCGCATTTTCGGACGAGCTGTTTGGCCCCGATGCGCCATTCGATCTTGCCACGACATATGTAATCCTGCCTGACAATATCGGACACGGAAATTCATCGAAGCCGTCGGACGGGCTGCGCATGCGGTTTCCGCATTATGATTATGACGACATGGTCGAGGCCCAGCGTCGCCTTCTTGTCGAGCATCTGGGTGTATCGCATCTGAAGCTGATTATCGGCACGTCGATGGGATGCATGCAGGCGTTTGTCTGGGGAACGACCCATCCGGGCTTCGCAGAGCGGCTTGCGCCTTTTGCCTGCAACACCCGGGAAATCGCCGGGCGGAACCGGATGTGGCGCAAAATGGTGGTCGACGCGATAAAGGCTGATCCGCTTTGGGAAGGCGGCAATTACAAGACCCAGCCCGTCCAGGGATTGCGCACGGCGAATTACCTTTCGATTCTGGCCGGCGGCAATCCTGTCGCCTTGCAAGCGCGCTTTCCAACCCGCGAGCTGGCCGAGAAGGCGTTAGCCGATGGCATTGCCCAGCGCGGCAGCGGACAGGACGCAAATGACATCATCTACCAGTATGAGTCGTCGCGATCCTATAATCCATATCCGCTGCTCGATCGTGTCACCGTTCCGGTGCTTTGGATCAACTCAGCTGATGACTTCATCAATCCGCCCGAGTTGGGCCTGGCGCAGGAGGATGTGAAACGCATGCCGCGGGCCCGCTTTCTGCTCATCCCTGCGAGCGCGGACACGAAGGGGCACGGAACGCATACATGGGCAAAATTCTGGAAAGCTGACCTTGTGAAACTACTCGGCGAAGCGGCCAGTTACCCGCGCCGACAAATGCAGTAGAGAAGGCGCATGATTGGCCGATCCGCAATCGCGTGTGCACTTGTCGTAACGAGCTGGAATCACAGCTTGGCGATGGCCGCACCCGACGGGAAGACTCGCCTAACCAAGGATGCGGGACACGCGGATGGTAATGCGCGCGCGCAATGGCAAAATGATGTCGCACAGCTTATACAGGCGGCTGATCACGGTGCCGTCGAGGCACAGTATCAACTTGGCAGGATGTACGCCAAGGGCCTGGGCGTGGCGAAAGATTCCGCTGCTGCGCTCCGCTGGTACCGCCAGGCCGCGGACCAAGGGCACCTAGCCTCGCAGTACAACCTTGGTGTCATGTACAGCAACGGCCTAGGCGCTCCCAAAGATCAAACTGTCGCCGCTGGCTGGTTTCGCAAGGCAGCTGAGCAAGGATCGGCCGCTGCGCAATACAGCCTCGGCGTGATGCACAATAATGGCGAAGGCATCGCAAAGGATCATGCTGCTGCAGTTGTTTGGTTCGGCAAAGCGGCACAGCAAGGCTATGTCGACGCTCAATATAACCTCGGTCTGGTGTACGCTGTGGGCGAAGGCGTAGGACAGGATTATGCAGCGGCGGCCGGATGGTTCCGAAAAGCGGCTGAGCAGGGTGATGTTGGCGCTCAGTATAATCTCGGCGTGTTGTACGCTGAAGGCAAAGGGGTACCGCAGAACTATGGCACCGCTGCCACCTGGTGCCGCAAGGCATCGGAACGCGGACATCCCAACGCACAATATAATTTCGGTATCATGTTGCTAAACGGCCAAAGTGTTGCAAAAGATTATGTTCAGGCACATAAATGGTTCAGCTTAAGCGGTGCGGGGGCGACCGACGCTAAGCTGACAAGTGAGGCGACCCAGGCTCGCGAATTTGTGGCCTCCAGAATGACGCGCGCGCAAATTGCTGAGGCGCAGCAGCTGACGAGTCTTTGGCGAAAGAAGTAAGTCGATTGATCGGCACCGAGCCGAAATCTTGCGCAAGCCGGATCGCAGTCGCCTTGCCGATACCGTGGCTGGCAGCCGTGACAAGGGCGACCCGGTTGCTCACTGCCGCGACTCGGCGATGGCGAGCGTATCGATATATTGGCGGAAGCGGGCAATCTTGCCGCCAGCCAGTTGCCAGACATGGGCATAGTCAGCCCTGACCGGTTTGCCGCTCGTTCCATGCACGCCCGTGAAGCTGCCGAGCGACACCACCGTGTCCCCCTCGGTGATGAAGTCGGTGGGGTTCATCGCGAAGCGCGGCCATTCGGCCATCAGCGGAATCAACAGTCCTTCGGCGACGGCCTGCGGGCCTCGGCCTTTCACCTTGTAATGCCACATCGTGCTCCACTCGATATCGTCGTCCATCAGCCCGAGCGCGATTGGGGCGTCACCGGTCGCCAGGGCGGCGTAGAAACGACGGATGATGTCAGCGGGGCTAGTCATGGTCAGTTCCTTGCACAGAGAGGAGATCAGGCAGCGGCCGACCTGCGCTTGCCCTTGAAGAGTAACGTCATGAAAGCGAGGTCGAGCCCGCGCGGCATGATCGGCGCGGTGCCCATCACGATGCCCGCGACCGGGCCGATGATGACCGAGCGACGACCACGGCGCACCGCGCTCATCACCGCGCGGGCGACCGTTGCCGGGCCGACCGTGGGGAACAGTTTGTGCACGAGCGTGGTCTTCAGATCGGCCTTGCCCGCCGAGCCAAAGCCGGTGCGCACCGCTGGCGGATGGATCGCCGAGACGCGGACACCGTGGGCGCGCAGCTCGCTGTCCATCGCCATGCTGAGGTTCGTGACGAATGCTTTCGACGCGGCATAGGCGCCGAAAAAGGGAGTCGGCCGGGTGGCGACCGCCGCCGAGAGGTTGACGATCGATCCTGACGCCCGGGCCTTCATGCCCCAAGCCGCCCAATGGCTGAGCCGGGCGAGCGCGTTCATGTTGAGCCGCAGCATCGCGTCGATTTTCGCCCATTCGGTGTCGACGAACGCCCCTGAAGCGCCGTGGCCAGCATTGTTGACGAGGACATCGGGCATATACCCCTTGGCATCGAGCTCAGCGAGAAAGCCTTCGAGCGCGTCGGCATCGCTCAGATCGAGCGCGGCGAACGCAGCACCGGGGACAGACGCGGCAGCGGTGCGCAACTTTACCTCGTCGCGGGCGACCATCAGGACCGACGCGCCTTCGGCGGCGGCCTGACGGGCGATTTCGAGGCCGATGCCGTCGCTGGCGCCGGTGATGAGATAGGTCTTGGACATCGGTATTCTCCTGTAAATGCGAAGGGGGGTGACCGAGCGTTCAGGCGATAAAACGGGCGACCAGCTGGAAGAGCTGGACGGAGGTGGTGACCGTGATGGCGGCGGCCTTGGCGGGTCTCCGGTCGGGAATGGGGTACCCGGGCATCGGCAGGGGGAAAGACGATGCCCGGGCGGGGCGTTACGCGAAGGTCGCCTTGATCTCGGCAGCGACGGTCGCGGCGTTTTCATCGAGGACGAAGTGGCCGGCATCGAGCCAGACCAGCTTGGCTTGCGGCAAATCGGCGAGGAACGCCTCGGCGCCGGCGGGGATGAAGAACGGATCGTGCTTGCCCCACGCGATCAGCGTCTTGGGCTGATACTGGCGGAACAGCGCGTGCCAACGGTCATAAGCCGCGACGTTGGTCTTGTAGTTTTCCAGCAGGTTCAGGTGGGCGATGTCGTGACCGGGGCGGTCGAGCAGCGGCTGATCAACCATCCAGTTGTCCGGACTGATCGCGGCGGGGTTGTTCGCGCCGACCTGATACTGGAACTTCGTCGTTTCTGCGGCCAGGAAGCCGCGCGCGGCCGCTTCAGTAGTCTCGTTGCGCTCTTCCCACAGTGGCAGAAAGATCTGCGCGGGCATCTCACCTACACCAGCCATATAGGCGTTCGTGTTTTGGATAACGAAGCCCGTCACCGCTGACGGATTGTTTGCGAACAGGCGAAAGCCGACAGGGCCGCCGAAATCCTGCATGTAGAGAATGTAGCTGGTCAGCCCGAGCTGATCGAGGAGCTGGGCGACATGAGCGGTCAGGTTGTCGAAGCTGTAGTCGAACTCGGCCACCGATGGCGCGTCTGACTGGCCGAAGCCGATATAGTCGGGGGCGATGACGTGGAAGCGATCGGCGAGCAGCGGGATCAGGTCGCGGAACATGTGGCTGCTGGAAGGGAAGCCGTGCAGCAGCACGATCGTCGGCGAGGCGGCATCACCGGCTTCGCGATAGAATACCTGGCGGCCGTTGACAGTGGCAAAGTTATAGGTCGTGGACATGGGCGTTTCTCC
>JAKFUX010000055.1:0-41798 GCA_021732465.1 Sphingomonas sp.
CCGCTACATCGATCCAAAACTGGAGTATATCCGACGCCACTTCGCCCAGATCGCGCTTCCTGATAAGGCGGATGTCGAGCTATAAGCGGCAACTCCATGCGGACCTTTTAGAGCGGGATGACGTTTAGCTGATTCATGGGGCTTCCCTCGGGGCTGATTTTCTGATTCAAGATGCTGGCTGGGAGTGGAGGCCAGCGGGCATGGCGAGACCCTATTCGATGGATCTGCGCGAGCGGGTTGTGGCGGCGGTTTTGGATGACGGCATGTCCTGCCATGCATCAGCGTCGCGCTTTGGCGTGGCAGCGAGTTCGGCGATCAAATGGGTGCGGCGGGTTCGCGAGACAGGCAGCGCCGCACCGGGTCAGATGGGGGGGCACAAGCCCAATATTCTGTCCGGTCCCAATCGCGATTGGCTACTGGAACGCACCGCCACGGACTTCACGCTCCGTGGCTTGGTCGCCGAGCTGGCGGAGCGCGGAGTGAAGGTCGATTATGTCCAGGTCTGGCGCTTTGTTCATGCCGAGGGACTGAGCTTCAAAAAAAAGCGTATTGCCCGCCGAACAGCTTCGTCCGACAATCGCGAGACGGCGCGAGCAATGGAAGAAGTATCAAGGTCGGCTTGATCCGGCCCGTCTCGTCTTCATCGACGAAACGTGGGCGAAGACCAACATGGCACCGTTGCGTGGCTGGGCACCCGTTGGTCAGCGGCTCCATGCCAAAGTGCCTTACGGCCATTGGCGCACGATGACCTTCCTTGCGGCGCTGCGCTGCGATCGGATCGACGCGCCGTGCGTGCTCGATCAGCCGGTCAACGGCCAGAGCTTCACCGACTATGTCGAGCAGTGCCTCGTGCCGACGCTCTCGCCTGGGGATGTCGTCATCATGGACAATCTGTCGAGCCACAAACGGCCCGCGATCCGCAAGGCGATCCGCAGCGCTGGCGCTCGCCTGTTGTTCCTGCCGCCATACTCGCCAGACCTTAACCCGATCGAGCAAGTCTTCGCCAAGCTCAAACACCTGATGCGCAAAGCCGCAGAGCGAACCCATGAGGCAACATGGCGACGCATAGGAACACTGCTCGATGCCTTCAGCCCCGCAGAATGCCAAAACTACCTGCGCAATGCAGGCTACGGATCAAACTGATGTCATCCGACTCTAAAACCGCGCGCGCAGGGTGAAGCGTGCGTTGGTGGGCGCACCTGTCGAGATATTGAAGTCGTTATGCGCGACCGGGAAATAGGTGGTGTTGGTGACGTTTTCGACGTTGATCTGCGCGTCGATCCGGTCAGTCAACTTCACGAACAGCGCCAGATCGAGCCGGGTATAGGCAGGCAGCGTCACATCATTGCTGATCGTCGTGAATTGATCGGCCTGATGATACAGCCCGACGCCAACACCCAGCCGGTCAAGCAACTGGTACCGGTTCCACAGCGAAAACTGGTGACGCGGGACCTGGCCGATCCGGTCGCCGATCGACGCGCTCAATGTCCTGCTGGTGATTTCTGCTTCGGTATAGGCGTAGCCAAGGCTGGTCTGCCACCGCTTCGTCAAATTGCCGGTCAAGCCGAATTCGACGCCTTTGGACCGCTGTGAACCCGTCAGCACAATCGAGCTCGGCGTCGGCCCAATGGCACGCGTATTGGCGCGATCGAGCTGATAGATGGCAAGGGTCGTCTGGAGCACTGGTGTCACGTCCCACTTCACGCCGATTTCGTAATTGTCGAACCGTTCGGGCACCAATGCGGCGAGCGAGGCGGTGAGCGACAGAAACTGATCGCCCGATTGCGGCAAATAAGACCGTGTATAGCTGCCGTATAGCGATGCATTGGCTGCAGGCTTCAGCACCAGCCCAAAGCGCGGCGACCACAAATCATCACTGCGCTGAAATTGCTGCCCGGCGACGATATCATTCACCGCTAGGTCGATCCGGTCGTACCGCAGCCCCGCGATCACATCGACATGTTCGCCAATGCTGATCTGATCCTGCAAATAGACCGAACCCTGGGACAGCTCGCTGCGCGTCTGGCGATTGGCGTCGCCGTCCCGGCCCGCAATGAAGGTGAAGGGGGGAATGACGAAGGGATCCCTGAGCGCCACGTTAACACGGCGGTTGGCCGCCCTCAGCGGAGGCGTAAGGTTGAAGAAGCCGTTGCGGCGTTCATTGCCGCTATCCTGCCGGGTGTATTCACCGCCAAACAGCACCACATGATCAATGCCGCCGGTGGAAACACGCCATTCGGCATTGCCCTGCGCGATGAAGTTTTCGCGCTGAGTAAGGTCAAAATAGGCCTCCACGCCCAGCGTCCGCGCGCCCGTGATCGGGTTCAACGCGACCGCGGTTGCCGGAAAGGCATTAGTATAGGATTTGTTATAGTCGCCATAAAGCAATTGGCCGTTGACGGTCAGGTGGTCGGTCAGCGGTGCTTCGACGCGCGCGCGCACGACATTTGCCTCAAATGGCGTGCTGTTAACCCCCGGCACGCCGAAAAACGTATCGCGGAACCCGGCAAGCGGGCGGCCAGCGAACGAGGGCACCCCCCTGTCGGTCACCCGGGTATCGCCAACACGCTCATAGCCAAGTTGCAGCTTGATACCGCCCGCCAGCTCCGTGCCGATCACTGGATTAACGGCATAGCGCGCGCCTTCATAAAAATCGCGGTGGCTATCAAGCTCTTCGTAAAAGCTGTTGAGCCGAAATGCCGCGCCGCCCAAGTCCAGGTTGACGTCGCCTGTCGCTGCCCAGCTGCCAAATGTATCGCCGGTTACTTCGCCAACGGCGCTGTTGGTGCCGATGATTGGCCCCTTCGTCACCCGGTTGAACACCCCGCCGCCGCCGCCGCGACCAAAAATCGTGGCATTGGGGCCTTTCAGCACCTCGACCCGGTCGACATTGTAAAAGCCGCGATAATATTGGACGTCATCGCGCAGGCCGTCGACGAAGAAATCGGCGGTGGAATTATTGCCGCGCAGCGTAATCTGGTCGCGATTGCCCTCACCCTGCCCCGCCGACAGGCCCGGCACATAGCGGACCAGATCAGCCACAGACCGGATCGCCTGATCATCAATCTGTTCGCGCGTTAGCACGGTGATCGCCTGCGGCACATCAATCAGGGGCGTATTCGTCTTGGTCGCACTGCTGGTTTTTTCCGTGCGGTACCCATCGATTTTGCCGGTGACGATGATTTCAGTGCCGCTCTGCGCATCCATCGCCAAGTCGACACCATTATTGGGGAGGGCGTGGGCCGGCAGCGACAAAACCGCCAAAGCAGATACCGACACCATAGCGGACAAGCTAGAAATACGCATGAAACCGATCCCCAATTGCGAATGACTCGCGTTAGGGCTGTCTATTGAGAGTCATTCGCAACGTCAATCCTATTGCGAGTGATTTTCACTAACAGATAAGATATACGCAAACAGCCAGCTTCGCAGCGTGCTGGCGAGGTTGGGAGGATTGGCGGCGGTGATACGCAGCGCATCAATCTCTGCAATCAGCGCATTCAACGGCAGGCCGTGCGCCACAGCAGCGGCATCCAGCGCAGACCAGAACACCGGCTCAAGACTGATCGACGTCGGGTGGCCGGCGATTGTCACTGATCGCTTGATCGGGCCCATGAAACCGCCAGGCGGCGATACGATCCGCTGGGTCACTTGGTGTCGAACAACGCCGCCAGTTGTTCTATCATCGTGCCGCCAAGCTGTTCGGCGTCCATGATGGTCACCGCGCGGCTGTAATAGCGGGTTACGTCATGCCCGATGCCGATGGCGCATAATTCAACCGGCGATCGCGCTTCGATCCAGCCAATCACCTGGCGCAGATGCCGCTCCAGATAGCTGCCCGAATTCACCGACAGGGTAGAATCATCAACCGGCGCGCCATCTGAAATCACCATCAGGATCTTGCGATCCTCGGGTCGCGCGATCAGCCGACCATGCGCCCATAGCAAAGCCTCTCCGTCGATATTCTCTTTCAACAACCCCTCGCGCATCATCAGCCCAAGGTTGGCCTTGGCGCGGCGCCACGGTTCATCGGCCTGTTTGTAGATGATGTGGCGGATGTCGTTCAGGCGGCCGGGCTGCGGCGGGCGGCCAGCGGCGAGCCAGCTTTCGCGGCTTTGCCCGCCCTTCCACGCGCGGGTGGTAAAGCCCAGAATCTCGGTTTTGACGCCGCATCGTTCCAACGTGCGCGCCAGAATATCGGCACTGATCGCCGCGATCGAAATCGGCCGGCCACGCATCGACCCCGAATTGTCGATCAACAGCGTGACGACAGTGTCCTTAAAATCGGTCTCGCGCTCTATCTTGTACGACAGCGACTGCATCGGGTTGATGATGACGCGCGCCAGCCGAGCGGCATCGAGCATTCCTTCGTCCTGGTCGAAATCCCAACTGCGGTTCTGCTGCGCCATCAAGCGGCGTTGCAGCCGGTTGGCCAGCTTGCTGACCGCGCTTTGCAGGTGGACCAATTGCTGATCCAGATAGGATCGCAGCCGGGTAAGCTCCTCCGCATCGCACAGCTCGGTCGCGGCGATCACTTCATCAAACTGGTTGGTCCAGGCCTTATATTCAAACTGCGGCGCGAAATCAGCCATGGGCCGGTTTGGCCGCACCGGCATCATCCCTTCCTCGCCCTCATCGCCCGGCTCACCATCAGCATCGTCGAGCGAATCCTCGCGCTGTTCGGTGCCTTCGCCTTCCTCTTGATCGGCATCGCGCGAATCGCCGCGCTGCTCAATCTCACCCTGGCCCTGTTCGCCAGCGTCATCGCCCTGATCGCTGTCGTCTTGTTGCTGGTCGTCCTGGCCCTCATCATCGCTGCCGCCGTCATCGGCTTCATCAGGCAGCAGATCGCCCTCGATCAGCTCCAGATCCTGCAGCAATTTCATCGATAATTGCGCAAACGCCGCCTGATCATCAATCACCAGGCCAAGCGCGTCGAGATCACTGCCCGCCTTTTCCTCAATCCAGTCGCGCACCATCGCCAGCCCGTCCATACAGGCATCGGGCGCGGCGAGCCCCGTCAGCCGCTCGCGCACCAGCAGCGATACAGCGGTCGACAGCGGCACTTCGTCGCGTGAGCGGGCCCGCACGATGGGGTCAGCGCGCAACCGCACGCCCAGCGCGGTTTCCAGATTGTCGCTAATGCCTTGGTAGCCACGCGAGCCCAGCGCCTCCACCCGAGCACTCTCCACCGCGTCAAACACAGCGCGCGCCACCGCTTCCACCGGCGCGCCGCGCATATGCAGCGCGCTGTTGTGATGCTTCAGCCGCAGCGCAAAACCGTCGGCAAACCCGCGCGCTTCCGCCACCTGTTCAGCGGGCAAATTGCGCGCGGGCATCGGCACCTTGATGTGCTTGCCGCTCTGCGTGGGCGCGTCGGCGGTATAGGCAAGCTCCACCTCAGCCTCATCGGCCAACACCCGCGCCGTGCCGCCAAGCACGGCCTTGAAGCGATCGAGAGGGGTTTCAGCAGGCATTGGTTTCCACCGCCAACTCGGCAGCCGCCTTCAGCAAGGGAACTTCGACAGACGCGATTTGAAAAATCGCCCGTCGGTCAATCTCTCCATATTCGTGCCGCAACCGATTACCTAGCCCGCGCATCTTGCCAATTGGCAGATCGGGTTCGAGTTGAATCGCGTCTTCCGGCACTATCTGAATTGCGGCTTCGGTCACTCGTTGCAACAGCCGCTCGATCGCGAAGATCGTGCGCTCGTCAGCAAGAAAATCATTAACGGTCATACCGTCGATAAACGTTGCTATACGACCTGCATCTTCGATGATATCGAGAAGGCGAAGTGTGGTTTTTCTAGAAAGCATCGACACGGTCACGGTCGATTTCCGCTTGAAGCCTAGTATGGGCTGTCGGCTCAGTAACGAGATCGACATCCACGCCGAGCAGGCTCCCGACCCGCTTATCCAACGAAAAGAAATCCCAACCAAGCTGCAGGTCGGGACGCAATTTTATTGCCAGATCAAGATCTGACTGCGCGGTCGCTTCATTGCGTGCGGTCGATCCAAAAATCGAAACATGCTCGATGCCCAGTGCACGCAATTCCCCCTCGCGTGCAAGCAATCTCGTGAGCGCTTCGGCCTTTGTCATGTCGCGCTCAAGCCTTCCCCACAACGCTTTCGGGCAAATCCTTGCCGAACACGCGCTGGTAATATTCGGCCACCAGGGCGCGTTCTGCCTCGTCGCATTTGTTGAGGAAGCTTAGCCGGAACGCAAAGCCGACATCGCCGAAGATCAGCGCGTTTTGCGCCCAGGTGATCACGGTGCGCGGGCTCATGACGGTGGAGATATCGCCGTTGATGAATCCCTTGCGCGTTAAATCTGCCACGCGAACCATATTGTCGACCACTTGCTTGCCGTGTGGCTTGTCATATTCGCCCGATTTGGCGAGCACGATCTGCGCCTCTACTGCGGCTGGCAGATAGTTGAGCGTGACGACGATGTTCCACCGGTCCATCTGACCCTGGTTGATCTGCTGCGTGCCGTGATACAGCCCGCTGGTATCACCCAGGCCGACCGTATTGGCGGTGGCAAACAGCCGGAACCACGGGTTCGGGCGAATCACGCGGTTCTGATCGAGCAGGGTCAGCTTACCTTCTGATTCCAGCACGCGCTGGATGACGAACATCACATCGGGTCGCCCGGCATCATATTCGTCAAACACCAACGCCGTCGGCGTTTGCAGCGCCCAGGGGAGCAGGCCTTCACGGAATTCGGTGATCTGCTGGCCATCCTTCAGCACAATCGCGTCGCGACCGACCAGATCGATACGGCTGATATGCGCGTCCAGGTTGATGCGGATGCATGGCCATTTCAGCCGCGCGGCGACCTGTTCGATATGCGTCGATTTGCCGGTGCCGTGATAGCCCTGCACCATCACCCGGCGGTTATGCGCAAAGCCCGCGCAGATCGCCAGCGTGGTATCCGCATCGAACACATAGGACGGATCAAGATCCGGCACGCGCTCATCCGCTTCGCTGAACGCAGGCACTTCCATATCCGAATCGATGCCGAACATGTCGCGCACTTTCACCATCTTATCAGGGGCGTCCATGATCGTGGTGTCGCGGCTATCGGGCTGGGTATTGGGGATGTTTGTCATGCAATCGACCTTTCGTGCCCCTCCCCTAGCCGTTCGTCGCGCGCAAAGTCGAGATGTCTTGGTGAAGCGGTCCATAATCGTCCCAGATTCAGGTCCAAATTGGTGTTCAGGTCCAAATTGGTGGGAGCAGCGCGGTTGCTGATTGCCCGGTGGCGGGCAGGCGGCGTAGTATCGTTACGTGGCCGTACCCCCTTCACCTCCCGAACCGCGCAAACGCCCACCCGGTCTGGCGAACGGCCGCTGGCTGGACGATCTCAGCCCATTGAGTCCGGCGGAAATGGCGCTGGTCAACGCTTGCAAGCGCGGCGAACCTTGGGAGCCAGCGGGGTGGAACGACGAACGCCCTAAAAGGGCCACCAAAGCCAACACCATCCGCGCCGAAGTGATCCGCTTCCTGCTGCTCGGCGGCGATACCGGGCATCCGGTGCATGAAGAAGGCGTGATGCTGCGTGGGGCGCGGATCACCGGGACACTCAACCTGCACCAAGCGCGCTGCGCAGCACGGCTCGCTGCGGAAAGCTGTTATTTCGTGGAGCGACCGGTTCTGATAGCCGCTCATCTGCCCGAACTGGTTTTGTCAGGATCGCGTGCCCCGGGGCTTGAAACCGAACGCCTCACTACAACGGGGGCCGTTTTCTTAGACGACAAATTTGAAGCGGTGGGCGAGGTGCTGCTCCTCGGTGCCGAGATTGGGAGTGATCTCCAGTGCGCGGGCGGCAGTTTCAAGGTGGCCTCTGGCGACGCGCTCAGCGCCGACCGCATCAAGGTGACTGGCAATGTCCATTTGGGCGAGGGCTTTACGGCGGAGGGCGAGGTGCGGCTCCTCGGCGCCGAGATTGGGGGTGATCTCCAGTGCTCGGACGGCAGTTTCAAGGTGGCCTCTGGCGACGCGCTCAGCGCCCAGGGCCTTAGGCTAACGGGTACATTGTTCCTACGCGACGCCAGCATTTCGGGAGGGATCAACCTAGCGACGGCGCGCATCGGCACGCTGGCCGATGGCGACTTGATCATGTGGCAGAGCGGCGACCATTTTCTTGACGGCTTCCGCTATGACCGGATCATCGGCGTCACCGATGCCGATCGGCGCATCGCCTGGCTGCGGCAGCAGCGTGGCACCCACCTAACCAGCGAATTCAAGCCGCAACCCTGGGAACAGCTCATCAAGGTGCTGCGCGATATGGGACATCCCTATGACGCGGGCGAGGTCGCGATTGCCAAGCAGGAGCAACTGCGCGCGGCGGGCAAGATAAAGGGGTCTGTGCGGCAGGCGTTGCACAGGTTGTACGGTGCGTTCACCGGCTATGGCTATCGCCCGTTGCGGCTGGTCTATTCGGCTGGCGTAATCTGGTTTGTGGCCAGCCTGTTATACGCCCATGCCGCCGCCATCGGCATCATGGCCCCCAGCAATGCAGAGATCATCGCCCACCGCCAGCTCCATAGCGACCTGCACGGCACCAAGGCAGGCGACACCGTGGCAGACAGCGGCGCTTGCGGCGTTCGCGGGGAAGTGCAGCCCGCCAATTTCTGGCCGCAATGCCCCGGCCTGCCCAGCGAGTATACGACCTTTTACAGCTTTGCCTATTCGCTCGATCTCATCCTGCCGCTGGTCGATCTGCAGCAGGAAGCCGATTGGGCACCGGCGGTCAGCTATACGGATGCGCGCGGCACGGTGCACAATTCGGTGGCCGGGCAGCTCATCCGGGCCGTGCTGTGGTTCGAAATCCTGTTTGGCTGGACCGCCAGCCTTGTGCTGGTCGCGGTGCTGACCCGGCTGGTGGAGAAGGACTGACGGCGCTTGCATGCCCGGCGGCGCGCGCAACGCCCACGCCCGAACCCGCCCCGAACCCATAATGCACCACCCAAATCGGCGCGGTGATCATTTCCACCTTTGATACGGACGGCTTTCGTGCAAAAGTGACGTCATGACGCCGGATCGGTGAATTGGAGGATGTCGTGATCAAAAGACTGCTTCTTCTGATTGGCCTGACCGGCATGTTGGTTGGCCTTGGCTCCTGCGATTGGTGGAGCGGTCGCTCCCGCGACGAAAGCCGGGCGCGCTATGATCAGCGCATGTACGATCAACGCATGTATGACCAGCGGATTGCGCGTGAGCGCAAGGCCGCAGCCGCAGCGCGGGAACGGCGCGAGCGGGGTGAGATATATGACGATTATGGGCCGCCCTATGGATCACCCTCGGATTGGCTGACGCTTGATTATGCCTGTTCGGGCGCGTTGCGCCGCGCGCAGTGGCTGGTGTGCGAGCATGAATCGCTGGGGCTGCTCCACCGCAAGCTTGCGCTGCAATGGGAAGCCGCACGGCGTGTCGCTTCGCCCGAGCGCGTCAGCGTGCTGCTCGCGCAGCAAAATGCTTTCCTGGGGGAGCGCAATGCGTGCGAAGATATCGCCTGCGTCGCCACCGCCTATCATCGCTATCTGGATGGTAGATCGACCTATGCCAAGCCATGGGTAAATCCGGACCATTATCGCTATGGGCCCAAACGCGCGGTAAAATGGGTGCGGCGTCCTGCACATGGTTGCGATGACCGCCATGGCGACAAACGCTATTGCCGCAGCGGCGACAACCATCCCCGCCCCCAGTATGAGCAGCGCAGTTGCATTAGCGAAATCGGCTTTGCCGCCGCCAGCCAGCTTGCGGACCGGTGCGATTCCGTAACGCGCGGGCTGAGTTCACAATGCAGCGTGAACAATAGCTGCGCCGGCATTCAGGCGCAAACCGAGCGGGGCTGCAACACGAACCGCGACCGTCGAGGCGTTTGCCGCAGCCGCTAATTCATTTGGCCAATCCTTGGGCCAAGCCTTGATTCACCAGCGCCATCAGGCAAAGGCCGCTGCACCCTTTAGCTGTTGATAGGCTGCAATCACGTCCTGCAATTGCCGTTCAAAACTACGGTCGCCGCCGTTGCGATCAGGGTGATAACGGCGGACCAGCTCTGCATAGCGCTCCCGCAGGGCACGCCGATCGACATCGGCGGCGAGGCCCAGCACCCGCAATGACCGGCGATCCGCTTCCGACAAGGGCCGACCATCCTTGCGCGCCGCCGCTGCCCGCGCGCGAAACCTCGCGCCGATGGCGTCGAGTGGATCGGCGAAATCGGCCCAGGCGGGCGGGCGGTCTGCACCGCCGGTCGCAAAGGCGCGCGTCTCTGTTTCCCACCCGGCATAGGGGCGCTGGGCGGCGTTGATCTCATCAACGCTCATCCCCGCAAAATAATTATACCGCGCGTTGAACGCGCGGACATGTTCCAGGCAGAACCAACGATACGGGGCGGGCTGATCGCGAAAACTGGCCCCTTCGGGATGCGGCGCACGGAATTCACCCGGCGCGTCGCAGCCGGGCTCCATACACGCTGTTCCGCTCCCCTCAACGCGGCCATGAAAGCGCGGCCTGGGGCGATCCTTCTTTTCACCTTCTTGCGTCACACGGCTCCCCACAACCCGAAAACCGTCTATATAGGGCGCATGACACAGTCTGCCACCGGCCCCGTCGCCAGCGAAATTGCCCGCCGTCTTGCCGGCGCGCTTGAACCCACCCTGCTGGAGGTGATCAACGATAGCGCCCAGCATTCCGGCCATATGGGCGATGACGGATCGGGCGAATCACACTTCACCGTTATCATCGAAAGCGCGGCCTTTGTCGGCCAATCCCGCGTCGGGCAGCAGCGATTGGTGAACCAGGCACTGGGCGATCTGATGGATGGAACCGTGCACGCGCTCGCGATCAAGGCGCGTCCCCCGCAAGACGCATGACCGCACGCCTGCCCCGGCCAGCCGCGCGACTGCTGCTGCTCGATCCCGAATATCGGCTGCTGATGTTCCGGTTTGCTGCTGATGATCGACCGCCCTTTTGGGCCACGGCGGGTGGTGGGTGTGATCCAGGCGAAAGCTATGAAGCAGCGGCCCGGCGCGAGTTGATGGAGGAAACCGGTTTTGATCTTGATCCCGGCCCGCAAGTCGCGCGGCGCGAGGTGGAGTTTATCACGCTGGAGGGTGATGCGGTATTTGCCGATGAACGCTATTTCCTGATCCGCACCGCCACCACCGAGATTGCAACCCATGGCCACACCGATCTGGAACGGCGCGTGATGGCGGGCTGGCGCTGGTTCACCCGCGCCGAACTGGCCGATTGGCCCGAAACGATCTTTCCCGAAGACATTGTGGCGCTGCTGGATTCATTGCTTCAGGACGCATCGTGAGGATTGATCTGCCCATTCCCGACGGCACGGAAGGACAAATAATGACACCCCGTTTTCCGCAGCAGCGTATCACCCTGCCAACCGGGGTTGAACTCGACGTGGCGGTTGCGGGTGATCCCGGCCATCCGGCGATCATTTTGCTGCACGGTTTCCCCGAATCGCATCGCACCTGGCGGCACCAGATACCCGAACTCGCCAAAACGCATTTCGTGATTGCCCCCGATCAGCGTGGCTTTGCCCGGTCATCCAAACCGGCGGCGGTCAGTGATTATGCACCGGCAAGGCTGCTTGCTGATCTGCTCGCGCTGGCCGATCATTTTGGCATCGATCGCTTCACGCTGGTGGGGCATGATTGGGGCGGCGCGGTGGCGTGGATGGCCGCGCTGAACCGGCCCGACCGGGTTGAACGACTGATGATCATCAATGCGCCGCACCCGCTGATCTTTCAACGAACCATGTTTGACGACCCCGATCAGCGTGCCGCCAGCCAGTATATCCGCGCGTTCCGCAACCCCGATCTGGAAGGGCATATCGCCGAAATTGGCGTTGAGGCCTATTTCGCGAAGACCTTTGTCGGCCATGCCGATCAGGCCAAGCTGGCGCTGGAACGCCCCTTCTACCTCGATCAATGGGCCCAGCCGGGCGCATTGACCGGCATGTACAACTGGTACCGCGCCAGCCCGATCATCGTTCCCGCCATGGACGAAGAACCACCCCGCCCCGCCTTTCTTGACAAGACCTTTGCCCCGCTCGCCATGCCGGCGCTGATCATCTGGGGCATGGCCGACACGGCGCTGAAGCCCAGCCAGTTGGTGGGGCTGGCGGAACTGGTGCCGAAAATGACCCTGGTCAAGGTGGACGCAGGCCATTTTGTGCCGTGGGAAGCACCCGATGCCGTCAACACCGCGATGCGGGCCTGGTTGTAGCAAGCCGCGGGATCGACGGATCAACGCAGGACAATTTGCTGATCGCACCCCCAACTTGCGACCTGCCAAGCGCCATGCAATAGGCGCTGCCCGCCTTTCCGGCGCCAAGCAAAAAGGGATTTCATGTGACGCCGGCGACCGCGCTTGGGCTCGATTTTGGCACGACCAACACCGTTGTCGCGCTGAGCGATGGCAGCGGTGATTCACGCCTGATCGAATTTGCCGGGGAAGAATCGACTGGAGCGGTGTTTCGATCAGCGCTGTGCTTCTGGGAGGAAGAGCGCGGCTGGAACGGGGTGGCGCATGAAGCTGGCCCCTGGGCGATTGCGGAATATCTTCAATCGCCGCTCGACAGCCGGTTTGTCCAATCGTTCAAAAGCGTGGCGGCCAGCACGCTGTTTGAGCGCGCGCAGATCTTTGGCCGCAATTTCCGATTTGAGGATTTTGGCCGGTTATTCCTGCAAAAACTGGTCGCGCATGCAGGCGGTGCGCTCGATTCCCGGCCGCGCCGGGTGGTGGTTGGACGACCTGTTGAATATGTCGGTGCCCGTCCCGATCCCGCCCTGGCGCGCCAGCGATATAATCTGATGCTCGAGGGTTTCGGGCTCGACCTTCACTATGTGTACGAGCCGTTGGGTGCGGCGTTCAGCTATGCATCGCGGCTTGCCGAACCTGCCACGTTGCTGGTGGCTGACTTTGGCGGTGGCACCACGGATTTCTCGGTTGTGCGCGTCGCCGCACCGGGTGCGGAGCGGCGCTGCATTCCGCTATCGTCGTCAGGCGTTGGGATTGCTGGCGACCGGTTTGATCGGCGGATCATCGATCGGCTGGTATTGCCATTGCTGGGCAAGGGCGGCAGCTACCGGTCGTTCGGTAAGGAGCTGGAGATACCGGGCGGGTATTTTGCGGATTTTGCCGATTGGTCGCGGCTGGCGCTGATGCGCAACCGACGCACGCTGGATGAACTGCGCAAACTGCACCGTAATGCGCTTGATCCTGCGCCGATCGGCCGGATGATCGCGCTCATCGAGCATGAACAGGGATTTCCGCTATACGATGCGGTCGGCAAGCTGAAGCGCGCGCTTTCGGCAGCCGATCACGCGGAGCTCAACTTTGCCGGTGGCGGCGTCGACATATCGGCGCGCGTCAACCGTGAGGATTTTGAGCGCTGGATCGCTGACGATCTTGTGTTGATTGAGGAGGCGATGGACGTCGCCCTGGCACGGGCGGGCATCTCCGCCGATCAGGTGGATCGCGTGTTCCTGACCGGCGGATCATCGCTAATCCCGGTGATCCGGGCGATATTCGACAGGCGTTTTGGTGCAGACCGGATCGCGACCGGCGGTGAACTCACGTCAATCGCGCACGGGTTGGCGTTGATCGGAGATGAGCCAAGCCTCGCCGAATGGACTGCGTGAGGAACGCCGGTGCGACGGCAGCCCTAGTTCATTTGCTTGCCGGCACCAGCGGCAACCATACCGCGCTGGCAGCCGATCCGCCACGTTCCAGCGTGACCGTTGCTTTCTGGAAATCGGCCTTTTGGGCGAGAAAAATATTCGGGACAAATTGCTGCGGATTGCGATCATATAGCGGAAACAGGCTCGACTGAACCTGCACCATCACCCTGTGCCCCGGCTGAAACACGTGGTTCACAGCAGGCAGGCGAAAGCGATAACGCTGTGTTTTGCCCGCCGGAATTGCGCTCGGCTTTTCGAAACTGTCGCGATATCTGCCCCGGAAAATGTCGAGGCTGACGGCAAGCTGATAACCGCCCATTTTGGCGTCGCCCGGCATTTCATCGGGGTAAACATCGATCAGCTTGACCACAAAGTCGCCGTCAGTGCCGGTCGTCTTGGCGTAGATATCGGCAATCGGTGCGCCTGACAGGCGCATCGGCGCTGTCAGCGCGCCGGTGATATAGGTTTCAACGTCGGGACGACCATCGGCGTGACGCTGGTCGCTGACCAGCCAGTCATTCCAGCGTCCGTCGCCAAAATTCACCGGGCGCGGCAAATGCGGCACGGGCTTATCGGGATCGGCAACATAGCTGTCACCGCCCGGCGCCCCCTTATCAAAGCCAAGTTGCCCACCGGCCTGAAGGTAGATGGGTGTTAACGCGGCGGCACATCCCTGTTCACAGGCAAGCGGCCAATTGGCGAAATGCTCCCACTTATTCTCGCCGGTGTTATAGATCGTGGCCGCCGCCAGCTTGGCGGGCGGGCCGTCTTTCAGATATTGGTCGAACAGCGGCAGCACCATGTCGTCGCGGAACTGGGCCGCGGTATCGCCATTCCATTTCAGTGGCCCCAACTCGCGCCCCTCGCGGTTCACCTGGCTGTGCCGCCACGGCCCCATGACGAGAAAATTACTGCCCAGCTTGCCCTTGGCCTTCAGCGCCTCCCAAGCGGTGATGGCGCCGTAAATATCCTCCTGATCCCACAGCCCCTGCTCCCATAATGTCGGCACGTTGGCGGGGTTGGCCGCAAGCAGCTTGTCGAGCGCCTGGCCCTGCCAAAAGCTGTCATAGGCGGTGTGCGCCACCATCTTTTGCCATGCCGGCAGCTGATCAAAACCCGATCGTTTGGCCCATTCATTGGCACCGCCGAGTCGACGAAACTCCTCATAATTATCGTAAATGCCCGTCGCGGGTTCCTTGCCGTCGCCTTTGTAACCGGTCTGCGATCCCACCCAGCCGATATTGGCGAGCCGGAACGCGCCGTAATGGAACCAATCATCGCCCATCCAGCCGTCGATCATTGGGCTCTCCGGTGCGGCAACCTTTAGCGCGGGGTGTGGCGCGAGCAGCGCCATCACCACCGTAAAGCCTTCATAGGATGATCCGATCATGCCGACGCGACCGTTTGATTCCGGCAGATTGGCCTTGTTCACCAGCCAGTCGATCGTGTCATAGGCATCAGTGACATGATCGGTGGCGGTTGGGTTCAGCGGCCCGCGCACCGGGCGGGTAACGATGTAATCACCCTCCGACCCGTATTTGCCGCGCACATCCTGATAGACGCGGATGTAACCCGCCTTCACAAATCCTTCGTCGGCAAGGGGCAATGTTGACAGGATCGACGGGCTGTCCATCCGCTTCGCCCGCGCCTTGGCATCATAGGGCGTGCGCGTCAGCACGATCGGCGCGTTGGTGAGCCCCTTGGGGAACACGATGACGGTGTACAGCTTGGTGCCGTCCCGCATGGGGATCATCACCTCGCGCTTCACATAATCGCGCGCGTCGATTGGCACGGCAAAGTTTGCGGGAATGTCGCTGGGCGGAAATGTGGCCTGTTGCGCCGCGATCGGCGAGGCGAGGAGTGCCGCGGAGGCGATCAACAGAAATTTGGGCTTCATTGTGCGGGCTCCAGCGAATGGGATATGTTTTGATAGACAGCATCACGGCAGCGGACGCCAACGATGATTTACGGCTTGCCGTGGCTTTTACCGCTTACCGCAGCAAAGCGTCGCAGCGGCCTTTGCCGCCCGACGCATTTGCCGCCATCTCCCAGCTATCCTCCGGCCAGCAGGCGCTTGGCAAAATCGGTGGCGGCGGGGTAATCCGCCTTGCCATTGGGCGCGCGCAGATTGACATCGCCGGACACAATCCGCTTGGGCGCCTTATAGGCGGCGAGGTGTTGGCGGACATGGGCGATCATGCCAGCTTCATCGAAAACAGCGCCGCGATGCAGGGTAACAACCGCGTTGACTGATTGGCCCCATTTCGGATCGGGCAACCCAATCACGAGCGCATCCATGACGCCGGGATGCGTTTTCAGCGCCTCTTCCACTTCTTCGGGGAAAACCTTTTCACCGGCGGTGTTGATGCAGGCACTGCCCCGCCCAAGCAATGTCATTGATCCGTCCGCCTCAACAACGCACCAGTCACCGGGAATCGAATACCGCACGCCGTCAATCATGCGAAAAGTCCGCGCGGTCTTTTCGGCATCCTTGTAATAGCCCGTCGGGACCGGCGGCCCGACCGCAACCATGCCCTTTACGCCCGATCCCGGCACGACGGGCTGATCATGCTCATCAAACACGCGCGTGCGTTCGGTGACCATGAATTTGGCGGTGGGTGTTTCCCCCGCCGCGGTCATCAACGACGTGCCCAGCCCCATTGCCTCAGATGAGGAAAACGCATCGGCAAGCACGGCCTGCGGCATATGGCGCAGCAACGCGCGCTTTACCTCCACGCTCCACATGACCCCCGATGAAAGGATGCGTGCGATACTGCTCACGTTCCACCGCATCGGCTCCAGGTCCAGCGCTTCAACGATCGGGCGGGCAAAGGGATCACCCACAATCGCCAGCGATTGCGGCCGCCACCGGTCAACCGCATCAAGCAGTTCAACAGCGTCATATTGTGGCTTTTCAAGCGTGATCACCGTGCCCCCGGCCAGCATCGCCGCTATTGCAGAAATAAGGCCGGTCGCATGCATCAGCGGCGGGGCGATCAGCGAGGCCGGCCCCGGCCCGGCCTCCCGCATGGATACCAGCATTTCCTCCATTGTTAATGGCGTAGGGCCAAGCACCGATGCGGCGATGATCGACATCATCTTCAGGTCATGCTGCGTCCACATCACGCCCTTGGGCATGCCGGTGGTGCCGCCGGTATAGATGAACATCATGTCGCTGCCGCTGCGCTTGATCCCCAGCGGAGTCCCATCGCCATGCGCGCACAGCGCTTCAAAACTCTCAGCCCAGTCAGTCCCCTCCCCGATTTCGATGAAGGTCTTTACCTTGCTCAGCCGCGGACGAATGGCGTCGACTTGCGCGCGAAATTCCTGACCAAACACCACTGTTTGCGCGTCGGCATTATCGAAAATATAATAAACCTCATCCGCCGTGTAGCGATAATTGACATTGGCGTGGACAAATCGGCCCTTGAAGCAGGCGGCGAGCAACTCGCAATATTCGGACCGGTTGGTCATATAAAAGGCAATCTTGTCGCCCGGCACCGCCCCGCGCGCGGTTAAGGCGCGTGCCAACCGGTTTGATCGCGCCGACGCCTCCCCCCAGGATATCAGCTGGTCGCCATGGATATAGGCCGGCGTTTGCGGCGGGATGACGCTCGCGACCCCATCAAGAATGTCGCCATAATTCCATTCGGTCATCTACCCACCCCTGCTTCATCTGACTCGCCATGCTCAATAATGGCTGGCTTTTATTGGGGTGCAGGAGAGAACGTCCGACAAGCGCGGTCAAGGCGATTTCGCCGAATCCCTCAGGCGGCATGCAAAGGCGCTATTCGCGAAACAGCGCACGGCAGACACGCATTAATATAACTTCCGAGATGCCAGTTTAGTAACTAAATTACATTATAAGGGTTGACACGCAAATTTTACATCCCTAGCAGCCCGGCTCGCACAAACGAATTATAGTCTATATGGCGCCAGTCGCCGCAGGTAAAACGCAAGGACACGTCATGAACGAGAAATCCGGAGCCGATATCCTGGTCGAGGCGCTGTGCGATCTCGGCGTGGAGGTCGTGTTCGGCTATCCCGGCGGCGCCGTGCTGCCAATCTATGACGCGCTGTTCCGGCACAACGCCAAGATCCAAAACGCAAAAAGCGGCCAGATCAAGCATATCCTGGTGCGCCATGAACAAGCAGCAACGCATGCAGCAGAGGGATATGCCCGGTCGACGGGCAAGCCCGGCGTTGTCCTGGTTACCTCTGGCCCCGGCGCGACCAATGCCGTCACCGGCATCACCGATGCGCTGATGGATTCAATCCCGATGGTGGTCATCACCGGACAGGTGCCAACCGCGTTGATCGGGACAGATGCCTTTCAGGAAGCTGACACGGTTGGCATCACGCGCCACTGTACCAAGCATAATTATCTGGTGAAGGATCCGGCCAAGCTCGGTCCAATTGTGCATGAGGCCTTCCACATCGCCACCACGGGCCGCCCTGGGCCAGTCGTTGTCGACATTCCAAAAGACGTTCAGGTCGCCGTTGCGCGCTACACCAAGCCCGGCCCGATCAAGCACAAAACCTATCGCCCACAAATCAAGCCCGATCTGGCGGCGATTGAACAGCTGGTCGACCTGCTGGCGGCTGCGGAAAGACCGATTTTTTATACCGGCGGTGGCATCATCAACTCCGGACCCGCCGCGAGCCAGCTGCTCCGCGAACTCGCCCGGATGACCGGCGCGCCGGTTACATCGACGCTGATGGGATTGGGTGCCTTTCCCGCTGCATCAGATCAGTGGCTGGGCATGCTGGGCATGCACGGCACCTATGAAGCGAACTGGGCGATGAACCAGGCAGATCTGATCATCGCGATGGGCGCGCGCTTTGATGATCGCGTGACCGGGCGGCTTGATGCGTTCAGCCCGCATTCGCGCAAGGCCCATATCGACATCGACCGAAGCAGCGTGAACAAAACGGTTCGGGTTGACCTGCCGATCATCGCCGATGTCGGCTATGCGCTGGAAGCGATGATCCGCGTTTACAAGGCACGTCAGCACCCCAAGCCCGACCTGACCGAATGGTGGCAGCGGATCGAGGAGTGGCGCGCCAAGAAGAGCCTTGGCTTTACCGATTCCACCACCGAAATCATGCCGCAACGCGCCATCAGGGCGCTGTGGGAGGCGACGCATAAGCAGTCGCCCATCATCACCACCGAAGTCGGCCAGCACCAGATGTGGGCCGCCCAGCATTTCGGTTTCGAACTGCCCAACAAATGGCTGACCAGCGGTGGGCTTGGCACGATGGGATATGGCTTGCCCGCCGCGATTGGCGCACAACTGGGCAATCCCGGCGCGCTGGTGATCGACATTGCTGGCGAAGCCTCCATCCAGATGAATATCCAGGAACTGGCGACGGCGACGCAATATCGGCTGCCGGTCAAGATTTTCATCGTCAACAACCAGTATATGGGCATGGTCCGGCAGTGGCAGGAACTGACCTATGAGAGCCGCTACGCCGAAAGCTACAGCGATTCGCTGCCCGATTTCGTTAAGCTGGCCGAGGCATATGGCTGGAAGGGCATTCTGATCGAAAATCCCGGCCAGCTCGACTCAGGCATTGCCGAGATGCTCGCTTATGACGGCCCGGTCATGGTCGACTGTCGGGTGTCCCAGAGCGCGAACTGCTTTCCGATGATCCCGTCGGGCGCGGCGCATACCGACATGATCCTGGCGGCTGATCAGGTGACCGGCGTCATGGACGACGAAGCCAAGGCGCTGGTTTGATGCAGATCACACAGGAAAAGGTCGAACGCCACACGCTGGCGGTGATTGTCGATAACGAACCGGGTATTTTGGCCCGGATCGCCGGGCTGTTCACAGCACGTGGCTATAATATCGAGAGCCTCACGGTCAGCGAGGTATCTGAGGACAAAACGATCAGCCGGATCACCATCGTGACATCGGCAAGCCCGCAGGTGCTGGAACAGATCGTCGCGCAGCTCGACCGGTTGGTGCCCGTCCACAAGGTTACTGACCTGACGACATCCGGCGCGCATGTTGAACGCGAGCTGGCGTTGATCAAAGTGGCAGGCACGGGTGACCACCGGATTGAGGCGCTGCGGCTGGCCGACGTCTATCGCGCCCGCGTGGTCGACGCGACCACATCAAGCTTCGTGTTCGAAGTGACCGGTGGACGCGAAAAGATCGACAAATTTGTCGAGTTGATGCGCGAAGTGGGCCTGATAGAGGTCGCGCGCACGGGCATTGTCGCTATTTCGCGGGGGAAGAGCGCGGCATAACCGCCGTCTACCATCAACCGTCACCCAGGATGTGTTCCGGGGTCTCGTTTTCACCAACAATTGTCGCTGATGAGGCGCCGTGGACCCCGGAACAAGTCCGGGGTGACGACAGGACAAGAGCAGCAGGGAGCTACCAACATGAAAGTCTATTACGACGGCGACGCCGATATCGACATGATCAAGGGCAAAAAAGTCGCGGTCGTCGGCTATGGTTCGCAGGGCCATGCCCATGCCCAGAATCTGCGCGACAGCGGCGTCAAAGAAGTCGCGATTGCGCTGCGCCCCGGTTCGGCCACGGCGAAAAAGGCGGAAGCGGCAGGATTTAAGGTCATGTCCAACGCCGAGGCTGCGGCCTGGGCCGATGTGACGATGATTCTTGCCCCCGACGAGCATCAGGCGGCAATCTATGCCGATGATCTCCACGCAAACCTCAAACAGGGTGCAACGATTGCCTTCGCCCACGGCCTGAACGTGCATTTCGGCCTGATCGAGGCACGCCCCGATCTCGACGTGATCATGATTGCGCCCAAGGGCCCCGGCCACACCGTGCGCAGCGAGTATCAAAAGGGCGGCGGCGTGCCCTGCCTCATCGCGGTCGCACAGGAAGCAGAAGGCGGCGCCGGCAATGGCTATGCCAAGGCGCTCGCGCTATCCTATGCCAGTGCCGTCGGCGGTGGCCGCAGCGGCATCATCGAGACGACGTTTCGAGAGGAGTGCGAAACCGATCTGTTCGGTGAACAGGCCGTGCTGTGCGGCGGCATTACCCATTTGATCCAGGCCGGGTTCGAAACACTGGTCGAGGCGGGCTATGCCCCCGAAATGGCCTATTTCGAATGCCTGCATGAGACCAAGCTGATCGTCGACCTGCTGTACGAAGGCGGCATCGCCAATATGCGCTATTCGATCAGCAACACCGCTGAATATGGCGACATTAAAACCGGGCCGCGCATCATTACCGCGGAAACCAAGGCGGAGATGAAGCGTGTGCTGGCGGACATTCAGGCGGGCCGGTTCGTCAAGGATTTCGTGCTCGACAACCGCGCCGGCCAGCCCGAGCTAAAGGCATCGCGCAAGGCGGCGGCAGCACACCCGATTGAAAAAGTGGGTGCAGAACTGCGCGCAATGATGCCGTGGATTGGCGCGAACAAGCTGGTCGACAAGGCGAAGAACTAAGGCATCTGCAAACCCAATGTTGCCGCATTGGGTTTTGACATATCAGGGGCGTCCGCCAAAAGGTGGGCGTCCCTTTTTTTGTTGGAGGCCCTTTTCATGCGCAAGATACTCATTCTCGCCAGCGCCCTCGCCGCCGCGCCGCTGATCGCCCAATCTGCACCCCAGCTGCCCGGTGCCGCTGATCCAAGCCGCATCACCGGCGGCACCTATGCCACTGATCCTTCCCATACGCTGATCATGTTCGATGTCGTTCATTTCGGTTTCAGCGACTATTTCGGCATTTTCGGCGATGCCACCGGCACGCTGGTGCTTGATCCGAAAAAACCCGCCAGCGCCAAGGTGGACATCACGATCCCCGTGTCGAAAGTAACGACCGCCAGCGCCGGGCTTACCAACCACCTGCTGCGCGCCGGCAAGGATGGCAAAAAGGCTGATTTCTTTGGCCCAGCCCCGGCCGATGCCCATTTTGTATCGACCAAAGTTGAGGTGAAGGGGATGACGGCACGCATCTCTGGCAATCTGACGCTGAACGGCATTACCGCGCCGGTTGTGCTCAATGCCAGCTTCAAGGCGGCAGGGACCAATCCGTATAACAAGAAGGAAACTATCGGTTTCGCGGCCACCGCCACCATCAAGCGCAGCGCGTTCGGGCTGACGATGGGCATCCCCATGGTCGCAGATGATGTGGCGCTGAAAATCGCGGTGCCGTTCGAAAAGCAGAGCTGATCACCCCTTTACTGTCGCGGGATGCTGGGCCATTGGAGGGGAATGAAATCCTCCCTTGGCCTGCTCCTGACGCTTCGACTTACACGCCCTTAGGCGTGCCAGGGTGCCGCTTCACGCGGCCCGCATGACCTGAGGGCCATCCTCCCGTCGTCCATCCGAAGCCGAAAAGCGACTTGCCATGCTGCGTGATCCTGCACCCAAATACCGCCCCTTTCCGCCGATCAACCTGCCCGACCGGCAATGGCCATCGCGCACCATCACCGCTGCACCGCGCTGGCTGTCGACCGATTTGCGCGACGGCAATCAGGCGCTGATCGACCCGATGGATGCGGAAAAAAAGACGCGCATGTTCGATCTGCTGTGCAAGATCGGCATGAAGGAGATTGAGGTTGGTTTCCCAAGTGCCGGCGCGACCGAATACAACTTCATCGCGGGGCTGGTGACAGAAGGGCGTATTCCCGGCGATGTGACGGTACAGGTGCTTACCCAGTCACGCCGCGACCTGATCGAGACGAGCTTTGCGTCGCTAAAGGGCGCTCCCCGTGCCATCGTCCATCTCTACAACGCGGTCAGCCCGGCATGGCGCAAGATCGTGTTCGGCATGACCCGTGATGAGGTCCGCAATATCGCGGTCGAGGGGGCCAAAATCCTGCGCGATTGCGCCGCTGCCCAGCCTGATACCGACTGGTATTTCGAATATAGCCCCGAAACATTTTCTACCGCCGAACTCGATTTCTCGGTTGAGGTGTGCGCCGCGGTGATGGAGGTTTTGCAGCCAACGCCCGATCATCCGATCATCTTCAACCTGCCCGCCACGGTGGAGTGCGCAACGCCCAACATCTATGCCGATCAGATCGAATGGTTCGCGCGCAACATCCCCAACCGCGATAGCGTGGTGATTTCGCTCCACACGCATAATGATCGGGGTACCGGCGTTGCCGCGGCAGAGCTGGGCCTGATGGCAGGGGCGGACCGGGTTGAAGGATGTTTGCTCGGCAATGGCGAGCGAACCGGCAATTGCGATCTCGTGACGGTGGCGTTGAACATGTACACACAAGGCGTGGACCCAAAGCTGGACTTGTCAGACATTGATGAGGTTGTTCGGACGGTGGAGTATTGCACGCATATCCCCATCCACCCGCGCACGCCCTATGCCGGTGATCTGGTGTTCACGGCGTTTTCGGGATCACATCAGGATGCGATCAAGAAAGGCTTTGCAGCGCAGGACGCGCGCAATGATGAGCTTTGGGAAGTTCCCTATCTGCCGATTGATCCGGCTGATCTGGGCCGCAGTTACGAAGCCGTTATCCGCGTCAATTCGCAGTCGGGCAAGGGCGGCGTTGCCTGGGTGATTGAGCAGGACAAGGGGCTGAAACTGCCCAAGCGCTTGCAGGCCGATTTCAGCCGCCATGTGCAGGCGCTGGCCGATGAAGCGGGCCGCGAGTTGAATGCGGCCGACATCTGGCAGCTGTTCGAAACCACCTATCTTCCCGGTGCCACAGATCGTTTTGTGCTGCGCGATTATGAGGAAAGCGGCACGGCGGGGCAGCGTGTTTTTGTCGGGCATTTGTCGATTGATGGGCATGATCAGTCGATCGCGGGTCGCGGCAATGGGCTGATTTCCGGGGTCATTTCGGCACTTGGCGACAGCACCGGCCCGGCGCTGGATGTGGTTGATTACAGCGAACATGCGATCGGCCAGGGTGCTGATGCGCAGGCGGTTGCCTATGTCGAATGCCGCACCACCGACGGGCGGACGGTGTTCGGCGTTGGGCTGGATACCGACATTGCCACCGCCAGCGTGCGCGCGGTTTTGAGTGCGGCGAACCGGCCATGATTGTCGGATGCGCGGCCGATTCTGTGCCCAAAATGGCCGCGTTTTGGCGCGAAATGCGGCTTTCGCGCCGGTTTTTGCACGGTTTTGGCTAAAAATGCACCATCAATTGCGCGTTTTGGCGCATGCCGGCGTGGGCAAGTCTATCCTCGCAGCGCACGCGACCGATGCGGCATGCACCACGCACCAAAAGGATCGACGATCAAGGGGCGATGATCGGACCCGTTAGAACTATCCGACCGGCTCTCTCGTAGAAACACCTTCGGTCGCGGTAAACCCATTGCGCCGATCGAAGCCGACATTGGTTCAGGCCAATCGTGCAAGGTTGCTAGGTTAACGTCGCCGCGAGGCTGCGGGCGACAGCGACAGTCGCCATCGCGCCGCGCATGCCATCGTTCGAAAAGGCGATCACCGCTTTGCCGATTGCTGGCGCGATAGCGCAATAGGCGTGGTTAAGCGTGTTCGTGCCTTCATGGCCCAGCATAATACCTTTCGCCCATGGTCTGTCGCGAACCACGACCCAGCCCAGAGCATAGTCTGGCGATTCGGAGCCGAAGGGCGTCGTCAGCGTCTGGACTGTCTCGCGCGACAGGAAGCCGTCACCTTCTTTCAGAATCATTCGAACGAAGCGCGCGTAATCTTGCAGAGACATATGAACCGTGCCGGCCGGGCCGATGACCGCGGGATTGTCACTGTCGCTGCGGTCGGGATCTATCGGCAGCGGAATGGTATCGGTGTTCCGGTGCGGCCACGGGACGCGGCCATGCGCGGCGCCGAAGCCACCGGACTTAATCCCAAGCGGCGCAAACAACTCGCGACGCATGACGGTTTCCCAGCTTTCCGCTGCAATCGCTTCGATGGCTGCCCCGACGATGATATAATCAAGGTTGGAATATTCCAGGCTGCCTGCTTGGTGAGCTGGTGGCCGCTCGACTACGCGCGTAACGAGATCACGCCGTTGCTTGCGAAGGTCAGTCTTATCGCGCTGCGCCATTCGAAGCCAATCGTCGGTCAACCACGAACCGTCGGACATGCCTGCGCGATGCATCAATAACGACGATATTGTGGCTGAGGTCCAGCCGGGATGGACGGCGATGTCGGGAAAAAGCTCTTGTATCGTTGAGCGCCATTGTGCCCTGCCTTGCTCGACAAGACGCCCGTAAAGCGCTGCGGTCATGGCTTTGGTGCACGACCCCAGATGCCACACGTCGTCGAGTGCAGCTTGATCGTTCGCGCCAAACCGGCGCACGCCGCGTACGCCGGACCATTCGAGCCCCTCTCGCGTGACAATTGCGGCTGCAAGCGCGGGCGGCGCGTGTTCGCGAAATGCCGCATCAAGTGCTCGGTCTCGGTGATCTCCGCTCTTGGCGATAGCCGGTCTGGCGAACGCGGCAAGCGTCAGAGCAGCCAATATCTCACGGCGATGGAACATGATGGTTCTCCCTCGGGGCCAACCTCGGTCCAGGTTGTGCCAGCAATTTGATGTCCGTCAGAAATCGATTTCGGGATTTTTATTTTATATCAGAAATTTACCTTCGAACAACGTTGCCGCTTGTTTGGCATAAGCGCGGGTTAGGCGGGGCTGCACGGCCTGGCTGAAGGGCGCTCAGCCTGTTGGGGAACGACCGCCACACGCCGCCGGCCAATCGCGCGCGTGCAGGCATTGCGCGATCAACCCCGCACCGCCATCGCCCAATTCCTGCATTGCCAGCCTTTCGAAACTGTCGCCCGAAATCCCCGATCCCAGCGCAAAGGCGCGGCGCAACAGCCGCTCGACCGCAACGCGGCCCACGCTGCGCTCCACCGCATCAAGCAGCAACGGCACGCGCTGATACCGATTGACATAGCCGCGCCGTTCGTCGGCGGCAGTGTCCGCGATCGGCACCCCGTCGCCTGCAGCCGCCACCTCGCGTCGGTACCGTTCGAGAAGCACGCGCTGCGCTGCCTCGCCCTCGCTGTCGCGGGTCCGAACAAGCGCAAGATATTCGGCGATACCTTCGTTAAGCCAGTCATTGTCAGCGCCGACCGCGCGCGACCAGAAATGGGCGACCTCGTGACGAATATTGAGCGCAAGTGGCCGATCGCCGGGCGCGTCGAGACTGGCTTGCGGGGTCACAATCATGGGCAAGCGTGCGTAGGACAGCGGGCCCTTGCGCAGCGCAAAAACAAGCACGGGGTTCGATGGCGCACCCGACGGGCCAAGCACATTGGCGAGCCATTTGGCGGTGGCCGCCGCTTCGCGCCCCAAGGCGAAGGCGGTCGCCTGCGCCGTAGCGGCGGCATTGGTTGCAATCAGAACGCGCGTGTCGTCGCGATCCGGTGCCGGGGCGAAGCGGGGCGAGGCAACCAGCACCACGTCAGCGGGATCGCTGCTTTCGAACACAAGCCTCGCGGACGCACCCACCCCGCGTCCATTGCTGGCATAGGTCCAGCCCTTGGGCAGCGTGGTTTGCAGTCGCCAGGATCGCCGACGTTCGTCGGCCGTCAGCGGATACCAGGCCCCGTAATATGACAGCTCGATATAGTCGGGAGAAACCTGGTTTCGACCGTCCGGGTGCAGCAGCCCTGCGCCCGAATAGCGGAGTTCCAGCGTCTTGCGCGGACACGGGAGATCGATCGCGCGCGCCGCCGAGATGAAGATGCGTCCAGCGCCGGGTGGATCCAGCAAGGGCAACACCGTCCGTCCATCAACGCGCGCCTGCTCGACAGTCAGGCCCCGATTCAGCCACACGCGCGTGGTCGCCCCGGTGCACGCCAGTCCTCGAACCTTTGCGACGACGCTGATGCGGCTGGTCGCGGGCGCGGGATCGACAAAGAGATCGAGCTCAGGCGATTTGCCGGGGGTCGCCCCCAAGGCCAGCCATGCTGCGAGCACAAGCGAGAGTTTAGGAGAGTTCACGGCGTTGGGTCCACCGCCATCGTCGCAATCCAGCTTTCAATCTCGCTATCATCGTCCATCGCACCCGCCCAACGTAGCTTGGGCTCGACCCGCAACCGCTCGCGCGGTTGCCGGATGATCGAGATGGGCAGCAGATAATCTGCAAGACCAGAGGGGAGCGGCGGCGGGGTGGCGACCTCGCCATATTCCTCGTTCTGGCCGCTGGTTTCGCCGACGGCGATCGCGCCCTGTTCGACCAGCCGATTGGCGGCGACCACGCACGAACTGAAGCAACCGGCATCGATCAAGACATAGACCGGCTTGCTATAGGCCCCAGGTACTAGGGCGATCTTTGCGGTGGGCGGCGTTCGGTCGCAGCATGGATCGTGGACGAGCTTGCGGTCACCATCCGGGCTGGCCGCGATGCGATCAGCGGTCTCATACCAATAGCCTGCAACACTGGCGAAATCCGAACCCATCGCTTTGAATTCGTCGGCTGTTGCGCGCGCCGCTTTGGCGACTGCTGGGGTGGCGCGAAAATACTTGCCGGCGCGCGCTCCGGGGCGGCTGTCGATTTCGGCCGTGCGTGCAGCGACCGCCGCCTCACCCCATAGGATGCTGGCGAAGCGTTCGCCCCAGGTTGAATTGCCGCCATTATTGCCGCGCAGGTCGAAAACGACAAACGGCGCGCTTCGCAGGATCGCCGGATTGGCTTCGAGCGATTTGGCGAGCGCTTCGAGCTTGGTTTCATTGCCGAAACTGCCGAGCGAGACCCATTGCCCGCCCGACGCCAGCGCGCGGACCGAAATCGGGTGGGTAACGCGGCGGAGAAAGGGCGCGAAACCCGGGCTGAGCGTTGACCAGGGAACGATATCCCAGGCCAGTTTTTGCTCCTTGACCGTGCCTTGCTGGTCAAACGAGCATGCCGAAATCGGTGGCGGTCCGTCGATCCGGGTATCGAGAAATAGCTTGTATGCCTGGCGGATCCGTTCGGGTTCCTTCGACCAGTCGGCCTCAATGCCGTCGAGCCGTTTCTTGAGGAGATCGGCGATGGGGACCCCGTCGCAGGCGACAAGGCGTGCGCCCTCAGCAGGACCAGCCCTGGTGTCGGCAAAGCCTGCGGGCCTGCGCACCACCCAGCCTCCGGCCCGGCCATCGATTAGAAACCCAGGCCAGCGCACGCGGGCAGGCGATAAATTGGGCCGGAAGATTGTATGGCCATCGCGAAACGACAGCATGAACCCGCGTGTCGCCGCAAGCCAGTCCGCGTAAGATGTCGCGGCCTCTGCCCGAACTTTCGCGGTTCGATAGGCAGTCTCTACACGCGCCGCGAAATCGGGCGTGTCAGTGTCGCGCATGCCGGGGTGGAAATCGACAACCGACTGGTGGAGCCGATTGACATCGGCAACGGCGAGGTCTCGCCAAGGGGAGGGCGCGGCACTGGCTGGCCATGCACCGCTGGTTAGCATCAACAACACAACAAAAAGCCGGATCATGGCGCTTCATTATCCCCTTCTTACTGAGGTAGATTTTCGAGGAGCCTTGGCTGACCAAACACAAGGCGTGCGCGCTGGCGCCAGCTTGTCGCTTGCCGAAGGGCGCTGAAAAGCACGCCCCACTGCCGAAGCGCGATCTGAAATGGATTGTTGGAGTTGAGCGGCGTCACCAGCCCGTAACTGAGCCCCCCGCCTTTGGGTTCGTCGACGAACGTGCCGAAGATACGGTCGAACACAATCAGCACGCCGCCAAAGTTGCAGTCGAGGCACGCCGGGTTTGAGGCATGGTGCGCGCGGTGATGCGACGGCGTATTGAAAAAATGCTCAACCGGATACCAGAGCTTGCCGACCGCTTCGGTGTGAAGCGCGTATTGATACAGCAGATTGGCAGCGAGCAGGCCGCCAACCATCGCAGCCGGAAAGCCGATCAGGATCAACGGCAGAAACAGCACCCAGCCCCCGGACAGCGCGTTAGTCCATCCGAGGCGGACCGCGGCAGGCAATGTCATTTCATTGGCGCTATGATGGACCGCATGGCTCGCCCAGAGCAGATTGACCATATGGCTCCAGCGGTGGAACCAATAATAGGCGAATTCGACGCCGACAAAGCACGCCACCCAGACGCGCCAGTCATCGATCGCAAGATGGATCGGCGTCATCGCCGCTGCGGCAACAAAGGCACCGCCAATAATGGCGGTGTTGAACGGCTTTAGTAGCGCACCAATTCCCGCGACCCCGAGCGATCCCATAGTTGCGCGCAGATCATAGCTTTTGCGAGCGATGTGCGTCCGCCAGATCCACTCGATCACGGCGAGCGCGAGGAGGATTCCGAGGATCCAAGGTTGGCGCGTGAACAGTTCGGACATCGGTTCAGCCCTTCGATGCCTTTGCGTTCGCCACAGCGGCATCGCGCTCAGCTCGCGTCACTATGTTGTCGCGGTTAGCATCGGCGGCATCGAACAAGACGGTGGGCGCGCCGATGAACTCATCGCGGGTGACGCGGCCATCGCGGTTGATGTCGAATTGCGTTTTCAGATCATCAAATTGTGCCCCGATCGACGTTCCTCGCACGAAGCGAGGGATGTCGCTATCGGAGAGAACGCCATCACCGTTTCGATCAAAACGCATGAAGTTCGCTTTTCGCCAGTCGATCAGTTCGGCGCGGGTGATTGCCCCATCCTGATTGGAATCGGCCTGGTCCATGCGTGCAATCATGTCAGCGCGGGAGCCGGTCGCCTGCGCGACACTTTGTGCCGGAAAGAAGGCAAAGAACAATAACAGCACAAGCCGGCTCATCGCTTGATCCTTGAAAAAAAAGGCGGTCCCGAGGTGGTTTGGGAGGGGGGAACCCCGGGACCGCGAGACCTGCTCAGCGTGGGCAGGAAATCGTGGCACCGTTGGCGTCGGTGCACGTTGCGGTGCGGGCGGCACCGTTCTGGTCGTAGGTGGTCGAGGCGTTATACGAGTTGCCGGTTGCGGCGTTTGTGGCGGTCGACGATCGCGAACCATTATAGGTTCCATCGGCATTACGGGTTGCGCTGCCGGTGCTCGAAGCGCTGCCGCGCGCGCCGCTGGCGGCAAATCCGCTCTGGCTGGTCGCGGAACCATCGGGATTGACGACCGTCTGCGATGCACGGGCACCCTGGGCGCCATTCGCGCCCTTAAAGGCTCCACCGCTCGTTACGGTCTTACCGCCATTGGCGTTCGTGGTCGTTGCGCGACCGCGTGCCCAGGTGTTGCCGCCAACCGAACCAGCGGCTGCCGCTGTGCCCTTGCCATTCCGACCGCCGACGCGTTGTGCTTCAGCCGGCACAATACTCGCCATGATCATTCCCGCGGTTGCTGCGAGCATGCCCAGTTTTGCGAAACCATTCATAACCATCTCCGTCGTTCGATCTGACAGGGCGGGTGCCGCCGCTGCCTGATGTCATTTACGAACGATGACGTTTCACCCTTGTGCGATCCAGCGGCCAAGGTGTTACACGATGTTACAAATGACGCTGTCGTAACAATTTGTGATGACGTGCGGCACCGACACCGACATGTTTGCGGCATGGCGATCCCAATGACCCAGCCCCGCATTATCGTGGTCGACGACGACGCCGAGCTTCGCACGCTCCTTCACCGGTTTCTGGGCGAACACGGATTTGCCGTCAGGACCGTTGCCGATGGTAAAGCGCTTTCGCAGCAGCTGGCGCGCAATCCCGCTGACGCGATCGTGCTCGATCTGATGATGCCCGGCGAAGACGGCCTCGCGGTTTGCCGCAGGCTGCGCGCGGGCGGTGATCTGACCCCGATCCTCATGCTGACGGCCAAGGGCGACCCGATGGACCGGATATTGGGGCTGGAAATGGGGGCCGATGACTATCTGGCCAAACCATTCACGCCACGCGAGCTGGTTGCACGACTCTCGGCAATCCTGCGGCGAACTGCCGGCCAAACCCGCGTCGACCGCGACTCTCGCCTTGCATTTGGTCCCTTCGTCCTCGATCTGGCTGCGATGGTCCTTGCGCGCGACGGTATGCCGGTCGCCTTGTCGTCGCGGGAGTTTGCAATCCTGAGTGCGCTTGCCGCAAGTGCAGGCCGCCCCCTCAGCCGGGCGCAATTGATCGATCGCGCGCTCGGGCGTGATGCCGATGTGACCGACCGGGCAATCGATGTACAGATTGTCCGGCTGCGCAAAGCGCTGGGTGACGATCCCGCAGATCCGGCCTGGATCAAGACGGTCTGGGGCGTTGGGTATATGTTGACTGGCGCGCAACCATGCTGAAGTCACTTCGGGGACGAAATATCGTCCTGATGGCAACCATGCTGCTGCTCGGCCAGCTGCTGGCGACAATCCTGATTTCGCTGTTTGTGATCAGCCCGCAGGCGAACCGTGTTGGCAGAATCGTCGCCAACAATATCCGCATGGTCGGTGCAACGCTTGATGCTTTACCCGCGGAAGAGCGTAATCGGTTCATTGCTAGGATCAACGCATCGGGCACGTTCCGCATCCAGCCCGGCTATGGCGAGCCGCCGGGTGCCGACGGCCGCCCCTCGATCATCGAAACGACGGTGTTGCGGACACTCGCGGCAGATCTAAAGCAACAGGATGACATGGTCTGGCGCGGCGGGGGCACAACGCAGCTCTGGGTGCGTTTGCGGCTCGGCAAACAAGGCTATTACTGGCTTTCAGTAGCCCCGTCGCCGGGCTGGACTCCTAACGGTGCATTAATCGGATCAGTCGCACTCGCCCTTGCCTTGTCCCTCGCCGCTGGCCTCGCCTTGCAACGGCGGATCAACCGCCCGCTCGCCGCTCTCGCCGTGGCGGTTGATGCCATGCCCGATACGCGACTGGTTGAGGACTTGAAGACGAACTCCCCGGTCGAAATCGCCGAGTTGGCGCAGTCGTTCGAAGCGATGGCAGCGAGGCTCGCTTCACAAGACGCCAATCGCACATTGATGCTAGCGGGAATAAGTCATGATCTGAAGACGCCGCTGGCGAAGATCAGGCTTGCACTCGCACTCGATCCGCCGCGCGAAGACGATACGACTGCAATGCTGGAGCGGCAATTGGATCGGATGCAGTCGATGTTGGCCCAGTTCCTCGATTTCGGTCGTGGCGTGGATGGCGAACCTATCGACTATGTCCATGTCGGGTCTGCTGTGCATGCTGCAATTGCCGCCACCGAAGCCAATGTCACCGTATCGGGCCCCGCCTCCATGAATGAGCTATACGTTATGGTCCGGCCGCAAAGTTTCGAACGCGCGTTGATCAACCTGATACGGAACGCCTTCGATCATGGCGAGCCCCCTGTCTCGATCGATTTTAAAGCACATGGAGACAATGTTGAAATCAGTGTGCGGGACTGGGGCTGGGGCATTCACAGCGATATGCTGCCGGTCGTGATAGACCCGTTTGTGCGCGGTAATCCGTCGCGCCCGAGCGACGGAGGAACGGGCCTTGGCCTCGCGATCGTCGCGCGCTTTGCGCGAGAGCACGAGGGTAGCCTTGAATTGGTCAACCGCGAGGCGGGGGGCTTCGCAGCGATACTGAGGCTGCCAAGTACCGATCATTAGCGCGCTGACATTTTTCTTCGATGATGTCGATTCTGTCGATCCCGATCCGCTCTGTGCCTGGGTCGCGCCTCTGGTTCGCGCGGCTGGTTAGGAAAGGACACAAGATGATGAGACGTTTTTGGCTTTATGGCGGGCTCGCTGCGATTGCGATCCCGGTACTGGCGCTCGCGGTGCTGCCGTCAAAGGCACATGTCGAACGGTCGATCGTCGTTTCGGCGCCGCCGGCCGCCGTCTTCGCGATTGTTCGGTCACAAAAGGGTTTCGATCGGTTCAATCCGTTCAGGGTCGAGGACCCAGGCCTGCAAACCATGTTCACTGGTCCTGATGCCGGACCGGGGGCGACCATGTCGTGGCGTGGCAAGGCTGGTGACGGCAAGCAGACGGTCGTGCGCGAAACGCGCGACAGATCGGTCGTGATGCAACTGGATCTGGGCGCTCAGGGGCAGCCGCTTCAGACATTCCAGCTGATGCCGGTAACGGGCGGCACGCGCGTAACCTGGGCGCTCGATGCCAAGTTCGGCATGAATCCGGTTGCTCGTGTCTTTGGGCTCCAGCTCGATCGCTTTCTGGGGCCAAGTTACGAAACGGGATTGGCGCGGCTCAAGCGGGTCGCTGAGCACCAGGGCTGAGACGAATTCGTTCAAAAGAAGGGATGAGATTGACCATGCAATACATGATTTTGATCTATGGTGAAGAAGGCAAATTGGCGTCGATGACCGACGCGGAACGCGGTGCCATGTATGGTGCTTATGGTGCCTATAATGCGGCGTTGGAAAAAGCCGGAATCCTGCGGGGGCTGAACTGGCTGCAAGGCTCGGCAACCGCGACCAGCCTGTCGGTGCGTGACGGTGAGACGACTGTCCATGACGGGCCGTTCGTCCAGACCAAGGAGGCACTGGGCGGCTATTATGTAATCGAAGTAGATGATCTGGACACGGCAATTAACTGGGCCAAGCAATGTCCCGGGGCTGCACATGGCGACGTCGAAATCCGCCCCGTGATTGGCACTGTCTAATCGCTTGCCCAGTAGCGGGACAGGCCGCCAGCTTGCAGAGGCGATCGCGCGCGATGCCTATGGCCAGCTGGTGGCCTTCCTTGCGTCCGAAACACGGGACGTCGCCGCTGCTGAAGATGCCCTGTCAGAAGCGTTTGCGGCGGCGCTGAAGCATTGGGACACAGATGCAGTGCCGAAGAACCCTCGTGGCTGGCTGATCGGCGTAGCGCGGCGGCGACTGATTGATCGGGCACGACATAACAATGTGCGCGATTCCCATGCGGCAGAAGCACGACAACTCGCCATCATCGATTGCATGGATCGGCCCGATTTGCCCGACCGTCGCCTCTCGCTGATGTTCGTCTGCGCCCATCCGGCGATTGCGCCAGCAATCCGTGCACCGCTGATGTTGCAAACACTGCTCGGGCTGCCGGTCGATCGGATCGCATCGGCGTTTCTTGTCCAGCCAGCCACCATGGCCCAGCGCCTTGTTCGGGCGAAAGCCAAAATGAAATCAGCAACGATCCGGTTTGCGATGCCGTCGCCTGATGCACTAACCGATCGGCTGCCGGCGGTTCTCGATGCGATCTATGCGGCTTACGGAATTGGATGGACTGATGCTGCGGATGGTGCCGATATCCGGTCCGGGCATAGCGCAGAGGCCATGTTTCTCGGACAGCTTGTCGCGACGCAACTTGACCATGAACCCGAAGCACTGGGCCTGGTCGCGCTGATGTTTCATGCCGAAGCGCGGCGGGCGGCGCGTGTCCAGAACAACGCCTATGTGCCGTTGGAAGAGCAGGATCCCTCCCTGTGGGACGACGCACTGATCATGGCGGCCGAGCACGCGCTTTCGCGCGCTTCAAGCCTTGGCAAGATAGGCCGCTACCAGCTCGAGGCCGCAATTCAGTCCGCGTTCGCGCAGAAGAAGCGCGGCAAGCCCGTCGACTGGGATGCAATCGCCCGCTTTTCGGACGCGCTGGTGACGCTCACCAGGTCGCCGGTTGCCATCACCAATCATGCTGCGGCGCTGCTGAAAACCGGCGATCTCGAATCGGCGCGCATAGCGCTCGACATCGCGGCGGCCGATCCCAGAATGGCGACGTACCAACCCTATTGGGCGACTCGCACCGCACTGTGCCGAAGGGCTGGCGACAGCGTCGGGCAAAGGGCGGCGATGCAGCACGCGATCAGCTTGTGTCGCGATCCCGCCGTCGGCGTGTGGCTCGAAAAGCAACGTTAGCTGCTCGGAACCCCCGCCCAGGCAATGATTATGGGAAAAGCCTCATGCACGTTGGTTGGGCGTTCGGGCCTGTGGGTTTGGTGCGCTTTTTCGCGCCGTCTCAGGTCCGGCAAACCCTAACCAAATGCCGTTCAGCGCTCGTCCTCGGTTTGACCCCGCTAGGTCATCGCGCATGATCAGCGCATATTCTCGCTTTGCATCGACGCGAATGTCAAAGACAGCCGCGAGCAGCCTCTCGCCGAACTCTTTGTTGGCGAACGGCCTGGCGTTCAACCAGGATAACCCCCATCGTCCCATGCAAATGGCGAGGGTCAGTCCATATAGCCACTATCCCCACCGATCGGATCGGCAGGTGGAATCGGCACACTGCGCTGCTGCTCCGTCACGAGCTTCGCGCGCGCATCCGGATCGAGGAGCTTGCGTGCGAGGCTGGAGCCCCAGCCGCCGCGGCGGCTGGCCAGCGAGGTAGCGATCGACTGTAAGCGGTCATCAATCAAAAGCGCGACCTCGGGCGTCGTCGCCCGACTGTCGGCCGTCGCGGCAAGCGTCACTAGGGTGCGATAGGCAATACGCTGCGAAAGTGCATCGGTCCGTGCCGTAACCGTTGCGGCTAAAAGGCGATCGACGATCTCCGCTACGCCGAGCGCGCCGCCATCAACTGCATGCTGCGCCGCGACACGCGCCAGCCGGGCGGGTGACAGCAGCGATCCGAGGGTGATCTCGGTTCCAACATCGGCAGCGATCAGCGGATCGAACAGGGGCCCGCGCGCGGTACGGAAAAGCTCGATGTCGAACTGGCGATTATCACTACCGTTGCGGGGACTGGAAAGCAGGGGGATCAGCCCGATAGGCACGCGCAACGCATCGGGGGTAAGCGTCGCGAGCAGCGCGTCGAGCGCGGCACGCTGGTCAGCGGCGGAGACCGGCTGCGTCGCCTCTTTTCCGCCGCCCGCAACGGCATAGCTGAAATCGGCCCCGCCGATTGCCTTGGCGGCGGCCATGACTTCATAGCGGTGCAGCAGCCAGATCGGTACGAAGCGGCGACGCAGATTGGCGACGGGTTCGCCAGGTTCGAGCATCGCCAGCCCGAAACGATCGATCGCGGCGCGGCGCACCGTCATCAACCGCGTGAGTTCGTCCGTGGGATTGGCACCATCGTCCCACAGCCCGCCCCATCGCTGCGCCGTGTCGGGCGAGCGTGCGTCTGTATCATGGACGTAGCGCATGCCGGCATCGACGGTGGCCTTGGCGACAATTTCGGCGGCGGCATCGTCTGGCGCGCCGTAGAGCCATGCGACGCTGGCGATGTCCCATGCGCCGATCCCGACGGCATAGGCATCGGAGAGATCGGGTTTGCCGCCGACCAGCCCGATCCGTGGCGGCGGATAGTCCATGACTGAGGCGCGCGCCTGCGTGCTAGCCGCGAAATTATGCGCGAAACCAAGCGTATGGCCGACTTCATGCGCGGCGAGCTGGCGCATCCGCGCGAGTGCCACCCGCACCGGATCATTCGCGCTGCCGGTGTTGAGTTCGGCCGCGCCGACCAGCCCTTCGAATATCTGGATATCCTGACGGGTCCGCAAGGAGCCGAGCACTACCATGCCTTTGACGATCTCGCCGGTGCGTGGATCGACGATTTCCTGTCCGTATGACCAGCCGCGCGTTGCCCGGTCGTCCCAATTCACGATGTTGTAACGGACATCCAGCGGATCGACATCCGCAGGCAGTGTCTCGACACGGAATGCGCCGATCAAGCCGGCCGCGGTGAACGCGTCGTTCCACCAACGGACGCCGTCGACCAGCGCATCGCGTATCGGCTGCGGTGCGCGGCTGTCGATGTAATAAACGATCGGCTTCTTGACCGGCGATGGCGCTGCGCCAGGAGTCACCTTATCCAAGCGAAAGCGGTTAGCGAAATCGCCGACCACATCCTTGCCCAGCGGGGCCGCGAAATTGACTTGCTGGGTCGCGAAACCGCCAATGCGCGGATCGAAGCGACGGGGCACAAAGCCGGGGCCGGGCAAGGCGACGAAGCTCGAATGCACCGTGAAGCTGACCCGCTTGGGTTCAGGCGCGATATTCGACACTTCGTCGCCCGGCGTATCCGAGACATAGGTCTGGATCGCATCGACTTCGATATTTTCCGGAAATGCCTTGAGGGATTCGGGGACAGCAGCGCTCAATTTGGCGTCGCGGCGAAAACCTTTGCCCGCGCCCTGGGGTGCGCCACCGGTTCCGGCCGTGTCACTCGACTGGTTGAGCGAATCCGCGATGCCGACCATGTCTTCAGTCAGAAAATCGGACATATCAACGACGATGCCGCCATCGGGCAACGTCGTAACGACATCGCCCATCCAAACGATCGATGTTGCAAAGTCCGCGCTACCTTTGGGGTCGAGCGGGTCGGCACCGGTGGCGCGGAAGCGCGGATTTTCGAACTGTACCGCCACTTTCTTGCCAATCCGGCGGAAGGCGAGCACTTGCGTCGCGCCGATCCGGCCCCGGTCGAGAAAGGTCGGCGCGGCGCCCAGGCCGGTGCGCAGCGAAGCGGTGAACAGGAAGCGGCCCGATACCCCGTCCGCTCCTGGCGCCGGCAAGGTGAACAGGATCCGTCCACCGGTCTTGTCGATGTGCGTCGGCAGCAGCCCGTTGCGCGCATCCATGCCCTTGAAGGTCGCGTCGGCAACGCTCTCGGGTTTTGCCAAAGCGGGTGCCGCGAGCAGAGTGACGATCCCGATTGCACAGATGAAACGCATGCTATCCCCTCGTCACTTTGCGGGTTTACGATGCGAAACAATTTGCAGCAGCGCAAGGGGACAACCCCGGCGCTACAAGATCGGCACGGAGCCCGCCGCCTGATGCGGGTGCGCAGCGTCGATGAATGAATGCCTGGCGCTGGACACTGAGTCGGGCCGTCGGAACGGCTGCCTGTGAGTAGGAGCGGTCTTTCGCCGCATCGTGTTTGCTGTTCGCGCTGCTGCGCAATCCAAACGATCCGCATGGAGCTGCCGCTTATCGCTCGACATCCGCCGTATCAGGAAGCGCGATCTGTGCGAAATGGCGTCGGATATACTGCAGCTTTGGATCGATGTAGCGGCGACAGAACGGCCTGTCCGGGTCGGTCCGGTAGTAATTCTGGTAGCGTGCCTCAGAAGGTTTGAAGCCGAGGAATGGAAGCACCAGCGTTCGGGCGGTCTCGCCCGACTCTTTTGCGAACCTGGCGACTATCCGCTCAGATTCATGACGCTGGTTTGCTGCAAAGACGTAGATCGCGCTCCGATACCTTCCGTTGGGTGAGTATGATCCGTTAGCCGAATGGGTCCTAAGGTGTACCTCAGCCAGTGTCCCCACGCTGATGATCGTCGGATCGAAGCTCACCACTACGCCTTCCGCCCAGACGTCCGACGGGGGCTCCGATTGGATGAAGCCTTGATCGACCTGGAAGACGCCTCTCAACGCCTGAAAGACGCCCTCAGTGCACCAATGGCACCCGCCGCCAAAGCCGATCTTTTCCAATGACAATCTCCCGTCCCACAGTCCAGCGATCGGCGGCGCAAAGCCGTTGGTCGTATGTACTTTTCGTATATGGTGCGCGAGTCTTCGAATGGGAGATCGACACAATCGGAAACTGAACGAGCGTCGGGTTTAGGCCGCCGTGATCAGGACATTGATGTCGCTCATTGGGTCGCTCACCCACCGTGAACCTGTCAGCCGGCTATCGACCCCAATCCGGTCCTCCCCGTTGCCTAAGTCAATGGCAGCCCCACAGCGGCCCGCCCGGCCTCGATCTTGATCGAGAAGTCACCGCCATCATGTTCGCGGGCAGGCTCGCTTGTTAGCCACAGGACCGCCTCGGCCGCCCATTCAGGCGGGATGTGGTCTGACCATGCCAGCCTCGATACCGGGTTGATCCCGGCCGCCGCGATCTCGCGCTGCAACTGCGTCGCGACCGTCCCTGGCGAGAGCCCGACGCATCGGATGCCGTTGCCCGCCTCTTCCTTGTGCACACAGCGCGTGAACATCAGCACGGCCGCCTTGGTCGACGAGTAATGCGACCAGCCCTCCAACGGGCTGGTGGCGGCGCCCGACGAGATGTTGATGATCGTCCCGCCGCCGGCTTGTTTCATCAGCGGGAGCACGACACGGGTGCAGTAGAATACGCCCTTCAGGTTGATGTCGATCACGCGGCTCCAACCCTCGGGATCGACGTCCGCGATCCGGGCGATCGGATCGATCACGCCGGCATTGTTGACAAGGATGTCGACGGCACCAAAGTGTTCGATGGCGCGTGCCATGGCGGCCTGCACGGACGGCCAGTCCGCCACGTCGCAAACGACTGGAAGGGCACGCGGCCCGATCTCGCTGGCGATCTTGGCAATCTCGGTCGCCGAGCGCGACAGCAGCACCACGTTGGCGCCAGCCCGGGCGAGACGCCTGGCGGTCGCTTCGCCAATCCCGCGGCTGGCACCGGTGACAACCGCCGTCTGGCCCGACAGATCGATATGGGGGTTCAGCATCAAAGGTCTCCCGCGCCGGCAAAGTGGCGTTCGATCCCCGCAACCGCTGCGACCATCGCCGCATCGACCGTGGCCGCATCCGCTGTTGTGGCCTCGATGGCGAAGCTGGTAACGTCGTCAATGCCGATGAAATTGAGGATCATCGTCAGGTAGGGCCGCATGAAATCGAAACGCTGCAACCGCCCGCCGTCGCCATAGCCGCCCGCGCCGTATGAATAAGCGACATAGGCGCGCTTGCCCTTGAGCAGACCGCTGAACGCGCCGTTGTCATAGGCAAAGGTCCGGTTGATCCGCATGATCTGGTCGATCCAGGCTTTCAGCGCCGCCGGGACCGTGAAGTTATACATTGGTGTGGAAATGAGCAGTATGTCGGCAGTTTCAAGCTCGGCGATCAAGCTGTCGGACAGCGCCGTTGCTGCCCGCAGCCGGTCGTCCATTGCTTCGGCAGGCGTGTAGAAGCCCTTGATGGTGGCATCGGCGATCGCCGGCAGCGGATCGGTGGCAAGATCACGCATGTTGCCGACCTTCGCGCCATGGTGTGCGGTCAGGCTCTGCTGCACGGCATCGGCCAAAGTGCGGCTGAACGAGACCTGTTCCCCGACCGCATCAGCAGGGCCAGGCCGGGCCGAAGCATCAATTCTGAGGATAGTGGTCATCATCGGCTCCTTGTTGATCGAGCAGCTTATGGAACCCACAGTTTCAGCCGGAAATGTTGTAATTTGCTATTCTTTCATGCAATAATCACATGAATGATCCAAAGCGATCTCTCCCTTGCGGCGCTCAAATGCTTTTCCGATGTCGCATCCGAAGGGTCGTTCGCGGCCGTGGCCCGCAAGCGACTGGTCGATCCGTCGATTGTCTCGCGCACCATCGCCGGGCTCGAGCGGGAATTGGGCTTCCGCCTGTTTGATCGCACGACGCGGCGGCTGAACTTGACCGAGGCCGGATCGATCTATCTGCAACGCTCGCTGACCTTGGTCGCGGAGCTCGATGCGGCCCGCGATGAGGCCAGCGACGTGCTCACCCAGCCGAGCGGGCTGATCCGTATCACCGCGTCGACCGCCTTCGGTGTGCATTGGCTGACTCCGCGCCTGCACGGCTTCATGGCCGAGTTCCCGGACATCGCGATGGAAATCGTGCTGACCGATTCGCTGGTCGACATTGCGGCGGAGCGGATTGATCTGGCGTTGCGGCTCGCCGTCAGGCCGAGCGGCGATCTGATCGCGACGCGGCTGATGGACACGCATTATCGCGTGGTGGCGAGCCCCGCTTACCTCGATCGTGCAGGTGCCCTTGCCGAGCCGGGCGATCTCGCCGGTCGGCAATGCCTATTGCTGACGCTGCCCGGTTACCGTTCGATGTGGTCGTTCAGGCGCGGTGGAGAGAATCAGCAGGTCGGGGTGCAGGGTCGGCTCGCGATCTCCAGCCCGGCGGCCATTCGTCGCGCGGCGCTTGATGGCATGGGGCCGGCGCTTCTGGCGGACTGGATGGTGGCAACCGATCTACGCAGCGGAGCGCTGGTCGATCTCCTGCCGGATTGGGAAGCAACCGCCGCCGATTTCGATACCGCGGCGTGGATCCTCTTCCCGTCCAACGCCTATGTTTCGCGCAAGGTCAGGGTATTGGTGGATTATCTCAAAGGTTCAGTCCGAGCCCGCAAAGAGTGATTTCGCGAAATTGCGCATCTTGGCGCTGATGACGGGGGCAAGGCCCATTTGACGACTTATGGGGGTGAAGTTCACCTCTTATGGGCGAAACGACAGACGGTTCTAACGGGTCCGATCAAGGAGAGCATGGTGCCCGGGGACGGGATCGAACCGCCGACACTGCGATTTTCAGTCGCATGCTCTACCAACTGAGCTACCCGGGCATCTGGCCCGGTTGTTACCGGGGAACGCGGCTCTTAGTCATCGTTATCGGCCCTGTCTAGTCCGGGTTCTAGTCCGGCTTCTAGTCCACCGGCGGCGTCTGGCCGATCGTTGGACGCTTCTTCGTCGCTCGCAGGGCCAGCGGGCAGGCGATAGCCCTCACCCAGCCACTGCAGCAGATCGCGATCAACGCAGCCGCGGCTGCAAAATGGCTTGTGTGCAGGCGCGGTCTGCTTGCCGCAGATCGGGCAGGTTGCGGATTTGGGCATGTTCAATCCTCCCACAAAATGTCGCCACCGGTGCGGCGGGCGATGGCGTCGCGCCAATCGGGGCGGGCGATGAGGCGCGCTTTGACGGCGGGCGGCAGGACATGGCGGCGTGATGCGCCGGGGGGCGAGCGTTCGATCTGGCGCAGCGCGGCCCGCGCCGCTGCCCCCACCGGATCGGCCCGGAGCAATTCGGGTAGCGACGCGCGCGGGCGCGGGCGCACCAGTTGGAGGAAGCCAAAGCCGTTCAGCGCGGTGCGTTCAAACGGCCCTGCCAGCGCCGGGGGCAGCGCTGCATCAAGTGCCGCTGCCACCGCCTGGCGCGCGGCCTTGCCCTGGACGCTGGGGAAATCAACGCCGATCGACCCGCCAATCCCGTGGCGGATAATGGCCTGCCCCACCGCTGTTGCTGCCGCCACGGCCAGCGCCTCCAGCCCGCCTGATCCGTCAACGTCGAACAAGGTCATGGCGGGCGTGGGGCTCATCCGCAGCACCCCGCCGGGAAAGCCAATCTCGCCCGTCACCGCTTCCTCCAGCACTTCAGACCAGCCGGCCGCTTCCAGCATATCGGCTTCATGCGCGCGGCAGTGGCGCACCGGGTGCCCGCTTTCGCTAATCCGTTCGAGCAGATCGGGGCCCTGCGCCGGCCCTGCCCCTTCGGCAGCGACCACCGCCTTGGCCAGCTTGGCGCGGCCCGGTTCTGGAATAGCCTCTCGCACCATCGTGACCAGCAAGGTGCGACCCACGCTCAGCCCCTTGGGCAAGGCGGCCAGCAA
>JAKFUX010000001.1:0-40260 GCA_021732465.1 Sphingomonas sp.
CACCACCGGAAGAGCCGCCACCGCCGCCGCCACCAGATCAGCCGCAGACGCCGCCACCAGTGGTGTCGCCGCCGCCAATCGTGACGAATCCGAATCCACCGGTTTCAACCGTGCGGACCGTGGCAACGCCGCCGCCGGTGTATAACCCGTCGCCAATCGCAGCGCCTCCAGCGCCGCCGGCACCTCGCGTCAGCCAGGCTGCCGGTGCCAAGGGCGACGAAGCAAGCTGGGTGACCACGGACGATTATCCGCCTGCCGCACTCCGTGAGGAGAAAGAGGGCACGTCGGTGATCTCTTGGACCATCAACACCCAGGGGCGTGTCGAAGGTTGCCGTACCGTTCAATCGAGCGGATCATCGGACCTTGACGATGCAGCTTGCCGTGCCTTGACCCGCCGTGCGCGATACAGCCCGGCCAAGGACCAGGACGGCAACCCGATTGCGACCACAAAGTCGCGCCGCGTGCGCTGGGTTATTCCGCAATAGTGATTTCGTTGGGTGGGGGTCGTGGGGCCCCCACCGGCATATTTTAGAGGAAGATATATTTATGCTGACCACCATTCTTGCAGCCGCTCCGGCTGCTGCGACCGACAACCCCTATGGCCTGCAGCAGGCGCTTCAAGAAGGCGGCCTGATTGCCCAGACCGTTTTCGCTATCCTGGTGCTGATGTCGGTTGGGACGTTCTACATCTTGTTCACCAAAATGTTTGAACAGCAAAAGGTTATGGGCCAAGGCAAGCGCGTCCGCTCTACCTTCTGGAACAGCAACTCGCTGAACGAAGCCGCTGCCAAGCTGGAAAAGAATTCGGCCTATAAGCAGATCGTCGACGATGGCCTGGCTGCGCAGGGCCAGCACGGCAAGCTGACCGATCCAGTCGAAGCACATGACTGGCTCCACAATTCGCTCGCGCGTTCGGAAGCAGCGATCAACACGAAGCTGGGTAGCGGTCTTGCTTTCCTCGCGACGGTGGGTTCGGTTTCCCCGTTCATTGGTCTGTTCGGCACCGTTGTCGGCATTTACCGCGCACTCATCAAGATCGGCGCATCGGGCCAGGCATCGATTGATGCGGTCGCCGGCCCGGTTGGTGAAGCCCTTATCATGACCGCGCTTGGTCTGGTCGTCGCTGTGCCTGCCGTGCTTGCCTTTAACTGGCTGCAGAGCCGCAACAAGTCGATCGCGGCTGAACTGTCGGCCTTCTCAACCGACGTGCTCGGCTATCTCGCATCGAGCGGCGCTGTTCGCCCTGTGACGCGTGGTGCGGCCAGCAAGGCGCCTGCAAAGGCAGGCTGAGCTAACGATGACGAAAGCGGGGCGGATGCGTGATTGCGTCGCCCCGCTTTGATGCCGCCGCGCACAGGTGCGGTGTGATGATTGCAGATAGGATAGTTCGTAATGGGCATTAGCGCTGGCGGCGGTAACGCTGAAAAACCGATGTCGGAGATCAACACGACCCCGCTTGTGGACGTCATGTTGGTGTTGCTGATCATCTTTCTGATCGCGGTGCCGGTCGTGATCCAGAATGTGGAGGTCAAACTTCCTTCGGTCCGGTTCGACCCGACGACGACCAAGCCTGAAAACGTCTCGCTGTCTGTCCGGGGCGATGGCAGCGGCGGTTGCGAGATTTACTGGATGGTGACCAAGGTTACGAGCACCGAGCTGCTTGATCGTGCCGTGGCCAAGCTGAAGCTGGAAATCGCCCGCCAGGGTGGCCCAAACGCCCCCGGCGTCGAATTGCCTGAGGCGCATATCCGCGGCGACGTGGATACCCCCTATAAGTGCATCGGCGGAGCAATCTTCCAGATGCAGCAGGCAGGCTTTGCCAAGGTGGGCTTTATTTCCGAGCCAGAGCCAGGCGGCGGCACCGTCCGCCAGTAACGGCGACGTTGGTGATCGCGGCTTCGGCAATGGCGACTTTATTTTTCAGGAGCGTTTAGCAATGGCAGTTAGCGGCAGCAGAGAAGATGGCGAGCCGATGATGGAAATGAACATGACGCCGTTGATCGACGTCTTGCTCGTTCTTCTCATCATGTTCATCATCACCATCCCGATCCAGACCCATGCGGTGAAGGTTGACCTTCCCCAGAATAATCCGGATGCGATCAATCAGGTCGAGCCGGACAAGAACAAGATCTCGATCGACCCGGCGGGCGTGGTATCGTGGAATGGCGCGCCGGTGGATGATATCACCCTGCGCCAGTATCTCGACCAGTCGAAGCTGCTATCGCCTGAGCCAGAGCTGCATTTCCAGCCGGACTCCGCGACACGGTATGAAACCGTTGATCGTGTGCTGGCGGTGATCAAGCGCTCCGGCGTGGGCAAGCTCGGCTTCATCGGCAACGAACAATATCGCAACGATTTCTGATTGATAGAAATCGGTTGCTGCCAAACAGGGCGGTCCTTCGGGGCCGCCCTTTTTTTGTGCCGGACGGGCCGCTGCGCGCCCTTATGCACGCCATGATGCGCGCAGTTGTGATGGCCGTTTCGGGTCGCCCCAGATTGCCGGTTTGGCTGTGTGAACGCGGCCAGCCACCAATTAGCTGATTGATTTACCGCCGGAACATTTCTCCTTGCCAATGTTTCACTAAAATGACACGTTAGTGTCATAAAAGTGAAACCTCCCATGGTGGGCGGTGGTTGAAGGAGAAGGAATATGCGCATTTTTGTTCGCGCGCTGATTGTCACAGGGTTGCTGGCCATGCCCGTGCTTGCACAGGCGGCTGGCGACGATAACAACGGCTATACACAGATCATGCAGGGCAAGTTGGCTGCGGCTGAGGCGATGCTGGTGCAGCAGCGCCGGATGTTTCCGGGCGACGCCGATCTGACGCTCAATCTTGCGGCAATCTATGCCAATACCGGTCGCGTCACACAGGCACGCGCGCTTTATGCCGATGTGCTGCGCCAGCCCGACCAGAGCATGAAGATGGCGCATCAGCGCACTGCATCGTCGCATGCGATTGCGACGATTGGCCTGAAACGCATCTCAGCAACCGAGCTGACGGCGCGATAAGCGCCCCATCAAGGCCAATTACCAAGGTATCGGGCGGGACGCCGCCCGAACTGCGGCAACATGGGCAGCGGGCGCGTCAAGGCGCGCCACGCACCCCGCCAGCACCGTTACAGCTTCGGCAGTGTTACGCCGCGCTGGCCCATATATTTTCCCGCCCGGTCCGCATAGCTGACCTCGCACGGTTCATTGCCCTGCAGGAACAGGAACTGGCACGCGCCTTCATTGGCATAAATGCGCGCGGGCAGGGGAGTGGTGTTGGAAAATTCCAGCGTCACATGCCCTTCCCAACCGGGTTCCAAGGGGGTGACGTTGACGATGATCCCGCAGCGCGCATAGGTCGATTTGCCAAGGCAGATGACGAGCACATCGCGCGGCACCCGGAAATATTCCACTGTCCGCGCCAGCGCAAAGCTGTTGGGCGGGATGACGCAGACATCGGTTTTGCGGTCGACAAAGCTGCTCGCGTCGAAATTCTTGGGGTCGACGATGGCGGAATCGACATTGGTGAAAATCTTGAACTCATCGGCCACGCGCGCGTCATAGCCATAGGATGACAGGCCGTAGGAAATGCACCCGTCGCGCCGCTGATTTTCGACAAATGGCTCAATCATCCCGGTCGACAGCGCCTGTTCGCGGATCCAGCGATCGGACATGACGGACATTGATGGATTCTCCCCGCTGCGATGATTAGCCAAGCTTTCGCGGGTAAGCGGCGCGGGGGCAAGGGGCGGCGTGTGCTACCCTGCCCGCTGCGCGACGATTTCCGCTTCGACATCGGGCAGCCGATCCTTGCCGAAATACAGCTCGTCACCGACGATGAACGACGGGATGCCGAACACGCCGTGATCATAAGCGGCCTGGGTATTGGCGAGCAGCGCTGCCTTGGTTGCATCGGCCTGGGCCAGCGTGATGAGCTGCTCGGCTGGAAGTCCGGCCTCGGCAAGCGTTGCGGCGATCACGGCTGGATCATCAAGCTTGCGGGGCGATTCCCACATGAAATGGAACATCGCCTCAACATAGCCGGGCAACACATCCGCCGTTTCTGCGGCGACGGCCAGGCGCATCAATTGTAGTGTGTTGACCGGGAAATGCGGGTTCATCTGAAACGCGCTCAGCCCGTGGCGGGCAACGAAACGTGCCATTTCGCGTTGTTCATAGGCGAGCTTGTGCGGGATGTTGGCAAAGGCAATCATCGGGGCCTGATTGCCCGTCAGCTTGAACAACCCGCCCAGCAGCACGGGCACGTAGCGGAATGTGGCGCCCGTCCGGCCCTCAATCCCCGGCAATATGCGGTGGGCGAGATAGGCGTTGGGGCTGCCAAAATCGAAGTAGAAGATCGGATCTGTACGCATCATATCACCAGCTTTCATATCACCAGCTTTCGCCATAGGGCCGCAGATCGAGTTCGTGTGTCCAGGCGTCGCGCGTCTGGTGGTGCAACTGCCAATAGGTCTCGGCGATTGATGCCGGGTTCATCAGCGTATCGGCGGGCATCGCGGCAACGGCTTCGGCACCCCGTGCTGCGGCCATCCGCTCGCGTACCCAGGCAGTATCGACGCCTGAATCAATCACCAGATGCGCGACATGGATATTCTGTGGCGCCAGCTCGCGCGCCATGGATTGCGCCGTGGCGCGCAGTCCCGCCTTGGCGGCGGCGAATGCGGCATAGCCCTTGCCGCCGCGCATGGATGCGGTGGCGCCGGTGAAGAATATCGATCCACGGCCATGGACAAGCATGCGCCGTGCCGCCTCTCGCCCGGTCAGGAACCCGGCATAACACGCCATTTCCCACACCTTTCGGAAGACGCGTTCGGTGGTGTCAAGCAGCGGAAACTGCACATTGGCACCGACGTTGAAGATACACGCGGCCAGCGGTGCGCTGGCATCAGCGGCGTCGAGAAATGCGGCAATGGCTTCTTCTGACCGGGCATCGAGCGTGTGGCCGGTAAAGCTGCCCCCGGCGGCTGCAATCTCGGCAGCCAGCGGGGCCAGCTTATATCCCTGCCGCCGCCCGCCATGAACGATAAACCCGCCCGCCGCAAAGCGCCGCGCAATCGCCGCGCCGATGAAATCGCCCGCACCGACAATCGCAACGCTGGCGTGCCCGCCTTCGATCATGCTCGCCATTGCCGCCTCCATATTGATTTAAGACTGACTAGGTCTTGTATTGGAACTTAGTCAATGGCAGAATCGCTTGATGCGGTGGAACGACCTTGCCAATCAGGATTGCTCAATGGCGCGCGCGCTGGCGGTGGTGGGCGATCGCTGGACGTTGCTGATCCTGCGCGATGCCTTTTTGGCGGTGCGGCGGTTCGATGATTTTCACTCGCGGCTGGGCATTGCACGGCGCGTGCTGGCGGAGCGGCTCGCCGGGCTGGTGGAAGACGATATATTGGCTAAATCTGCCTATCAGCAGCGCCCGACGCGCTATGAGTATCGGCTGACCGAAAAAGGCCTGGCTCTATACCCGGTTATCCTGGCGTTGGTGCATTGGGGGGACGCGCATTACACCGGGCCGCAAGGGCCACCGATGCTCCACCGGCACAAGGCATGCGGCCATGATTTTCGCGCCGTGCTGGCCTGTTCGCACTGCGCCGAACCCGTCAGCGCGCGCGATGTTGTCGCGCATCCCCGCCCGGTGGCCGCCTAACCAATCCCCAAATCAGCCGGTCCGAATGCATCCGGCAGTAATTCTGACAGCACATAGCGCGTCATCGCATCGCCCTCCGCCGCGCCGCACCACACGGTGATGTCGCGGTGGCCCATTTGGGCGGCTTCGTTGATGATCTGGCGGCAGCGACCACAGGGGCTGACGGGGGCCATGCCGCGCGGTACGCCGCCTGCGTCCATGGCGCCGCCGATGACGCCGATTGCCACCACGTCGCGTAATCGCCCCCCCGCGCTGGTGCTGGCGAGCGCCACAGTTTCGGCGCAGAGTGACAGGCCGTAACTGGCATTTTCGAAATTAGCCGCCGTGATGATGCTGCCATCGTTCAGCAGCACCGCTGCCCCTACGCCGAAGCGCGAATAGGGGGCATGGGCGTTTAGCGCCGCAATGCGGGCAGCGGCGATCAGCCGCACGCCGGTTGCTGGATCTGTCAGGTCGTTGATCATCACGGGGTTACCACATTCCAATGCACCGGGGTGGGTGCGCCATCGATACGGCGCATGTCGCTGGCTTGCCACATCCGCCACGGGCGGGCTGCATAATCGGGCGGGAAAAAGTTCTGCGTGCTCCAGATTGGTCGGTCGATTGCCGATGTTACCCGGTACGCCGCATCGAACCGGCGCGATACTTTCAGCAGCACGGGCCGCTGGATATGCGTTTCGATGGTCGCAATCAGCCGCTCAATTTCCCCGATCACCACGTCGCGTTCTGGCCGGGCGGCGCACCCATCCTCAAAATCGACGACCAGGGCAGGGGGCAGCGCATCACTGGTGCGGGGCACGGTGGTGTTGAAGTTGTTGGCCTGATCTGCCGCCAGCCTGCACAGCGAATAGACGTGGATAGCACCGCGCCGCAGCCCCGCTGCATAAACGTCGCTCCAGTTCGCCGGGAACATCGGGTCGCGGGTTTCTGCGCCGACCGTGGCTGTCAGATAGGCAAATGATGCACCGCCGCCGCGCACCACCGGCCATTCGATCACGCCATTGGCGGCGCTAACGTCTGGTCCCTGGAATGGATAGGATCGCGGGGCGGGATACCAGCTGATCGCGAACGACCACGCAACGATGACCGCCAGCCCGACCACGATCACCGCCGCGGTGATTTGTCGCGCGCGCCGCTGGAAAAGCCGCAGCGCCAAGCAATCAGCCCTTGATGTGCAGCACGCAGATCAGCGTGAACAGCCGCCGTGCGGTATCAAAATCAATGTCGATCTTGCCGACCAGCCGTTCCTTCAGCAACTCGGCGGCTTCGTTGTGGATGCCGCGCCGGGCCATGTCGATCGTTTCGATCTGTTGCGGCGTCGCCGCGCGGATCGCCTGATAATAGCTATCGCAGATCGCGAAATAATCCTTGATCGGCCGCCGGAATCGCCCGAGCCCAAGCACATAGGTTTCCAACAGCGAATCATCCTCACGCGAGATGGAGATCGCCAGTCGCCCCTCCTCAACGCTCAGCTCGATTTTGAACGGGCCGGCATAAGCATCAGGATATTCACGGACAGGCGCGAAAAAATTGCCCTCGATCAAATCAAAGATCGCGATTCGGCGCTCCTGCTCGATATCGGCGCTGCGCCATAATATCGTGCGTTCGTCCAATTTGACGTCAATGATCCTTGGATCGGCCATTTGACTGCTATCGGGGTTGGCTTGCCGGGAATCAACGGGGAAGCGTGAATCAACCCCTTCACCACCGGCTTTATCCACAGCTTCGGCTCAGGGAATGCTTGAGCCGGCTCGCCCGGTCTGGGATGAGGGGGGATGGCATCAGCACTCATTCCTCCGCCGCCCCCCTTACCACCGCAAATGTCCCTGCCGCAAAATGTGGAGGCGGAAGCGGCAATGCTCGGCGCGATGATGATCGATAATCGGCTGGCCGATGACGTGATTGATCTGCTTGAGCCCGAGCATTTTTATGAGCCGGTGCATGGCCGCGTGTTTGGCGCGATAAAATTACTGCGCAAAACCGATATGTTGGCAACGCCGGTGACGCTGCGGCCGATGTTTGAGGCGGATGAGGGGATGCGCGCGCTGGGCGGCCCCAGCTATATGGCGCAATTGACGGGCAGTGGCGCGGGGCTGATCGGCGCGCGGCAGTTTGCCAAGCAAATCTATGATCTGGCGATGCTGCGGACATTAGTGTCGGTGGGGCGGACGCTGGTCGATCGCGCGCTGGATACGTCCGAAGAGGTTAATCCGCGCAAGCAGATTGAGGAAGCCGAGGAGGAGTTGTTCAAGGTCGCCGCTGATGGCGGGGCCGAAAATACCGTCAAAAGCTTTGGTGACGCCGCCAAAATGGCCGTGAAAATGGCGGAGCGTGCGCTGAATGCAGGCGGCAATCTGTCTGGCATCACCACAGGCCTCGATTCGGTGAACGCCAAGATGGGCGGGATGCACCACAGCGATTTGATGATCCTGGCAGGCCGACCCGGCATGGGAAAAACCGCGCTTGCCACCAACATCGCCTTTAATGCCGCGCAGCGCTGGATGCGCGACATGGCGGACGGGATTCCGGCTGATCGTTCGGTGGGGACCAAGGTGGCGTTTTTCAGCCTGGAAATGTCGGCTGATCAGCTCGCGACGCGCATTCTTTCTGAACAATCGCGGATCAGTTCTGAACGGTTGCGGATGGGCAAGATTAACAATGCCGAAATGAGCCGACTGGTGCAGGCATCAATGGAGCTGCAGCATCTGCCGCTGTATATTGATGACACCGCCGGGCTGACCATCGGCGCGCTGCACACCCGAATGCGGCGGCTGCAGCGGCGGCACAATAATGAGATTGGGCTGGTGGTGGTCGATTACCTGCAGCTGTTGCAGGGCAGCGGGCGCGGATCAAACGACAACCGCGTGCAGGAAATATCCGAAATCAGCCGCGGGCTGAAGACGATGGCGAAGGATTTGAACGTCTCCGTCATGGCACTTTCGCAGCTCAGCCGTGCAGTGGAGCAGCGTGAGGATAAGCGTCCCCAGCTTTCCGATCTTCGCGAATCGGGGTCGATCGAGCAGGACGCCGATATCGTGATGTTCGTGTATCGCGAGGATTATTACATCGCGATGCATGAGCCTGAGCGCCCAGTGGCGAACAGCGCCGCCGATGTGCAGGATAAGCACGCCAAATGGTCGCAAACTTATCAGGAAAAGGCGGGGCTTTCCGAACTGATCATCGCCAAGCAGCGCCACGGCGCGACCGGCAAAGTCACCTTGGCGTTTGAAGCCGAGTTTACCCGGTTCAGCGATGCGGCGTTACAGGGGTTTAATCCGTAAAGCGGGCCGACGGGTCGGGTTAACAAAAAGAAGCAGATTGGATGGATCGGTTGTTCTCTCAATCTATGGTCTTGCCCCGCCGCTGGACGGCGCTGCTGCTGGTCCCGCTGATGCTGTCGGGCTGCGGGCTGGCGCGCCGGGCGATGTATAGCCCCAGCACCTGGGTCTTTGATATTCGCACCAGAAACCTGGCGGTCGTTCCCGAAGAAATCACGGTCACGACATCAGATCATCTGACCCTGAAAAGCTATTACTGGGCTGGGGCAAAGGACGATCCGGATACCGTTTTGTTTTTCCACGGGCGCGGATCACATCAGGCGATTGCCGCCAGATATGCGCAGCATATCGTTGGCCGGGGCGATAATGTGATGGTGGTTTCCTATCGCGGCTTTGGCGGCAATCCGGGTTCGCCCTCGCGCGCGGGCATTTTGCGCGATGCTGATGCTTTTGTTGCCGAAGCCGTTCGGCGGACCGGCCCGCGCGCGCGATTATGGTTTGTGGGCCACTCGCTGGGGGGCGCGGTCGCGTTTGCGGCGGCGGAGCGATATGGCAAGCCATCAGGCGTTTTCGCGATTTCCACCTTCGGCCAGTTTAAGGATGCCGCGCCAAAAATTGTGCGGGGGCTGATTCCGGAAAAATGGGACAATCTTGCCGTGGCTGGGCGCTTGAATGTGCCGGTGGTGCTGTTGCACGGTGACCGCGATACCGTGGTTCCCTATACCAGCATGGCCAAGCTGTTGAATGCGGCGGCGGGCCCCACGCTGGCGATCACGATGCTGGATGCAACGCATAAACCCAATATGCAGCTGATAGGGCCGTTTCTTGCTGCCGAGATTGAGCGGATCAACACAGGCGATGATCCGCTGTCACCGCCGCTGCCCGTCACCTGGGCGCTGTTAGGCAAGCACACGGCGCAGGACGCTCGTGGCCCCGGTGCGGTGAAGGTGAAACACGGGCATTAGGGCGCGTTGCACGCACCGCCGTCCGCTTGAGCCGGACGGTTCAGGCCACAGGGGTCAACGCACCGTCACTGCGCTTTAGCCGGCAACGTGGATGCCGCATTCAACCTTGTCCAGCCCGCGCCAGCGGCCTGCGCGGGCGTCTTCGCCGGGTTTGACCTGGCTGGTGCACGGCGCGCAGCCGATGGAGGGGTAGCCGGCTGCCACCAGCGGGTGCGGTGGCAGATCATGCGCCGCAACGTATGCATCAAGATCGGCTTTTGACCGGCGCGCCAGGGGGTTGATCTTGAGTCGCCCGGCAGCGTCGCTGGCATCCAGTTCAACATAGGCGAGGTTGGCGCGCGTGGCCGATTGAAAGCCCTTGCGACCGGTGATCGTTGCATCGACGCCCGCCATGGCCACCGCCAGCGGCGCGACCTTGCGGATGTCGCAGCAGCCATCGGGATCATAGGACCAGCGCTGGCCGCTTTCGTCCCGCTTGGCAAGGATCTGCGCGTCGGGGCGAAGGTTTCGCAGATCGGTCAGCCCCAGCCGCGCGGCCAGCAGATCGCGATAGGCCAGCGTTTCGGGGAAATGTTTGCCGGTATCAAGGAACAGCACTGGCACCGACGCATCGATGCTGGCCACGAGATGCAGCAGCACCGCCGATTCGGCACCGAACGATGAAACAATCGCGACGCGCCCGACCAACCCCTCTGCCAGCATCGCCTCCAGCATCGTGCGGGTATCGAGCGATTCAAATCGCGCATTCAACGTCGCCACATCGAACGCTGTAAAGCGCGGTGCGGTGTCGATCATATCCACGGTTCGGGCAAGATTTTCAGCCATGCCGCAACTTCCAGATCGGCACGACGCTGTCTGCTGCGCGCTGATAGGCATTGTCATAGCGTTCGAGCGATGCCTTCAACACCGCCTGGTCGATTGGCGCGTGCGGTGCAAAACTGTCAAAACCGCAGCGGCGCATCAGCGGCACCTGATCGACCAGCACATCGCCTGCCGCGCGCAATTCGCCCGTATAGCCAGCCTCGCGCAGCACCCGCGCCGCTGAATAGCCGCGCCCGTCGCGAAACGCCGGAAAGCTGACCTCAATCAGCGCAAGCTGGCCAAGATGTGGGATCAGCGCACGGGCATCATCGCCCGCCTCAATCCGCACCGCCGTGGCGTTGGATTGACCGGCCAAAAAGCTGTCGAGCGTGATCGCCGGTTCGTCATGCGCGTCATCAGTGCGGAACCGCAGGAGCCCGCCGACGGACGTCGGCAATCCAAGAACGTCACCCATAAATCGCCTCCTTGAACGGTTCCATGCCCACGCGGCGATAGGTGTCGAGGAATCGCTCGCCATCGGTGCGCAGGCCCAGATAGACGTCGGTGACCTTTTCGACCGCGTCGACAATGCCGTCTTCATCGAAGCCGGGGCCGGTGATTTTGCCGATGCTGACATCCTCCGCCCCGGATCCGCCGAGTGACAGCTGGTAGTTTTCGGTGCCTTTTTTATCGACGCCCAATATGCCGATATGCCCGGCATGGTGGTGGCCGCAGGCATTGATACAGCCCGATATTTTCAGCTTCAGCTCGCCAAGGTCGCGCTGGCGCTCCAGATTGGCAAAGCGATCATGGATTTTCTGCGCCACGGGGATCGACCGGGCATTGGCCAGGCTGCAATAATCCAGGCCCGGGCAGGCGATGATGTCGCTGATCAGGTCCAGATTGGCCTCCGCCAGACCAGCTTCGCGCAGCGTCTGCCAAACCACGCGCAGATCAGCCTTGCGGACGTGCGGCAGGACGATGTTCTGGGCATGGGTGACGCGCAGCTCGTCGAACGAATAGCGCTCGGCGAGATCGGCCATCAGGTCGATCTGGTCAGCGCTGGCATCGCCGGGAATGCCGCCTGCGGGCTTCAAGCTGATGTTGACGATGGCATAGCCAGGGGCCTTATGCGGTTTGACGTTCTGGTCGAGCCAGACGGCGAAATCGGGATCGTAATTTTCACCGCCAACATCCCCGTTTGTGTCGAGCGAAGTCGAGACACGTGCCTCTAGCGTTGCGCTCGCGGCAGGTCCCTCGACTTTGCTCGGGACGAACGGAGCAGGAGTTTCGAATAGTGGCGGCGCAAACATTGCCGTAATTCGCGCGAGTTCAGCAGCAGGCGGATCAATGCCAAGCGCCTTGACGAGGGCGAATTCCGCCTCAACCTGCTCGCGATAGGCATCGGCACCGATTTCGTGGATCAGGATCTTGATCCGCGCCTTGTACATATTGTCGCGCCGACCATAGCGGTTATAGACGCGCAGGCACGCTTCGAGATAGCTTAGCAGATCGTCGGCGGTGATGAAGTCCTTGATTTCAGGAGCGATCATCGGGGTGCGCCCCATGCCGCCGCCAACGTAGATCTTCGCGCCCAGCACGCCGTCACGCTCAAGCAACTGGATTCCGATGTCGTGCAGCCGCATCGCCGCCCGATCCTCCTCCGCCGCAATCACCGCGATTTTGAACTTGCGCGGCAGATAGGTGAATTCGGGGTGGAAGGTGCTCCATTGGCGCAGCAATTCGGCCCAGGGGCGCGGATCGGTCACCTCATCAGCGGCGGCGCCTGCATATTGATCTGAACTGATGTTGCGGATGCAATTGCCGCTCGTTTGAATGGCGTGCATCTCCACTGTGGCCAGCTCGGCAAGGATATCGGGCGTATCGGCCAGCTTGATCCAGTTGAACTGCAAATTCTGCCGCGTGGTGAAATGCCCGTAACCGCGATCATATTTGCGCGCGATGCTGCCCAGCATCCGCATCTGGCGACTGTCCAGCGTGCCATAGGGAATGGCCACGCGCAGCATATAGGCGTGAAGCTGCAGATACAGCCCGTTCATCAGCCGCAACGGCTTGAACTGATCCTCGCTCATCGCGCCCGACAGGCGGCGGTTCACCTGATCGCGAAATTCCTCAACGCGGGCGTCGACCATCGCCTGGTCGTAATGATCATATTTATACATCGGTTAGCGACCTTGCTGGACGAGAGTGAGGGGGTAATGGCGAACGATGCTACCCAGCTCTGTCAGGCCAAGCCCATCAACCTTCGTCTCGCGGTGCGCCGCGCGGATTTTCCTGAAGGCGTCCGCCGTGCCAGGCGCATCGTGACCCATAATGGTGGGGTAGCCCACGGCGACGATCACGTCCCAGTCTGCTATGGTGTCGTCGGCGCGTTCGAGCAGCGAATAGCTCGTAAACAAACCCTGCTCGATACCGATATGGTCCATCGCGAACCAGTTGCGCTCGATATAGGCGATCAGCGCAGCACGTTTGCCGGGCGCAGCGCGAAGGTAGGTGTGAGTGACATGGAGTGTGGGGCGTTTACTGACCTTGGCACTTTGCGCGGGGGCACTTTGCGCGGGGGCAGTTGGTGCTGCTTGCGCGGCAGGCGCAATGACCGCGACAGCCGCTGCGATCATGATCTGGCGCAGCATCAAATCACCCACTCGCCAGCCTGGGGATCGGCGGGCTTTAGCGTAAGGTCTGGCCGGATTGTGGGGCCAAGCGCGCGGACGCGGTCTTTGATGTGGGCGGGGCGGGGGCCATCGGCGGTTGGCTCGGCATCAATGACATAGGGCACGTTGACGCGCCGCGCGCCTTCTTCCGCACGGGCGATGCTTTCCCCCGTTTCGCCGACATCGCCTGCGTCCTCAACATGGCGCGACCAGCCGTTGCCAGTCCACCAGACGACATCACCTGTGGGTAAATCATTACCAGTCAATAACTTCACGGGGTAACCTCCACCGATTTGGCAAGACAAAGAAGGGCGTCAGCGGCGAGCCCGCGCGCCGCGACTGCACCGACCACAATCACCGCCGGGCTTTGCACATTCTCGCGCCCGATCATCGCGCCCAGATCAGTGAGCAATGTGCGCAGTGCCCGCATATTGGGCCGGGTGCCGTTTTCGATCACCGCCACCGGCATGTCAGGCGATACGCCCTCAGCGATCAGTTTTTCAGCGATCAGGTCGGCGGTGGCGACGCCCATATAGATCACCAGCGTACGCCCCGGCCCAGCAAGGCCCGCCCAATTCTGTTCGGATAACCCCTGGCATTGGCCTGCGACAAAGGTCACCGCGCTGGAAACTGATCGGTGGGTGAGCGGGATCATCGCGCCCGCCGCGCCGCCCATTGCCGCTGAAATGCCGGGAATGATGCTGACGGGTATGCCGGCTGCAATACATGCCTCCGCCTCTTCACCGCCGCGCCCAAAGATGAAGGGATCACCGCCCTTTAACCGCACCACACGCTTGCCCCGCCGCGCCTCGGCAATCAGCAGGTCATTAATGGCGTCCTGCCGCATCGTGTGGCGGCTGCGGCTTTTTGCGACGGAAATGCGCGATGTTGCAGGCGCAAGCGCCAGAATGCGCGGATCAACAAGCCCGTCATGCACGATCAGGTCAGCCGCCAAAATCGCCTTATGCGCCTTCAGCGTCAGCAGATCGGGGTCGCCCGGCCCTGCGCCGACAAGAATAACCTCGCCTGTGGGGATGGCCGTTTTGATATCGAAAATCATCGTCATGCCCGCCAAATGGCGACCGATTGGCCTACACGCAACCGAGTGCTGCTTGGGGGCCGGGTAGCCAAACTTGTCAGAGCGGCCGCAGCCCGATATTGATCAGCGCGCGCGCCTGATCGGCTTCGGACGACACGACCGGATAGGCGCAATAATCAGCGGCATAATAAGCGCTGGGCCGGTGATTGCCCGACCAGCCGATGCCGCCAAACGGCGCGGAGGAGGAGGCACCGTTGGTTGGCTTGTTCCAATTGACGATTCCTGCGCGCGCATTTGCCCAAAACTGGTCGTAAAGTGCGGGATTTTGGCTCACTAATGACGCAGCCAGCCCGTAACGCGTGTTATTTGCTTCAACAATTGCATCGTCAAAGCTGGTGGTGCGGATGACCTGCAGGATCGGGCCGAACAGTTCGATATCGGGGCGATCATTCATTTCTGTCACGTCGATCACGCCTGCGGTGAGGAATGGGCGATCTTCCTGCGGGCGCTGCATGTGCCGCAACGGGCGGCCACCGCGCGACATGAGCGTCACGAAGCTTTCGGTGAGCAGATCGGCGGCTTCATTGTCGATTACCGGCCCCATGAAGGGCTGCGGATCGGCATGCGGATCGCCGACGATCATCCGGTCGAGCAGCTTGGTCAGCTCAGCCATCAGGGGTTGGTATAGCCGCTCATCCACGATCAGTCGGCGGGCGGCGGTGCAACGCTGCCCGGCGCTGGTAAAGGCGGATTGCACGACCAGCACGGCGGCAGACGCCAGATCTGGGCTATCCCAGACCACGATCGGGTTATTGCCGCCCATTTCGAGCGCGAGGATTTTTTCGGGCTTTTCGGCAAAGGCGCGGTTGAGCGCGATGCCGGTGCGTGCAGAGCCGGTGAACAACAGCCCGTCGATATCGGGGTGCCCGGCCAGCGCCTTGCCCTCTGCCGGGCCGCCGATCAGCAGGCGGATACACCCTTCAGGCACGCCGCCTTCGCGCAGGCAATCCACCAGAAACGCGCCGGTTGCAGGTGTTTTTTCGGATGGCTTGAACACCACCGCATTGCCCGCCAGCAATGCGGGCACGATATGGCCATTGGGCAAATGCGCGGGGAAATTATACGGCCCCAGCACCGCCAGCACGCCGTGTGGCTTGTGCCGCACCGCCAGTCGTCCGGCTTGCGATTCCATCTTCCGCTGTGAGCTGCGTTCGGCATAGGCGGTGGCGGAGATGTTGACCTTGGCGATGACGGTATCAACCTCGGTGCGGGCTTCCCATAACGGCTTGCCGGTTTCGCGCGCGATCAGATCGGCGAATGGCTCTGCCTTGGCACGCACCACATTGGCGAAGCGGCGCAGTGCTTCCAGTCGGAAAGCCACTGGTTGCGCGGCCCATCCCGCCCAGCTTGCGCGTGCGATCGCCACTTCGGTGTCAGCATCGCCCGGCATCTGACGCCACAAGATGGCGCCCGTTGCGGGTTCGATGGAGACGATTTCCTGTCCAAGCATTCGTTTGTTCTTCTCGACTGTTGCGCGCTCTTGCCCGATTTCGACCGGGAATGCCAACCGGCTATCGTCAATCTGCCAGCGCTGCGCCAAAATCGCGGATCGCCAATATCTTGGCGTTCAGCGCGGCCCAATCATCACGCTCGGCAATGTCGGCCCAGATCGATTCGACCTCATCAATCAGCATCGAACAAGGGGCATCGGCATGCCAATAGCGATGGTCACGGGCCTTTCGTGGCGCATAGTTGGCGAGCATCGCGCGCGCCTCATCAAAGCCCGGCCCGAAATTGCCGGGGATCAAGCCGCCGAAACTTGCCTGGAAAAACCGGTCAATCGGCGTTTCTGCGGCGCGAAGCGCGGGCTCGATCGATTGGATCAGCGCGCGATCATCGCTCGCTGTGCGCGGCACCACGCCCAGCCGCCACAAAATCGCATCGGTAACAGCGGGTTGATAATGCTCGCCAAAACTGTCGAGCACCGCGATCAGCGGTTCGGCGGGGGAAATCAGCCGCAGTGATACCGCAAGCTGCATCACGTCCCAATGGATCGCTTCTGGCTGACGGCCAAAGGCATATAGCCCGGCATGATCGAAATAGGCGGCGGTGAAATCGGGTGCCCAATCCGGGTTGAACCGCCACGGGCCGTAATCAAAACTTTCGCCGGTGATGTTGATATTGTCGCTGTTCAGCACGCCGTGCACGAACCCGGCGGCCATGAACTGCCCCGCGAGCCGGGCAGTCCCCCGCACAACATGATCGAGCAGCCGCACGGGGCCATCCTCGCTGCCTGCATCGCCGCCCGCATCGCCGAAATAATGGCGCAGGGCATAATCGGTAAGCCGCCGAAGCCCGTCTTCATCGCGCAGATAGGCAAGCCGCTGGAAGGTGCCGATTCGGATATGGCCGTGGTTCAGCCGCACCATCACCGCCCCGCGTGTTGGGGATGGCTCATCATTGCGCTCCAGCGCCTCGCCGGTTTCGATCAGCGACAGGGTGCGCGATGTGTTGACGCCCAGCGCCTCCAGCATCTCGGTTGCCAAAATCTCGCGCACGCCGCCCTTGAGCGTCAGTCGACCATCGCCAAAACGGCTCCACGGCGTGCGGCCCGAACCCTTGGTACCCAAATCCATCAGCCGCCCGTGATCATCGCGGCACTGCGCGAACAAGAATCCCCGGCCATCGCCGATCTCTGGATTGTACACCCGGAACTGATGACCGTGATATCGCAGCGCCAGCGGCTCAGCCAAACTGCCGGGCAGCGGCACGAATCGCCCGAAATGCTGGACCCAGGCGGCATCATCCAGCGAATCGAGGCCAATGCTTGCGGCGGCGCGATCATTGCGGAAACGCAGCACTGTCTGCGGGAAGGGGGCAGCCTCTACAGGATCATAGAAAGCATCGCCCAGTTCGAGAATTGCCTGGGCTGGGGCAAAGAGAGCGGGTTGCGAGATTGCGGTCATGCCGCGATATGGACGGCAGGCGTGCAAGGACGCAACCCAAGGACGCAATCATGGCCGCATTTGAAAATCGCTATTGGTGGTCGAACGACGGCATCCGCCTGCACGCGCGCGAATATGCGCCGCGCGATGCCGCTGCGGCTGCTGGCCGCCCGCCGATCATCTGCCTGCCCGGATTAACCCGCAACGCGCGCGATTTCGATGCACTGGCGACACGGCTGTCGGCGGAATGGCATGTGCTGGTGGTCAATCTGCGCGGCCGGGGGGAAAGCGGCTATGCCAAAGACCCGATGAGCTATGTGCCGCTGGTCTATGTGCAGGATGTCGAAAAGCTGCTGGGAGAGATTGGCTGCACGCGATATGTTGCGATTGGCACATCGCTGGGCGGCATTGTGACGATGCTTCTGGCGGGCGCGGCGCGCGAAACGCTGGCAGGCGCGGTGCTGAACGATGTCGGGCCTGATCTTGATCCGGCGGGGCTTGCGCGAATCCGATCCTATGTCGGCAAAAGCAACACCTGGCCGACCTGGATGCACGCCGCCCGTGCCATCGCCGAGACCAACGGTGCTGCCTATCCCCATTATGACATCAGCGACTGGCTGGTGATGGCCAAGCAGCTGTACCGGCTGAATGCAGCCGGGCGTATCGTGCTGGATTACGACATGAAAATCGCTGAACCATTCCGCCTGCCGGGCAATGAAGCGGGGCCTGATATGTGGCGCGCGCTTGATCGGCTGCAGGGGGTACCGCTGTTGGTGGTGCGCGGCGGGGTGTCCGACATTTTGGCTGCACCTGTCGCAGAACGTATGGTGGCGGCGATCCCGGGCAGCGAATTGGTGACCGTGCCGGGCATCGGCCATGCACCAACACTGGATGAACCAGCGGCGCAATTGGCAATTAATGCGCTGCTGGCGCGCGTCGCAAGGGAACCTGTGGCGACGTGATCGGTCTTTATTCTGGCAAGGCGCAGGGCCGATTGCCGGAAGGAAGATGATGATTGCGGCCGATTCGCTGATTTTTACGCCAGACGATGTCGATCTGGCCCGGTCGCCGCTGGCGGGCCGGGTGCCACTGGCCACCTATGTGCTGGGTGCGTTCAATCCCGGCCTGGCGCGCCTGCCCAACGGCAATCTGCTGATGATGGTGCGCGTGGCAGAGGCGCTGCGCACGCCGGTTCGTGACGGGCATATCCACGCGATTCGCTGGGGCAATGGTGGCTATCATGTCGATGCATGGCCGCTTGATCAGGTGGACATGAGCGATCCGCGCAGTTTTGCCGTGCGCGGGCAGGGCTGGCGGGTGCTGGGGCTGACCTCGCTGTCCTGGTTGCTGCCGGTTGAGCTGACGCCGGACGGGCAAGCGATTGTCGCAATCCATTATGATCGCGCGATTGCCCCGGTCGCTTCGTACCAAAGCTATGGCATCGAAGATGCACGGATCAGCCAGATCGGCGATCACTATTGGATGACTGCCTGTGCGGTCAGCCCGGAACGGCATTCGACGATTCTCTATACCTCGCTCAACGGCCTCGACTGGCGGTTGCAGGGGATGGTGCTCGATCACCAGAACAAGGACATGCTGATTTTTCAGGGGCTGATTGACGGGCAATATTGGGCGCAGACCCGCCCGCTGGGTGATCTGTATTTCGCCTATCCGCCTGGCAGCCCGTGGCGGGCAGGGCCGTCGATTAATCTGTCAACATCGCCAGACGCGCTCCACTGGCGGCCATACGCCGAGCCCGGAATCCGGCCGCTGGACGGCGTTGAACCCGGCATTGCGCGGATTGGGGGAGGGGCACCGCCAATTCGCACCCCCCAGGGGTGGTTGAGCCTGTGGCACGGTGTGGAGCCCAATGGCGGGGTGGGCATCTATCGCACCTATTGGTCACTGCTGGATGCGATTAACCCGGCGCGCGTGATCTCGACGGGAAAGGCGCCGGTGCTCCAGGCCGCGCCGCTGCTCACCGCGCCAATCGCGCACCTAGTTTATCTCCACGATATCGTGTTCACCACCGGAATCGTCGGTGACGGCAATGCATGGATCGTCGCAAGCGGAGAGGGTGACCTGGCATGCCGGATCACGCGCATGGACAAGGGCGAATTGGCCTGAGCCCGGCACAATCTATAGGCAAAGGCAAAGCCGACCGCATCGGCTGGCGGTGTTTACCCCAACGCTTTGCGCAGTAATTCATTCACCACGCCGGGATTGGCCTTGCCCCCCATCGCCTTCATTGTCTGGCCGACGAAGAAGCCGAACAACGCTTCCTTGCCCGCTTTATACTGATCGACCTTGTCGGCATTGGCGGACAGGATATCGGCGATCACCGCCTCAATCGCGCCGGTGTCGCTGGTCTGCTTCAGCCCGCGTTCCTCGACGATCACCGCCGCACTCTGGCCGGTTTCCAGCATGATTTCGAACACCTGCTTGGCCAGACTGCCCGACAATGTACCGTCAGCCACCAGCCGCAGCAGTTCTGCTGCCTGCAGCGGGCTGACCGGTGATTGTGCGATATCCTTGCCCAATCGGTTGAGGGCGCCGAACAATTCAGACGTCATCCAATTCGCCCCCGCCACCGCTGGCGAGCCCGCGTCGAGCAGCGCATCGAACCAGCGCGCCGCCTCTACCTCTGCCGTCAACACAGCCGCCGCATAGGGGGTAACGCCCAGCGCCTCATACCGTTTGCGCTTTGCATCGGGCAGTTCGGGCAGCGAGGCACGGCATTCAGCCAGAAACGCATCGTCGAGCACCAAGGGCAGCAGATCGGGATCAGGGAAATAGCGGTAATCATGCGCGTCTTCCTTTGAGCGCATGGAGCGTGTTTCGTTGCGATCAGGATCATAGAGCCGCGTTTCCTGAACGATCCGGCCACCGTCCTCCAGCACCGCCACCTGGCGCTTTGCCTCCTGTTCCACCACCGCCATGACGAAGCGCACGGAATTGACGTTCTTCGTCTCGGTACGTGTACCGAGCGGGTCGCCCGGTTTGCGGACCGACACGTTCACATCGGCGCGCATCGACCCCTGATCCATATTGCCGTCGCAACTGCCGACATAGCGCAGGATTGAGCGCAGTTTGGCCAGATAGGCTCCTGCCTCCTGCGGCGATGTCATGTCGGGCTTCGACACGATCTCCATCAGCGCCACGCCGGAACGGTTGAGATCGACATAGCTGCGGGTCGGGTGCTGATCATGCATCAGCTTGCCCGCATCCTGCTCGATATGGATGCGCTCCACGCCGATCCGCTTGGTTGCCGCGTCAGGGTTTTTGTCGTCCAGACTGATCATGATCGCGCCTTCCCCCACGATCGGGTGGAAAAGCTGGCTGATCTGGTAACCCTGCGGCAAATCGGCGTAGAAATAATTCTTCCGGTCGAACCGTGACCATTTGTTGATCTGCGCGTCAATCGCCATGCCGGTGCGCACCGCCTGCCGCACGCATTCGGCGTTCAGCACCGGCAGCATCCCCGGCATCGCCGCGTCAACCAGTGACACCTGCGTGTTCGGCTCCGCCCCGAAAGCGGTGGCTGCGCCGGAGAACAGTTTGGCGTTGGACGTCACCTGCGCATGGACTTCAAGGCCGACAACAACCTCCCAATCGCCCGTGATGCCAGAAATCGTGTAGTGCGGGGATGCGTCAGCCATGGTCAGTCTCGGGTGTGATGAGGGTGAGTTCGGGGAAATACTGTCGATAACGGCGCGGGTCACGGGTGATCAAGGGCCGCTGCGCCGTCACCGCATGCGCACCGATCAGAAAGTCGGCAAGCAGTTTCTCGCGAGTGCCCCCCGCCCGACGATAAGCCGCTTGTGCCATGCCAGCGCGTAAGCCGGCTTCGACCGTAAGCGATTGCGGTTCGATCTCGAAGACAGCGAGTTGCATCATGATTTCGGCGTGGCCAGTACCGCGTGCGATCAATTCACCCAGCACGATCGCACTCGTCTTCAGCCCATCAGGAACCAACCGAGCCAATGTGCCAACCGACCACTCGAACCACGCGCTATCCTCTTCACGCAGATCAACGATGACATTGGTATCCACCATCATGGTGGAAACGGATCGTCGCCGCGAATGTCGCGCATGATTTCATCGGTCGGTCGGCCTTCCCGCAGATGCGCAAACCGTCGCGACACTTCACGTACGCGGGTCTTGTACGCCTCAATTTCGGCTGCGCGATCGCTAACCGGACGTCGAATCACAGCTTCGCCCGCATCATTCCAGTCGAACTCGACTGGCTCGCCAGGCTTCAACCCCAACGCATCGCGGACATCCTTGGGGATCGTCACCTGGCCTTTGACGGTGAGGTTGGTCTGCTTGCTCATAGCAAAAGTATTACCATTAACGGTAATACCTGTCTACCACCACGCCCCCGGCCTTACCGTAAACCCGGCCCGTTCTTCCAGCGCAAGGCACGCATTCAGCACGCCCTGCTCGTCAAATGCCTTGCCAATGATCTGCAGGCCGAGCGGCAGTCCGGCCTTGTCCAGCCCGCCCGGCACGCTCATCGCGGGCAGGCCCGCGAGCGAGGACGGCACGGTGAAAACATCGTTCAGATACATCGCGATCGGATCGGCGCTTTTTTCGCCCAGCGCAAAGGCGGCGCTCGGCGCGGTGGGGGTGAGCAGGTAATCGCACACCTCAAACGCGCGGTCGAAATCGCGGGCGATCAAGGTGCGGACCTTCGAGGCCTGGGTGAAATACGCATCGTAAAACCCTGCGGACAATACATAAGTGCCGATCATGATCCGGCGCTTCACTTCATCGCCAAAGCCAGCCGCGCGGGTGGCGGCGTACATGTCCTGCAGGTTCGCGCCATCGGGCAGATCGCGCAGGCCAAAGCGGACGCCGTCATAGCGCGCCAGGTTGGAAGAGGCTTCGGCGGGCGCGATGATGTAATAAGCGGGCAGCGCATATTTGGTGTGGGGCAGCGATACCTCGACGATTTCCGCGCCTGCATCCTTCAGCCAGTCGATCCCCTGCTGCCACAGCGCATCAATCTCGCTTGGCATGTTGTCGACACGGTACTCCTTGGGAATGCCGATTTTCTTACCCGCCATGCTGCTGTTCAGCCCGGCCTCCCATTTGGGCACCGGCAGTTCGAGCGAGGTGGAATCCTTGGGGTCGAAACCCGCCATCGCCTCCAGCATGATCGCGCAATCGCGCACGTCGCGCGCCATGGGGCCTGCCTGATCGAGGGAGGACGAAAAAGCCACGACGCCCCAGCGCGAGCAACGGCCATAGGTGGGCTTGATCCCGCTGATGCCGACAAACGCAGCGGGCTGGCGGATTGAACCGCCGGTATCGGTGCCGGTCGCCGCCGGGCACAGTCGCGCGGCGATTGCAGCGGATGACCCGCCCGATGAACCGCCAGGTGCCAATGGCGAATTGCCGCCATCGGCGCGCCGCCACGGCGAAATGACATTGCCGAACGCGCTGGTTTCATTCGACGATCCCATCGCGAACTGATCCATGTTCAGCTTGCCGAGCATGCCCGCGCCCGCTGCAAATAAATTGCCCGAAACGGTGGATTCATATTGCGGCGTGAACCCCTCCAAGATCAGGCTGGCAGCGGTTGTCGGCACGCCCTTGGTGCAGAACAAATCCTTCATGCCAATCGGCACGCCCGCCAGCGGCTTCAGCACTTCGCCTGCGGCACGGGCGGCATCGGCTTCCTTGGCGGCAGCGATCGCATGATCAGGGGTTTCGACGAGGAAAGCGTTGAGCGGCTTGGCCTTGCTGACGGCAACGACGAAGGCATCGGCGACTTCGCGGGCGGAGAAACTGCCCATGCGCACGCCGTCACGAATGGCGGCAACGCCGAGATCAGTGAGAACGGTCATTATTCGATCACCTTCGGCACGGTGAAAAAGCCGTGTTCGGCCTGGGGCGCATTGGCGAGCACGGCGTCGCGGACGTTGCCCCCCGTCAGCGGATCGGCGTTGACAACATCGTCGCGCAGCCGCAGCGTATTGGCGATCACCGCGGTCATCGGGGCGACGTCTTTCGTGTCGACCTCGCCCAGTTGTTCGATCCAGCCCATGATATTCTCAAGCTCGGGCGCAATGCGCGCGGCTTCATCCTCGGTAATCGCAATGCGGGCAAGGCTCGCAATCTTGCGGACGGTGGTGATGTCTACTGCCATGCAGGTGCGGCTAGCAGAGAGCGCGCTTGCGGTGCAACCTATTCGAACGGTTCGCCCACGGGAACGCCGCCGACAAAGACCTGGCGGCGCTCAACACGTCGAATGTCGAAGCCGCGCTTCGCCAAGGTCTCGCTCAGCGCACGATCCTGTTCAGCGCTGCGGTCCATTCGGATTATCGCATTCTGGTCGGTGCGCCACTCGCCTTTGGTGTCACGCCGGGTCACCATCACCGTCGGCGGGCAGCGCTCACACCCATTCGTCACGAGAATGGCGGAAGCGCTCCCCGGTTCGTACCACAACACCGCACTCCCCTTATCGGCGGCGGCAACCTGGAACGACAGCAACAGGCCATCGGGCAAGGGCACCGCACGCGGCTGGATACGTACGCGCTTGGCGAGCGCCGCCTCGCCGTCCCCCAACGTCTCGATACTGGCCACTGCCCAGCGCGTCGTTGCTTTGGCGGCGTCGCGGGCCCGGCTTGCGGTTTCGGCATTGGGGCTTTGGGTCAGTCGCTTCAGCGCGGCCTTACCGGGTGCGCCAAAATCAAATGCCAAAGCCGCCCAGTCGAATTTGTCAGGCTTGATCCTGCCCGATGTCAGCCGCGCGACTTGATCAGCTGTCGAGATCGCGTTGAAACTGATCACCGGCGTGGCGAGGAACAGCGCGGCGGCGGCAATCGCGATCGCCAGCCGCAGATTAGCGGTGCGGGCAGGAATCGCCCAGGCAAGCCGGCTGCCCACCAGCGACACCAGATAGGCAATGCCGAACGCGGTCGCGAACATGATGAAGGTCAGCGCCCAAAGGCGGTCGGGCGTAAAACCGTGCTGGCCAATCCGTAGCCCCGTCGCGACCGCCGCAATCGCCGCCAGCGGGAGAATCACTACCGCCAGCGCCATCGCGCCGTAACGAAGGGCGGGATTGACCCGGTCATCGCTTTCGCCCGTGCCGATCACCGCATTGGCCAGGATCAGTGCCCCGATGACGCAGGTCAGCAGGATTGGCGTGGTCGCTCTTGTTGCCTCCCACAGCGCATCTAGCCCGGCAAAGGGAAGCGCGATCAGGAACAGCAGAAGGCCCGCGCCCAGCGCAGGCGCAAGGACGCTCAGCACCGAGGTGACAACATTCTGCAGCAGCCGCAAAATCCGGTCCCGCTCGCGGAACAGCCCCACCGCCGCGCCGAACGATGCGCCCAGCAACAGCGCGACGAACCAGTCCTTGCCGAGCAGCTTTTCGAGGAAATCGATCTTGATCAGGTTGAACAGCGCGGCGAGCAGCCAGCTCATCAACCACACCACCGCCACGAATGACCAGGCGGCAAACCACAGCACCACATTGGTGAGCGCATGGCCGTACAGATCGGCATAGGGCAGCTTAAAACGCCCCTCGTCCCGCGCGGTTTGGAACAGGGGGGCGGCAATCGCGATGGCGAGGAACAGGCTGGCGAGCCGCCAGTTCCAGAAATCGGGCGATCCGCCGGGCACGCCCTGCCAATAAACGATGGACCCCGCCAGCAGGCCGATCACGATGCTGAACGCCACCGCCCACGCTAGCCGCAGCCTTTCGGCGACAAAGCCAAATCCAATCGCGCTGGTGCCGATTGCAATCGCGATGGCGAGGCGATCAACCGGCGGCGGCGCGCTGTCCATGCTGAGCAATTGCCTGATCGCCAGCGCAGCGGCCCCGCCCAGTGCTGCGAGCAACAACGGACGCAGCGACCAATCGCTGGCGATTGCCGGGTTATCCTGGTTCATCTGCGTGCTCATCCCGGGGCCTTTCGCCGTTTTGCGCCGCCAATATAGCCCAAGGGCCGATTGCAGGCGAACCATTCATCGGGCAGGGACTCAGGTGTCGCGGTGCGCCCAACACCGCCAGCTTTATTTCCGAAAGGTGCCCCGTGGCCCGCAAGTTTCTTTATGCCTTTGCCATCCTGATTTTTCTGGTGATCGCCGCCGCGCTCACCTTTCGCCTTTACGGTGATCAGTTGATGCGGATTGCGCTGGTGCCGTCATCGGCGTTTCAGGCGCTGCCTGGCGTCGATGCGCGCGGCTATGCGCGGGCAGAAATGTGGCTGGCGCGCCCCGACAAGCCGGGCAATCCGGCGCTGTGGACCCCGCCGGGCTACAAACCGGCGGCAAAGCCCCGCGCGGCAATGTTCTATATCCACCCGACATCCTATCTTGAGCGCGCCCGTTGGAATGCGCCGCTGGACGACCAGATCGCCAATGATCGCGCGGCATTGTTTCTGCGCGGCCAGGCAACCGCGTTCAACGACAGTGCAGCGATCTGGGCACCGCGGTATCGCCAGGCGACGTTTGGCGCGTTCCTGACTGGCAAGCAGGAGGCGCAGCAGGCGCTGAACCTGGCATTTGGGGATGTATTGTCGGCATTCGATGCGTTCCTGACGCAGATTGGCCCGGACCAACCGATCATCCTTGCCGGACACAGCCAGGGCGCGCTTCACCTGATGAGGTTGCTGCGCGAGCGTGTGGCGGGCAAGCCGCTCGCCAATCGGATCGTCGCTGCCTGGGTGGTGGGCTGGCCAGTATCGCGCACTGCCGATCTGCCCGTGTTGGGGTTGCCCGAATGCAAGACGGCGGACGAAACCGGGTGCATACTGTCATGGCAGAGCTTTGCCGAGCCAGCCGATCCGACGCTGATCGTCGATAGCTATAACGCGTCGACCGGGCTGACCGGTAAAGCGCGCAAGGGCACGGCGATGATCTGCACCAACCCGATCACCGGCACACCAGACGCTGCCGCCCCGGCAAGCAACAATCGGGGGACGTTGGTGCCATCGCAGGATATGGCCACCGCGACGATTGTGGCGGGTGGCCTGCCGGCGCGGTGCGATGATCGCGGGTTCCTGCTGATCGGCCCGCCGCCGGAGAAAATCGGAAAATACGTCCTGCCCGGCAATAACTATCATGTATTTGATTACAGCCTGTTCTGGGCCAATATCCGCGCCGATGCCGCGCGGCGGCTGGCGGCGTTTGACGCGCGATGATCACCACGGTCGCGGCTGATTTTCGCGCATTACTGCCGCATGGGGGTCGGCTGATCGGGCTGGATGTTGGCACCAAAACGGTGGGCACCGCGCTGGCCGATGCCGGGTGGAGCTATGCTTCCCCCGCCATCCTGATCCGGCGCACCAAATTTACCGCCGACAAGGCGGCGATCACGGCGCTGATGACGCAGCAATCGGTGGTGGGCATCGTCATTGGCCTGCCACTGAATCTGGATGGCACCGATAGCCCGCGCACCCAATCCACCCGCGCCTTTGCCCGCAACATGGATGATCTGGGGCTGCCAATCCTGTTGTGGGATGAACGATGGTCAACCCAGGCCGTTGAACGTCAGATGATCGCCGAGGACATCAGCCGCGCCAAACGCGCTGAGCGGATCGACAAGATTGCGGCAAGCTATATTTTACAGGGCGCGATTGATGCGTTGATGATGGGGTAACGCGCCGCTGCGCGCATGCTGATTGGGTCAGCGGATCGCGATTCGTGTCGGTGGTTGAGAGAAGGGTAGGGCAGTTCTCTTGGGCCTGGCGCTAACCATTGCCCCCGCAGCTGCCCTTTAAACCGGCGATCCATTGGTTGATCAGCGCCACGCCTTCGGCATGCGTCAGGCTGCGCCCGGTTTCGGGCATCATTTCGCCCGGGTCGTTGGTGGCGAGCCGATAGGCGAGGATCGATTGTTCGGGATGGCCGGGCACCAGCCCAAATTCATGGGCGCCGGTGCCGCGCCCTGCCGCGATGGGCGGCTTGCACGCGCCGAGCTTGCGCAGATCCGTGGTCGCCGCATCAAGCCATAAACCGGAAACACGGGCAGGGCCGGTGGCGCTGTGGCAATGCGCGCAGTTGATGTCGAGATAGGCGCGAGCACGGGACTCGACCCTGGCCGTGGCATCGTCGAACCGCGCATTGCGTGCCGCACCAGCAGGATCGGGTGCGCCGCTTAGGTAGCCGATCATCGCCAGCCGCTTGATCTGGTTTATCTCACCGCCTTCGCCCGGAAAATCGCGGTTCAGATGGCGGGCCTTGAACCCGATGGGCATTAACTTTTTGGTGCGGTCAGTCGCGTGGCAGCCTGCGCACTGGTTCACATTGGGCACCGCATAGGCAAAGCGCGTGGCCTTGCCGCCGTCGATAAACTCAAGCGGTATCTCCGCGCCGGTGCGCTGCAGGGTCGCTTCGGTCTGATCGGCGTTCCACACATAAGGCAGGGCCTCCCAACCGCCGGCACGCCGCACCATCAGCCGCGTCTCAATCAGGCGGCTGTGCGCCATATCAATGCCGGTGGCGCCGGATTGATAGCTGGCAGACGTAACCTTCATCACCCGGGTGCTCTGGCCCGGCGCTACGCCTGCGGGGGTCGTGTAGTAAAACGTCTTGGCGATGACGGTGCCGACGGGAAAATCGAACGTTTTTTCAGCATCATATTTGGCGCTCATCCCCTTGGGGACGAACACAGCCCGCCATTTCTGCGCATAATCGCTGAACAACGGCGTGGCGAGCTCATACGTCACCAACCCGGCACGCGGGGTGATGCGCCCGTCCTTGATATCAAACAGACCCCAATCGCCGAGCGACGCCGGATTTTCCGTTGCATGAAAGGTGACGCCCGTCGGCCGCGCCGCGCAGCCGCTGACGCATAGCGCCAAAAGAGCTAGCAGTAACAATCGCATCATTGGCCGTGTTACCGCTTTTCGATCATGGCGGCGGGCAGGCTGATGGTGGGAAGGCGATTGGCGGGCGCGCAATTCACGCTATCGTCCACCCGAGCACCGGCAAATTTATGGGCGGCATCGATATTGAGCAGCTTGGCCTCACCATTCTGCACGCAAATACCGGGCTTTGCGAGCTTTGGGTTGGTGAACCCGTCCCACAACACCGCTGGCAAGGCACCGCCACCCAACGCCTTTAGCGGCGCATAACGCGCGCCAGGATTGGTGCCGCCGCCTGAAATGCGGTTTCCCGTGACATAGACGTTTTCAGGATAGGGATCATAGGCAGCAGCAATGCCGCGCGTTGCCTCAAAACCCAGCGAGTAAAAGCTGGAGATGATGACGTTTGCGGTCTGATTGTCCTTCAGATCATTGTCGAAAATCTCGACATCATCGTTGGAATTGACGATCACACCCGAACCAGGCGGCACCGATGCGACCGCCGTTCCCTTGGTCGCGAAATTGGCGTGGTTATTGGTCATCACCTTGTTCTTGAACACCCGGGTCTTGCTACCGGGCACGGGCAGATCGGGCATGTTGAACACCAAAATGCCGCCGGCATTATCGGTTACGATATTGTCGTGGACGTCTGCGCCGGTTGAATTTTCAATCTCAATCCCGGCCACATTGCCTTCCGCCTTGTTGTTGCGGACGATGATGTTGGTTGATTGGCCGACATAGATGCCAGCGTCGGATGCGCCGCGCACCACGCTCCCCTCGATCAGCACGTTGGTGACCTGGACCGGGTAAAGGCCATAAGCACCGTTCGATGTTTTGGGCCCGCCGGTCCATTCGGCACGTACGCGGCGCATGACGGCGTTTTTGGTGCCGTTGATCTTCAGCGCGTCGCCCTTGCTATCTTCAATCGCAACGTCTTCCAGCGTGAAATCATCCCCCGTGACGAGCAGTCCTTCCGCGCCGGAGCTTTGCCGGGCGAATGACAGGATCGATTTGTCCATGCCCGCGCCGCGAATGGTGACGCCGGGCACCGCGACGCTGAGCGAACGGGTGAGCGCGAACTTGCCCGCCGGGATCAGCACGACCGTGCCGGGCTTGGCATCCAGCAATTGTTCCTGAAGCTTTGCCTCAAAACCCGGATCAATCACAAAGCCCTGCGCATCCGTTTGCGGTGCGGCGGAACAACCAGCAACCAAAAGGGCGGTGGCGAGCAAGGGGAGGGTAGCGGTGGTAACGGTAAAGCGCATGGCGCATCTTCTCCCTAACGCCGGTGTCACCGGCTTGATGCGAGCATCCTAGGGGGAGCGATGGGCCGCTGGCAACGCCTTGGCTGCCGAATACGCTAAAAAGTGGCTCCCTGAGTTGGATTCGAACCAACGACCAAGTGATTAACAGTCACCTACTCTACCGCTGAGCTATCAGGGAATAACCAGAGCGAGCCTCTATTACCCGTCGGCAGCGGATGCAACCCCTGTTTCGCACGATGGGCGGTTTGATCGCCCAACCCCGCGATCAGGAGATGAACTGCTCCATCGTGATCCGGTCGTCCAGGGCGTGTTCGGGATCGAACAACAGGGTCAGCTCGCGGCTGCGATCCATCGCGATATCGACGCGGGCGACATCGCGGACTTCGCGCTGGTCGGCAACCGCGCTGACCGGGCGTTTGGCGGGTTCCAGCACGCGCAGCGAAATCCGCGCCTTGTCGGGCAAAATGGCGCCGCGCCACCGTCGGGGGCGAAATGCGCTGAGCGGTGTCAGCGCGGTCAGCCCGCAACCCAGCGGCAAAATTGGCCCTTGCGCTGAAAAATTATATGCGGTCGACCCCGCCGGGGTGGCTGCCAAAATGCCGTCACACACCAGTTCGGGGATGACGACGCGGTCGTTAACGGTCACTTCGATCTTGGCGGTTTCCCGCGTTTCGCGCAGCAGCGATACTTCATTGATGGCGGGCACCGAATGGCGTTCACCCGAAATTGTCTCCGCAATCATCCGCAGCGGGGTGACCTTGAATGCTTTGGCACGCTCCAGCCTGCCGTCCAGCCCTTCGAGCCGCCATTCGTTCATCAAGAAACCCACCGTGCCTAGGTTCATGCCGAATACCGGCAGCGGATCGCGCGCGCTTTCAAGCTGGCTGTGTAGCGCCTGCAACATGAAACCGTCGCCGCCCAGCGCGACGATCATGTCGGCTTGGTTGATCGGCACCCATTCATAATTGTGCCGCAGATCATGCGCGGCGGATTGTGCCGCTGATGTAGGCGAAACGACCAGCGCGCGCCGTTGATACTGGGTCATCCGCCGGTAACGCTCATATGACGGGTGACGGCAGGGGCACCGCCCGGCGTAATCTGGAAATCATGCCGCGCCGGTTTCAGCCGCATCGCCGTATCGAGTGCGGCATCCAGCCCGGCGACACCCTCTTGACGAAGCACTGACTTCAGATCGACCTGATCGTCCTGCCCCAGGCACATATAAAGCTTGCCCTCGGTCGTGAGCCGAACGCGGTTGCAGCCTTCGCAGAAATTGGCGGTGAGCGGCGATATGAGGCCCAGCCGTGTGCCATATTCCCCCACGCGCCAATAGCGTGCCGGCCCCCCGCTGCGATGATCATCGCGCGCCAGATCGAATCGCTGCGAAAGATCATCGAAAACGGCGGTCAGCGGCAGAAAACGATCAGCCCGATCTTCGCCAATCGCGCCCATCGGCATGGTTTCGATCAGCGACAAGTCGAAACCGTTGCTGCCGCACCAATCGAGCATTGGTGCAATGCCGGTTTCGTTGAGGCCCTTTAGCGCGACCATGTTGATCTTGATCGCCAGGCCTGCGCGCTGGGCGGCAAAAATGCCGTCGATCACCTGCGCCACATCGCCGTGCCGGGTGATGTAGCGGAAAATTTCAGGGTCAAGACTGTCGAGGCTGACATTGATCCGGCGAATGCCCGCCGCGACCAGCGCGTCGGCATGCTGGGCAAGCCGGGTGCCGTTAGTCGTCATCGTCAATTCGTTGAGGCCTGCGCCAACGTGCGACCCCAGCCGCCGCACCAGCTCAACCACATCACGTCGCACCAAAGGTTCGCCGCCGCTGAGTCGGATTTTGGTAATACCGCGTGCGATAAAGCGTTCAGCGATGATCGCGATTTCTTCAAGGCTGAGCACGGCAGCCTTGGGAAGGAAGGTCATTTCCTCGGCCATGCAATAGCGACAGCGCAAATCACACCGATCCGTAACCGATATCCGCAGATAACTGATCGTCCGACCAAAGCTGTCAACAAGGGAGGGTGCGCAAGACATGAACCACGAGCTAAGCCTTCCCAGCCATGCAAACAACCCCGAACCATCAAGCCCCCCCCGAACCATCAAGCCCCTTTGCGCATTGGCGAAGCTTGCAGCGGGCGTTAGGCTTGCTGGCATGAGTGATCCGGCGTCTGCCCCCGATATTGATGCCGTCCCGCGTGGCAGCGCGACGGCGGCGTTGTTCATCCTGTCGTTCCGGCAGCGCGACGAACTGGCGGCGCTGGCCTCTCGCGGCGGGTGGCAGGTGATTGCGGCGCGCCGGGCGGAAGGGGCAGAGCAGCGCTATCTGACCAGCGGCGCTCAAATTGCCGTGGTCGACGCGCGCGGGGCAATGGGTGACGGTCTGGCAGCAGTCGCGGCGCTGGGCGATGTTATTGCGGCGAATGGCGGTGCGTTGCTTGTCCTCGTGTCGCGCGGCGACGTGCCGGAAGTGGGGACATTTTTCGACGCAGGCGCCACGCATTTCCTGTCGAGCCCGCATAGCGAGGATGAATTCATCCAGGCGCTGCGCTTTGCCGCGCGACACGCCGAGCGGATGGCAGGCGACTGGCGCACTGCACACCGTTCGACTGACCCGCTGGGCTGGCACTATGACGGCGCATTGCGCGCTTTTCAGATCACGCCAGGCTTTGCCGAGCTGCTTGATATGGGTGAGGATGCCACGCCTCGCCAATTGCTCCGCCGGCTCGCCGATGATGACCGGCCCATTGCTCTGCGTGCGCTGCGGCGGTTGCTTGATACTGGCGCTGCGACCGCATTCGCGCATGATTTGGCGGGGGTGGGCCGCGTGGTGCACCATTTGAGCCATGATCGCGCATCCGGTTCGGTCGATGCCGTGATTGAACGGCTTTCGGTGATCCCGGAACCAGCGGCGGTGCTCCGCGAGGCACTGTCGGGGGTGCGCGACGCGGCGGGCGCGCGGCGCTGGCTTGATCGGCGGCTGGCAGCATCTGGCGATGTGGCTGGCGACAGGCCGGTTCAGGCGGTGCTGATTGCGCTCAACAGGTTCGATATCGTCAACACGGCCTATGGCCGCGCGGCAGGCGACGCGCTGCTGCGGACTGCGCAAAAGCGGATTGAGGATGTTACCGGCGAATTGCTCGGGCGCGGGGCGATTGTCGCGCGGCTGGGCGGATCGGAATTTCTGGTCGCCACGGCGGATAATGCGGCGCGTGTCGAACTTGCCGCTGGCCGCATTGCCGAGGCGTTGTCGAGGCCGTTTGTCGCGGGTGGGGCTGTGGCGGTGCTGGGGTGCCGCGTCGGCATAGCACCGGCAGAACCGGGCGACACAACCGCAATGCTGTTGCGCCGCGCCAGTGAGGCATTAGCCGAGGCAAAGGCATCGGACAGCGTTACCGTGCAGGTCGCGCGCCGGGTGGGAGACGAGGGCGCGCCAATCGATACGCTGGCAGTGGATTTGCGTCGGGCGATTGAACTCGGCGAAATTGACATATTGTTCCAGCCGCAGGTCGCGATTGCGACTGGCCAGATTACCGGGGTGGAGGCCCTGGCGCGGTGGGATCACCCCGTCATGGGTCCGCTGGGCGCAGAGACATTGTTTGCAGCCGCCGACCGTGCCGATCTGGTGATTGGCCTGTCCGATCATATCCAGCGCATTGTGCTCGCCCGCGCCGCCGCCTGGCCCGCCAGCCTGGGCAAGCTGCGGCTGTCGCTGAACCTGACGGCGGCCGACATCGCGCGGCCGGGTTTTGCGGATATCTTCCTCGACCGGGTCGACAGCAGCGGCTTTCCCCGTGCCCGGCTGACGGTGGAGATTACCGAAAGCGGGCTGATCGAGGATCTGGGGATCGCTGCGATGCTGCTTGCCGCGCTGCGCAGTGCCGGGTGCCGGGTGGCCATCGATGATTTCGGGACGGGCTATTCCAGCCTTGCCTATCTGAAGGCGCTGCCGCTCGATTATCTGAAGATCGACAAGAAACTGGCGCAGGATATTGCCGGGTCAACCCGCGACCGCATCGTGGTGCGCGGGGTGATTGATATGGCGCGCTCACTGGGACTTTCGGTGATCGCCGAAGGGGTGGAGACCGAGGAGCAGCTTGATCTGCTCGCCAAGGAAGGTTGCCAATATTATCAGGGCTTTTTGTGCGCCGAGCCGATTGATGCCGATGCACTGACGGTTTTGCTTAATGAAAGAGGCAAGTCATGATGAACCGCCATCTCAGCTATGTCGCCATGCCGGCGATCATCATGCTTGCCACCCCGGCTATTGCGCATCCCCCCGAAAAACATGCGGTTGAAAAGGTGATGGCAGACAGTGCTACTGGCTGGAACGCGGGCGACCTTGCCCGGTTCATGGCGGTATATTCAGACGCGCCCGAAACCAGTTTCGTCACCAAGGAAGGCGTTCTGCGGGGCAAAGCGGTAATGAGCGAGCGCTACCGGGTGAGATATGATTTTGCCAACGCCGCCAAGCGGGGCGTGCTGACGTTTCAGACGCTCGACTTCCGGTTGCTTGATCCGAACCACGCCCTGTACATCGCGCGCTACACATTGACCTACGCTGATGGAAAAACGCAGAGCGGACCGACCAGTCTGGTGTTTGCGAAGGAAGCGGGCGGGTGGAAGATCATCGCCGACCATAGCGGCTGATTAACGAGGCTATGCCACGGCGATCGATTGCAGCCGGTGCTTTGCCACCATGTCGGTAACATCAAACATATCAAGCACCGCCCCCAGCGCGCGACATAGTGCCTCCATCAACGTCACGCATTCGGGATCAATCTGGCCAGGTTCTCGCCAATAGGCACAGATGGCGTGGGTGGGGTGCGGCGTGCCCAGCGGCACCGCGACCAGCCTGCGGATGAACGTGGCCAGGTAAACGTTCAGCGGGATATTTTCGACCTGCGTAATATCGGGGATCAGAATGGTCTGTTCTTCGGTCATCGCGCGGCCGGCCAGGCATTTGTCGATGGGGAACTGCATCCCCGCCCATAGCTGTTCGATGGCATCTTCCGCCAGATAATCAGTATGATCGCCGATCCGCTTGACGATGGTGATGCCATCGGCGCGGGCGATCTCGCGGGCAACCGGATGAACAATCTCAATCGCTGAGGCCGCAGTGGAACAGTCACGCAATTTCGTGATCGTGTTCTCCAGCACTTCCCAGCGATTATCTTCGACAGACATGGTCAACGGTTCGCCCCCAAGCAACCAACTATATGAAGTTTGCGTAACACGAATTTACCGAGCTGAAAATGTTACACCGCTGCTTTGGCCAGCCCGCGTGCCAATTGCAGCGCGCCGTTCAACCGGGCCTTGGGATCACCCCAGGCGCGGTTGAGTACCAATTTACTGTCAGGCCGCAATTTCGCGATTGCGCCCACTCTTTCGACATAGGCGAGCAGCCCGGCGATATTTGGCGGGCGATCATCATGGAATGACACCAGCGCGCCACGCGGGCCGACATCAATCTTGGAAACGCCCGCAGCCTTGGCGTGAAGCTTGATCTCGATCAGCCGGATCAGGTTTTCAGTCGCGTCGGGCAGCTTGCCGAAGCGGTCGATCATTTCGGCAGCAAATGCCTCAATGCCCTGTGGCTCATCGATATCGTTCAGGCGGCGGTACAGGCCCATCCGCAGATCGAGATCGGGCACATATTCGTCCGGGATCAGGATCGGCGCGTCGATGGTGATTTGCGGGCTGAAATCGCGCGGGCGCTTGGCCATGCCGCCCGCCTTTGCGTCCATGATCGCTTCTTCCAGCATCGACTGGTAAAGTTCATACCCCACTTCGCGGATATGCCCGGACTGTTCATCGCCGAGCAGATTGCCCGCGCCGCGAATATCCAGATCATGGCTGGCCAGCTGGAACCCGGCACCCAGATTTTCCAGATCGGACAGCACCTTCAGCCGCTTTTCTGCCGTTTCGGTAATGATCCGGTCCTTGGGGGTGGTGAGATAGGCATAAGCGCGCGTTTTGGCCCGGCCAACCCGCCCGCGAAGCTGATACAGCTGCGCCAGGCCAAAGCGATCGGCGCGGTGGATGATCATCGTGTTCGCGCTGGGAATGTCGAGGCCGGATTCGACGATGGTGGTCGACACCAGCACCTCAAATTTCTTGTCGTAGAACGCGCTCATCCGCTCCTCGACCTGCGTGGGGGACATTTGGCCGTGCGCGACGACATAGCGGATTTCGGGCACTTCCTTCGTCAGGAACTCCTCGATATCAGGCAGATCGGCGATGCGGGGCGTGACGAAAAAACTCTGTCCGCCGCGGTAATGTTCGCGCAGCAACGCTTCGCGCAGCACCACCGGATCCCATGGCATTACATAGGTGCGCACCGCCAGCCGATCGACCGGAGGCGTCTGGATGACCGATAGCTCGCGCAGGCCCGACATCGCCATTTGCAGCGTGCGCGGGATGGGGGTGGCGGTCAGCGTTAGCACATGAACGTCGGTTTTCAGCGCCTTCAGCCGCTCCTTATGCGTCACGCCAAAACGCTGCTCCTCATCAACCACCACCAGCCCGAGCCGCTTGAAGCCGACGCTTTTCGCCAGAATGGCGTGCGTGCCGACCACGATATCGATCGTGCCGTCCTCCAGCCCCTGGCGGGTGGCGCTTGCCTCAGCAGGGGTAACAAGGCGGGAAAGGCGACCGATGCGCAAGGGGAACCCCTCAAACCGCGCCACGAAATTGTTGAAATGCTGGCGCGCGAGCAATGTCGTCGGGCACACGATTGCCACCTGCAACCCAGCCATCGCCGCCACAAAGGCGCCGCGCAGCGCGATCTCGGTCTTACCAAAGCCGACATCGCCCACGATCAGCCGGTCCATCGGCTTGCCCGCCGCCAGATCCTCCAGCACCTCGCCAATCGCGCGGTCCTGATCGTCGGTTTCAGCATAGGGGAAGCGATCGACAAAGGTCGGATAGGCGCTCGCATCGGGTTCAGCGATATCGGCCGGGCGCAGCGCGCGTTCCGCGGCAATCGCGATCAGCTCACCTGCGATTTCGCGGATGCGCTCCTTCATCCGGCTCTTGCGCCGCTGCCACGCTTCGCCACCCAGTCGGTCGAGCGTCGCTGCATCGTCGCTGCCATAACGGCTGAGCACGTCGATATTCTCGACAGGCACGTACAGCTTGTCGCCGCCCGCATATTCCAGCGCGACGCAATCATGCGGGGACGCACCGACCGGGATAGACGTTAGCCCGGTGTAGCGGCCGATGCCGTGATCGACATGGACCACCAGATCGCCCGGCGACAGCGTGGCGAGTTCCGCCAGAAACGCATCGGCTGATTTGCGCCGCTTCGCCCGGCGCACCAGCCGGTCACCGAGCATGTCCTGCTCGGTCAGGATGGACACATCAGGTGCTGCAAAACCGTGGTCGAGCGGCAGCACGATCAGCGCGACCCCGCGATCAGCGATGCCCAGCGCCTCTTGCCAGCTCTCGGCAGGTTTCGCGCCGTGCAGGCCGTGATCGGCGAGCAGCCCGCTCAGCCGCTCGCGCGCACCAACCGAATAGCTGGCGAGCACAGGCTTGCGGCCGGCTTTGCGCAGCTTGGCGATGTGCGCGACCACCGCTTCATATATATTTGCGCCTGCTGATCGTTCAGCGCCAAAATCTTTCGCACCGTCTACGCCGAAATCGATCACGGTCGCGCTGTCAGGCTCGTGGAACTGGGTGATCAGATGCGCGCGGCAATCCGCCAGCCGTGTCGCCCATTCCTCCACCGCCAAGTACAGCATTTCTGGGGGTAGCGGGCGGTAACTGCCGGGATCGCTTGATTGCGCGCGAACCCGGTTGGCATGATAATCGGCAACCGCCTCAAACCGCGATTCAGCGGCTGCAGTAACGCCCGAATCGCGAACAATGATCGCGCCATCGCCGAGATGGTCGAACAGTGTGGTCAGCTTGTCCTCGAACAGCGGCAGCCAATGCTCCATGCCGGACAGGCGACGGCTTTCGGAGATTGCCTGATACAGCGGATCGCCTGTCGCATTCGCGCCAAACCGCTCGCGATACCGGCTGCGGAACCGCTTGACGCTGTCCTCGTCGAGTAGGGCTTCGGATGCGGGTAGCAAAGTGAAGCCGTCGATCCGCCCGGTCGTGCGCTGATCAGCGGGATCGAAAGTGCGGACGCTTTCGATCTCATCACCGAAGAAGTCGAGCCGCAGCCCGTGTTCCTCGCCGCTGGGGAACAGATCGACCAGCCCGCCGCGCACCGCGAATTCGCCCGAATCGGTGACGGTCTCCACCCGCTGATAGCCATTGGCCTGGAGTAAACTGGCCAACTTGTCGCGACCGATCCGCTCACCGGGCTTCAATGTCGCCACAAGCTGCCGAACGCGAAACGGTGTCAGCGTGCGCTGTGCAGCGGCATTGGCGGTGGTGACGAGCAGTTGCGGCCCTTTGCTTGGCTGTTGTAACCGGTGGAGCGCGGCCACCCGCTCCGCCATCACGCGCAAGGTGGGCGATGCGCGGTCATAGGGCAGGCAATCCCACGCCGGAAAGCTGATCGTTTCCAGATCAGGCGCGAAATAATGCGCGGCGCTGGCAATCGCGCGCATCTCTGCCTCATCGGCTGCGATGAATACCGCGCGGGTGGTGGCCGCGCGCGCCAGATCGGCGAGCAGCCACGGCAGGAAGCCGGTAGGCACACCCGCCAGCGTGAGCGGGGTTTTTGCCGAGAGGATGGTGGAGAGATTGGGCATTAGGGATCCTATAGCCCTCTCCCCGTTGGGGAGAGGGAGGAGTTCAACTCAGCGTCGGCACGTAATTCAGCGTCTCCAATGCCGCCAATATCGACCCGGCATAACGTTCCGGTGCCACATCGGTGCCCATCGCCCACGCCATGATGTCAACGTCCTGTTCTTCGAGCAGCGCCTCGAACAGGGTCATTTCATCATCGGACCAGCCAGCCCCGTGCGCATCAAAGAATCCGCCGATCAGCAAATCAGCCTCCTTCGTGCCGCGATGGTGCGCGCGGAAGTGCAGGCGTTTCAGGCGGGTGGCGCGGTCCATATCACTTCCAACGACGATTGGCCGACGGTGCTTTGCGCGCGCCGTCAGCTAGGGGTAAGACCTGCCAGATAGCCATGCGACCACAAATCCTCAATCCACTGTTCACAGAAGTTACCGCACTGAAGGGCGTGGGGCCGGCGCTCGCCAAGCCGCTGGAGCGATTGGGGCTCTTGCGCGTGCTCGATGTGGCGTTCCATTTGCCGACCGGCTGGATTGACCGTGTGCCGCGTGAAGAGCTCGACATGGCCGATGCCGGGCGAACGATTGCGATCACGCTGACGGCGCAATCCTATCGATCAAGCGCAGGGCGGGGGCCAACCCGCGCGCAGGCGACCGATGCAGCGGCCAATTATGTCAGCCTGGTGTATTTCGGCGGCAATTCGGGCTGGGTGAAAAAGCTGCTGCCGCTGGGCGAACCGCGCCGCGTTTCGGGCCGGCTGGAAATGTACGGGCAGGAATTGCAGATCGTCCACCCCGATTATGTCCTGCCGCTTGAAGAGGCGGGGGACACGCCTGAGCGTGAAGCAATCTATCCGCTGTCGGACGGGATGACGGCGCGGCGGATGGCGCAACTGGCAGCACAAGCGGTGGAGCGCGCGCCCGATTTGGCAGAGTGGATTGAGCCAGGGCTGCTCGCCAAACGGGGTTGGCCCGGCTGGCGTGCGGCGCTGACCCGTATTCACGCCGACCCATCCGACGCCGTGGCGCGTGCGCGGCTCGCCTATGACGAGCTGTTTGCGAACCAACTGGCGCTCACGCTGGTACGGGCATCATCGCGGGCCCGAAAGGGGCGGGCGCTGGTGGGGGACGGGCGGCTGCGCGCGATGCTGCGGCTGCCCTATGTGCCCACCGGTGCCCAATCGCGGTCGATGGCGGAGATAGAGGGCGATCTGTGCCAGTCGCAGCCGATGCTCCGGCTGCTTCAGGGCGATGTCGGGTCCGGCAAGACGCTGGTCGCGTTGATGGCGCTGCTGGTGGCGGTGGAGGCGGGCGCACAGGGCGCGTTTCTTGCCCCCACCGAAATTCTGGCGCGGCAGCATTATGAGAGTTTGCGCGGCCTGTTGAGCGGCCTGCCGGTCAACATCGCGGTGCTCACCGGGCGCGACAAAGGGCGGGTGCGCGAGGCGACGTTGATGGGCTTGGCGGATGGCTCCATCGATATCCTGATCGGCACCCATGCGATTTTTCAGGAAGCCGTGGGGTATAAGGATCTGGGGCTGGTGGTGGTTGACGAACAGCACCGGTTTGGCGTGGCACAACGCATGTTGCTGACTGAGAAAGGCCAGCAACCACCGCATTTGCTGGCGATGACCGCCACCCCCATCCCTCGCACGCTGACGCTGGCGCTGTATGGCGAAATGGATGTCAGTCGTCTCGATGAACTGCCGCCCGGCCGCACGCCGATTGAGACGCGGGTGCTGTCTGAAGACCGGCTGGCCGATGTGGTCGATGCGCTGGGGCGGCATTTGTCAGGCGGTGGCCAGGCCTATTGGGTATGCCCGCTGGTTGAGGAAAGCGAGAAGACCGATCTCGCCGCCGCTGAGGCCCGCGCCGAAACGCTTCGGGCGCGGTTTGGCGCAAAGGTCGGGCTGGTGCATGGCCGGATGAAGCCGCTCGAAAAGGATGCGGTGATGGCCGCGTTCTCCGCCGGGCAAATTGGCGTGCTGGTGGCGACAACGGTGATTGAGGTGGGCGTTGATGTGCCCAATGCGACGCTGATCGTGATTGAGGCGGCGGACCGGTTTGGTCTGGCGCAGCTGCACCAGTTGCGCGGGCGGGTAGGGC
>JAKFUX010000024.1:0-37711 GCA_021732465.1 Sphingomonas sp.
GGGGGACGGGACAGCAATCAAATGCCCGATAGCGAAACCTTGATAACAATAGATCAGCAGGGGATCGTAGTTCCCATACACAAATTCCCGCCAGAATCGCACTATGCCAGTATAGGAATCGGCCCCGCTGGGGTATATGAGCGACGAAGCTAATGTGGCATAAATAAAATTCATCACATCTCTTATCCGTCATGCTGAACTTGTTTCAGCATCCACGTCGCCGCACTGGCGACTGGATTTGTGGTACGATGGACCCTGAAACAAGTTCAGGGTGACGGATTTTATGGTGAGAATTTCGATTCCACCAAACTAAGTTATCAGCAGCCTGAAAATGGGGAGCAGGTCAGTCGCCAAAGACCAACCGACCCCTTCTAGTAAAACAATCCAAGTTTCAGCCACCTTACCGTGCCGCCGCACACCCCCAGCGACACCACGCGCCCGGGCTTGCCGACGGACCAGTCGCTGATCGCCGTACCATTATAGCTGGCGGTCACCGGCGCGCCGTCGATGGTGCAGATGGTCTCGCCCGCGCGCCAGCCGCTTGCCTCTGCGGGGCCCCCGCGCATCACGTGGAGCACGCGCAGTCGATCCTTTTCGGTGGCGATCAGCATGCCGCTGGTGGACCGCAGCGGTGGTTTGCCCGTCTGCGGGGTGGTGCCGAACACGATATGGCCCGCGCCGGGGTCCATCAGCACGCGGTATTGCTGCAAAAACCCTGATCCGATCCGCCCTGCGGCACCAATGGCCTGCGAAAATCCGCCGCGCCGCTCAATGCGTAGCTCAACCTCGCCGGTAAACAATTTGCCCACCGCAACGCCCGGCAAAATCGCCAGATCGCTTACCATCGGCCCGGCCAGGCCGAATGCGATCGTCGTGGTGGTTGGCAGGCCGGGAATGCGCGCGGCGCGAAACGCATCTTGCGATAGCGTGATCGATGATCCGTCACCGGTATCCACTACCATCGGCGCCAGCCTGCGCCCGCCAAGCGTGATTTCAGTCACATAGACATTCTGGGCAGCCGCGATGCGCAGCGGTGCGCTCACCCCGCGAAATGGCAGCCGCCCTGACTGCAGCAGGCGAAGCCGCATCGCCTGATAATCAATTTCAATTGCATAGGCGTCAATCAGGTCATGCCCCACCAGCACATCAACGGGCTGGGTGCCGCCGGTCGCGGCGGCGGGCAGGGCGGTGACGGCCATGCCGCCGCCCCGCCGCGTCATGCCGCCCATGGCAATGTGCTCCACCGCCGTCCACCCAATCGGCACGGCGCCGCCAATCGCACTGGCCAGCCCGCGCGGCTGCACCTTCAACCGCGCCTTCGCGGCAAAACTGCGCGAGATAACAGATGCGCTAACCCCGGTGTCCAGTACCGCGACAGCAGGCAGATCGTTGATTGTCATGGCAAAGCGTATTTGGTTGCCGGGCGTGAGATCAAACGGCACCCAGCGCAGCTCGCTATCGGTGGCCAGGGTCGACACGGCGGTGCTGGGCGGCGGTGCGGCACCGATCAGGGTAATAGCCAACAGGATCAATATTCGGCGCATCGGTATCGACCCTGGCCACCGGCCTGCAACCGGCAAGCGGCTTATAATGTTGCTTCCAGATATGCCTGGTCGAACCCGTATTGGCGCGCCTTTTCCAGCGTATAGGGGCGCAGGCCCATCGACCGGTATTCGCCGATGATCTTGCCGTCGGCGCTTTCATCGAGATATTCGAATTTGAACAGCTCCTGCGTGACGATGACGGGGCCTTCCATGCCGATCACTTCAGTGATGTTGGTGACGCGGCGAGATCCATCGCGCAGGCGCTTTACCTGGATGATCAGGTCAACCGAATCGGCGATCTGGCGGCTAATGGCTTCCTTGGGCATTTTGATGTCGCCCATCATCACCATGTTTTCCATACGACCCAGGCATTCGCGCGGCGAGTTGGCGTGGAGCGTACACATGGAGCCATCATGGCCAGTGTTCATCGCGGCGAGCAGATCGAAACATTCGGACCCGCGAATTTCGCCCAAGATGATCCGGTCAGGCCGCATACGAAGCGCGTTCTTTACCAGATCACGAATGCTGATTTCGCCTTGCCCCTCAAGGTTGGGCGGGCGGGTTTCCAGCGGCAGCCAGTGCGGCTGTTGCAGGCGGAGTTCGGCGGCATCTTCAATCGTCAGCACGCGCTCGCCGGGATCAATCATTTTCGACAGCGCGTTCAGCATTGTCGTTTTGCCCGAACCCGTACCGCCCGAGATGACAACGTTGAACCGGCACGCCCCGGCAATTTTCAGCGCGGTCGCCATTTTAGGGCTCATCGATCCGAACCCGGCCATCATGTCGAGCGTGATCGGGTTGGCGGAGAATTTACGGATTGAGATCGCCGTACCGCGCAAGCTGAGCGGCGGGACGATCACGTTCACGCGGCTGCCGTCTTTCAGGCGGGCGTCGGCAAGCGGCGTGGTCTGGTCGACACGCCGGCCGACCGAGTTGCAGATACGCTGGGCGATCTGGAACAGATGTTCCTCATCGCGGAACTGGATATTCGCCAGCTCCAGCTTGCCCTTGCGCTCAATGTAAGTTTGCTCAGGGCCATTGACCATGATGTCCGAAATGTTCGGATCGTTGAGCAGCTCCTCAAGCGGCCCAAGCCCCAACAGCTCGTCGATCAGCACCTTTTCCAGCGCGAATTGCTCGCGGCGGTTGAGCGTAAGCTTCAGTTCGGCCAGCACTTCGCCGATGATCGGGCGGAATTCCTCGGCCAGTTCATCCTTGTTCAGCGTCGCCGCCGCTTCAGGATCGACGCGTTCGAGCAGGCGCGGAAGCACCTGTTCCTTGATCTTGTGGATGGATGTTTCGAACCCCTCCATCCGCGATTGGCCGGCATCGCCCGATAACGCCTGCCGTTCCTGCAGCCGTGCCATCGCGTCCATCGCGGTGCCGGGCATGTTGCCCGTCATTGCCTCTGCGCCACCATCTAGTGGAGGCAGCGGGGCAAGGTCGATCGGTGGAAACTGGTCGCTACCTTGCAAGTCGCCGGGCCGAGCCGGGCCACCGCCCTGCATCGGCCGCGCTACGCCAAAAGCTGGCCGCGCGGGGGTGGTGCCGCTGCCCGTTCCGGGGCGTCGTCCAAATGCGCTCATGATAGGGCAATCTTGCTGGTCACACCCTATGCGTAACCGCCAAGGTTTGACGTTTCCTTAACCGTGCGGGTTAGGAAATAGGTTTCGGCAGATTTTGCTGGATTCCCAGCCGCAATAGCAAACTACGTTGCTCCAGAAGTCCGTCATTGCGAGCGCAGCGAAGCAATCCAGCGCGCCGCACGGGGAGGGGCTGGATTGCTTCGCTGCGCTCGCAATGACGGGTTAGAAGAAAGCAGAACGCGCTTGCTTGTCAGCCCGCCTGTTCGGCCAGCACCGTCAGCCCGCGTTCGTTCACTTCGGCGAAACCACCCTTGATGGGTAGCATTTCCGGTTCGCCCTTTTCGGTGCGGTAGATATGAAGCGCACCGTCGCGGATCGTCGACATCATCGGCGCATGACCATGCAGCACACCGAAATCGCCCTCGCTGCCGGGGACGACGACCATGTACACGTCCTCCGAACGGACGAGCTTTTCAGGAGTGACGAGTTCGAAGTGCAGCATTTTCGCGTCTCACTCCCCTCCCGCTTGCGGGAGGGGCTGGGGGTGGGCCTTGTCGATACGGGAAAGGGCGTGTTTACGGCACTGCCCACCCCCGACCCCTCCCGCAAGCGGGAGGGGAGAAACAGTTACGCCTCTTGCGCCATCTTTTCGGCCTTGGCGATGGCTTCGTCGATGCCGCCGACCATGTAGAATGCGCTTTCGGGCAGGTGATCATATTCGCCGTCGACGACTGCCTTGAAGCTCTTCACCGTATCTTCGAGCTGCACGAACTTGCCCGAAATGCCGGTGAAAACTTCTGCCACATGGAAAGGCTGCGACAGGAACTTCTGGATTTTGCGGGCACGGCTGACGGTCAGCTTATCTTCTTCCGAAAGCTCGTCCATGCCCAGAATGGCGATGATGTCCTGCAGCGACTTGTACTTTTGCAGCACGGACTGCACCGCGCGCGCGGTATCATAATGGACCTGGCCCACAACGCGCGGTTCAAGCACGCGGCTGGTTGAATCGAGCGGATCGACGGCCGGGTAAATCCCCAGCTCCGAAATCGCGCGGTTCAACACGGTCGTCGCGTCCAGATGGGCGAACGAGGTGGCAGGCGCTGGATCGGTCAAATCGTCGGCAGGAACGTAAATTGCCTGCACCGAGGTGATCGAACCCTTGTTGGTCGAGGTGATGCGCTCCTGCAGCGCGCCCATGTCGGTCGACAGTGTTGGCTGATAACCCACGGCCGAAGGAATACGGCCCAGCAGTGCAGACACTTCCGAACCCGCCTGGGTGAAGCGGAAGATGTTATCGACGAAGAACAGAACGTCCTGCCCCTCAACATCGCGGAAATATTCAGCGATCGTCAGGCCCGAGAGCGCAACGCGGGCACGCGCGCCGGGTGGCTCGTTCATCTGGCCGTACACCAGGGCAACCTTGGAACCTTCGCTCGTGGCGACGCCGTCCGCATCCTTGGCGATAACGCCTGCGTCGAGGAATTCGTGGTACAGATCATTGCCCTCGCGCGTCCGCTCACCCACGCCTGCAAATACTGATGTGCCGCCATGGCCCTTGGCGATGTTGTTGATCAGTTCCTGGATCAGCACGGTCTTGCCAACGCCAGCGCCGCCGAACAGGCCAATCTTGCCGCCCTTTGCATAGGGCGCGAGCAGATCGATCACCTTGATGCCGGTCACCAGAATGGCGCTTTCGGTCGACTGGTCAACGAACAGCGGGGCCGGGGCATGGATGGGCATCGTATCGACGTTGCCAACCGGGCCAAGCTCGTCGATCGGCTCACCGATCACGTTCAGAATGCGGCCAAGCGTTTTGGGGCCAACCGGCACGCGGATCTGCGATCCGGTATCGGTAACGGTCTGACCGCGCGTCAAGCCTTCGGTTGCGTCCATGGCGATCGTGCGGACGGTGTTTTCGCCCAGATGCTGCGCGACTTCCAGCACCAGCCGGTTGCCGTTGTTGAACGTTTCAAGCGCGTTCAAAATGGCGGGCAGCTGATCTTCAAACGTCACGTCGACGACGGCGCCGATGACCTGGCTGATCCGGCCTACATTATTGGTGGTCGCAACAGGTGCGATTGTTTCGGGGGCGGTTGCCATTATCCGTTCCTTGGGGCTGAAGTGGCGGGGATGGAACCCGCAGGCGTGAAAGTGAGCGTAATGCGGCGGTGGTTCTTGCCGCCGGGAATTGGGTCGCGGGTCAGCGCGTAATTCGCACCGGTGGTGGTGCCGGTGGTCGGCCGTTCGGACATGATGTTCTGTGTCAGGCGGTCGGCACCGCTGACGCCAAGCTGCACGAAACGCTGCTCGATCTGCTCCACGAACCGCCTTTTCGCATACCCGTCATCGCTCAGATCGGTCAGATCGAGCGTGAAGCGCACCGAGGTCAGCGCGTCGGCGGTCCCAGACAGCTCGACATTGGCGACATTCGGCTTGGGTGAATCGGAACGCGACAGCATCGCCGGGATGCCAATCGCTTTGTGGCCGCCTTCACCAGGCGCATAAGCCCCAATCCGGAAGCCCAATCGGTTCATGATATCGATCGTCTCGGCGGGTTTGGCAAATATCTGTGACCAGCCTGCAGCGACAAGTGGCGTCGGCGCATAGCTCTTCTTTTCGGGGGCCTTGGGCCCGCACGCGGCGAGTGCCCCCGCCAGCCCCAACAGGGCAGCAAAGACAAGTGGACGCATCACAGGGCCTCGGCACCCGAGATAATTTCGACCAGCTCGGTCGTGATCGCGGCCTGGCGGCTGCGGTTATACTGGATCGTCAGGCGGTTAATCATGTCGCCCGCGTTGCGCGTTGCATTGTCCATCGCGGTCATGCGGCTGCCCTGTTCGGACGCAGCATTTTCCAGCAAGGCGCCGAAAATCTGGATGGCGATGTTACGCGGCAGCAATTCGGCAAGGATCGACTCCTCGTCGGGCTCATATTCGACAGCGGCAAGGCTGGTCGATTTTGCGATGCTGGTGTCAATCGCCACCGGGATGATCTGGCGACCGATCGGTTCCTGCACCAGTGCCGATTGAAAACGCGCGTAAAACAGGTGCGCCACGTCAAAATCACCAGCTTCGTACCGGGCGATCACATCATCGGCGACGGCGCGGGCATCGGCGAACTTCACCGATTTGATGTGGCCCATTTCGAAATCATGGACGATCTGGCTGGGGTAAAAGCGGCGCAACACGCGGCCCTTTTTGCCCGCAATGTAGAAATTCACGGTCTTGCCGTCTGCCATCAGCTCTTCGGCCTTGCGGCGTGCAGCGCGGACGATGTTCGAGTTGAACGCGCCTGCCAGACCGCGCTCGGACGTGGCAACGATGATCAGATGGACCTGATCCTTGCCCGTGCCCGCGAGCAGCTTTGGTGACGATGCGCTGACGGTAACTTTTGAGGCCAGGCTGGCCATTACCGCTTCAAACCGCACGGCATAGGGGCGACCGGCAACGGCGGCCTCCTGTGCACGGCGCAGCTTTGCCGCAGCGACCATCTTCATCGCCTTGGTGATCTTCTGCGTCGACTTCACAGAGCCGATGCGGACCTTGAGGGCCTTAAGACTTGCCATCGTACCTTTCTCTCCCTCTCCCTTGAGGGAGAGGATACGCAGACTTGGCGGCCTTGCCGCCTAGTCGGAGTTGGTGAGGGTGAGGTGCCCTATCGGGCCGTGCCGCCCCTCACCCAACCCTCTCCCCAACGGGGACAGGGCCAGATTAACTACGCAAACGTCTTCGCGAAATTGCCGAGAGCCGTCTTCAGCGCTTCGGTCGTTTCCTTGGACAGGTCACGCTTGTCGCGAATGTCGCCCAGAATGTCAGCGTGGTTGGCGCGCATATCGGCCAGCATTGCGGCTTCGTACCGCGTCACCTCGTTTACCGGCACGGCATCGATAAAGCCGTTGGTGCCTGCAAAGATCGACACGGTCTGCTCTTCGAATGGCATCGGGCTGAACTGTGCCTGCTTCAGCAATTCCGTCAGACGAGCACCACGATTCAGCAGCTTCTGCGTCGATGCGTCCAGATCCGAACCGAACTGCGCAAACGCCGCCATTTCGCGGTACTGCGCCAGCTCGAGCTTGATGCTGCCCGAAACCTTCTTCATCGCCTTGGTCTGTGCGGCAGAACCCACGCGGCTCACCGACAGGCCGACGTTGATTGCGGGGCGGATGCCGGCAAAGAACAGGTCGGTTTCAAGGAAAATCTGGCCGTCGGTGATCGAAATCACGTTGGTCGGGATGTAGGCCGATACGTCGCCTGCCTGCGTTTCAATGATCGGCAGCGCGGTGAGCGAGCCTGAGCCATTGTCGCTGTTCATCTTCGCCGCGCGCTCAAGCAGGCGGCTGTGGAGATAGAACACGTCGCCGGGATAGGCTTCGCGGCCCGGCGGGCGGCGCAGCAGCAGCGACATCTGGCGGTAAGCAACTGCCTGTTTCGACAGATCGTCATAAACGATCAGCGCGTGCATGCCGTTGTCGCGGAAATACTCGCCCATCGCGCAGCCGGTATAGGGCGCGAGGAACTGCAGCGGGGCAGGCTCGGATGCGGTCGCCGCGACGACGATGGTATATTCCATCGCGCCGCTCTCTTCGAGCTGACGGACGATCTGCGCCACGGTCGAGCGCTTCTGGCCGATCGCGACATAGATGCAATAAAGCTTCTTGCTCTCGTCATCGCCCGCATTGGCGTTCTTCTGGTTGATGAAGGTGTCGATCGCGACGGCGGTCTTGCCGGTCTGGCGGTCGCCGATGATCAGCTCGCGCTGGCCACGGCCAACGGGGACGAGCGCGTCGATTGCCTTCAGGCCGGTCTGCACGGGCTCATGCACCGATGTGCGCGGGATGATGCCCGGTGCCTTTACTTCAACGCGGCTGCGCTGATCGGAAACAATCGGGCCCTTGCCGTCGATCGGGTTGCCGAGACCATCGACGACGCGCCCGAGCAGGCCCTTGCCGATCGGCACGTCGACGATCGTACCGGTGCGCTTGACGACATCGCCTTCCTTGATCTGGCTGTCAGACCCGAAGATCACGACACCGACATTGTCGGCTTCCAGATTGAGCGCCATGCCCTGCACGCCGTTCGAAAATTCGACCATTTCACCGGCCTGGACGTTATCCAGCCCGTGAATGCGCGCAATACCGTCACCCACCGACAGCACTTGCCCGGTTTCAGAAACCTGGGCTTCGGTGCCGAAGCTGGCGATCTGGTCCTTGATGACCTTTGAGATTTCAGCGGCGCGGATATCCATGGGGTGAACCTTTTAGCCTTTCATCGCGAGCGCGAGAGTATGGAGACGGGTCTTGATCGAGCTATCGATCATCTGGCTGCCAATGCGGACGACAAGCCCGCCCAGCAGCGATGGGTCAACCGACAGGTCAACCGAAACTTCACGGCCAATCCGCTGACGAAGCGATTGCTTCAGTGCGGCGACCTGATCATCGGAAAGGGCGTGGGCCGATGTGACTTCCGCCGTTGTTTCGCCGCGAAAATTGGCGGCAAGCTGGCGAAATGCGCGGATAATCGCGGGCAGTTGCGCCAGGCGACGATTATCAGCGAGCACACCCAAAAACTTGGTGGTCGTCGCGTCCAGCTTCAGCATCTTGGCAACGGCGCCTACCGCCTTTGTGGCGGCACCGCGGGCGATCAACGGGCTGGTCGTCAGCGTTTTAAAGTCGGCTGACTGGTCGAGCGCGGCGCGCACCGTTGCCAGGCTCGCCTCAACCTTATCGATCGCCTTTGCATCACGCGCCAGTTCGAACAACGCAGTTGCATAGCGCCCCGGTAAGCTAGCTTGAATACCGCCGGAATTCTCCACGCGATCGACATCCTCATTGGGAACAGAAAAAATTGCCCCCATGCAGAAACAGGGCCTCAAAGGGCCCTTGCTTGGGTTGCGCGGCTGCTAGCATCGGTATCGCGGTGATGCAAGCGGGGTGGTCAATCAAGTTCACCGGGGTGGATGATGGCGGGGTTGGCGAACCCCGAACGCGCTGAATTTTTTCTTTTTCATCAAACAGTCACATCTGGTTAACCCGGTATTGGGGACTTCGGACGCATAGATTGAGCGCCTGGCCAATGCCGGGAGCAGCTGGATGTTATTGATGCGCATGGATGCCTCTTCATTTTTCCGATCATCGCTGGCGGCATGGCTGACCGAATGGTTCAATGGTCAAACCACCAGCATTGGCGTCGCTTTGCGCCGCGTGTTCGTTGCGTTGCTGGCCATCCAGGTGGTGTTGGGGTTTACGTTGATCGTTGGTTCGATTTCGACAAGCAACGGTATGCGCATCCTCGTGCAAGAGAAGATCTATCCGATCGCCCAGCTGCAATCAGTCACTGACAATTATGCCAAGGCGCTTGCCACCGCGCACAAGGTGGTGAGCGGTAACCAATCCGCGGCAGGGGCGCTCGATACGATTGCCACCTCGCGTGACGCAATCAAGCGCAACTGGGCGAAGTTCCGTGCGCATGAGCTTGATACGCGGCACGCTGGGATGATCGCACAGGTCGACAAGGCCCGCCAAGAGGCCGATGTAGCGATCGGCGGCCTAAACCGATTGTTACGTGACGGACAGATCGACAATCTCGAGTTCTTTGTCAGCGGACCGCTCAACGCTGCGATTGACCCTTTAACAGTGGCTAGCGACTCCCTGATTGCGGCGCTGCGCGAGGACGCGACTACCGAACAGCAAACTATGCAGGCACGATTCTGGCGCGCCTATTTCGTCGTTACCCTAGTGACGATGCTTGCCGTTTTCGTTGGTTGGTGGGGGATGCGCATTGTTGCGCGCCGAATCACGCAGCCGCTGGCCGAGATCGCGGTCGCAACGCATCACATTACTGACGACAAGCACGATGCGGTGATCCCAGGGCTCGACCGAACTGATGAGATTGGGGCGATTGCCCGTGCGCTGGCCTTTGCCCGCCAGCGATCGATCGACGCGCGCCGCCTGAGCGAGGAATCGCTCCGGGCGGGCGAAACGCTCCACCGTCGCGAAGTGAAGGACCATGCGGCCAAAGCAAAACGTGCGGCCGATCTTGATGCGCTGTTTGCGATCTTTGAAGGCCAGGCAGGCGGCGTCGTCGCCGGGCTGAAATCGGCCGGGCCGCGCCTGCGCGAAACCGCAGCGGCCATGTCCGGCGAGGCGGCGGAGGCCGAGCATCATGCGCTGGCGACTGCTGCGCTGGCTGAACAGAGTGCGGCCAGCGCACGGACAATTGCCCAGTCGAGCGCCGCGCTTGCCAGTGCAATCGACAATATCAGCCGCGCCGCCAATGATTCGCGCAGCGGCGTTGGCACCGTTCGCACCCGCACGCTGGCCGGGCGTGATCATGCCGAATCGCTTGGCGAGCTGGTGAGCGAAATCGCGTCAGTGCTTGATTTTATCGCGATCATCGCCGGGCAAACCAATCTGCTCGCTTTAAACGCGACGATAGAGGCAGCGCGCGCTGGCCCCGCCGGGCGCGGATTTGCGGTGGTTGCTGAAGAGGTGAAGGGCCTTGCTCGGCAAACGCAATTGGCCGCTGGTAAGATCGAATCGCGCCTCGCCGCTGTGCGCGAGGCAAGCGCCACGGTGCTGTCGACGATCGAATCGATTGATTCGTTGGTCGCCGGGCTTGATCAGTCAGCCAGCAATGTTGCCGATGCCGTGGAACAGCAGCGCGATATGACGCGGCGCATCGCCAGGGCCATTGCCGAAGTGGAAGGTGGCACAGCGGAGGCTGCCGCTAGCATGCAAACGCTGCGTGGCCGTGCCGAGCGCTCGCGCGGTACCGCCAGTGATCTGGCCAGCACTGCCGATGCGGTTGCGGGCAATGTTGATCGGCTGCGCGGCCACATCAACCAGTTGATTGCCGACGTGCGCGCGGCCTGATTGGCCTGACCCGGCTTCCACTGCCCGTTGCTGCCGTTAAAAGGGCGGCGCAAGCAACGCGCGGGAGAAGATGATGGCGGACGGCACAATGACGCGGATGATGATGGCCGATGGGGTGGAGGTTGCCGTGTATCACGTCGAGCCAAGCGGCGCGCGGCGCGGTGGGCTGGTGCTGGTGCAGGAGATTTTCGGCGTTACCGATCACATCCGCGATCTGTGCGATGAATATGCACAGGACGGTTATGAGGTTCTTTCGCCCGCCCTTTTCGACCGCGAACACCCCGGTTTTGAGGCTGACTATACCGGAGAGGATTTCGCCCGCGCGGTGAAACTCGCAAGCGAACTCCACCCGTTCGACCAGAGCCTTGCCGATGTGCAGACCTGTATCGATGTGCTCTCCCCCAAAGGCCCGGTATTCGTTGTTGGTTATTGCTATGGCGGCTCCATCGCATGGTTCGCCGCAACCCGGATGCACGGTGTTACCGCGGCATCGGGCTATTATGGCAGCTTGATTGCAGGCGCGGTGGCTGAGGAACCCAAGGTGCCGGTGCTTCTGCACTTTGGCCGGTTCGATAGCGGCATCCCGATGGAAGGCGTCGACAAGCTAATCGCCCGCGATTGGCCCAACGCCACTGTCCATGTTTACGAAGCCGGACACGGCTTCAATTCAGACCGCCGCAAGGATTACCACGAACCCAGCGCCGACCTGGCCCGCGAACGCACGCTGGAGTTCTTTGAGGCGCATGGGGGCTAGACAATTCCCCCTTCGCTCTCAAAGTCCAGCAGGTCGCCAGGTTTGCAGTCGAGTTCTTCACACAGCTTTTCGAGCGTTTCGAACCGCACGCCTTTCACCTTGCCCGATCGCAACAGGGACAGGTTGGTTTCACTGATCCCAATCCGTTGGGCCAGATCCTTGGCGCGCATTTTGCGTCGGGCGAGCATGATATCCAGGGTAACGATAATCGGCATGGCTCAAACAATCTGTGCATGGTCGGAGGCGATTTCAGCGGCAAGCGACTGGACTCGGCCAAGCAGCCGGATCGCTAAGCCAACGCAGATGAGGGCGATCTGGGTCGAGATGTAAGCGCCTGTCACGGCGTCCATCTGCGCGCTTGCAGGGCCAACGACCAATGCCAGGATCGCGCTCGCCGTCAGCCAGTCGCCCAATCGTCCGATCTTGCGACCGCTCTGCTCGGACAAAATGGCCCCGCCCGCATAGATTTTGAACAATTGCCTTGTTGTCCAGAGCGCGGCGAGCAAGGCAACCACCGGGAGCGAGCGGAGGGCACTGATGAGCAACTGCTCAGTTGCATTGGCAATATCCGGGGTGCCGATCGCGAAGAAAAGTCCTTTGATCGGAATGTAGAAGATCTGGCTAAACAATAGAAAGGCTCCAAACCCCACCACCCAGCTCAGCCCCGATTGCAGCCGGCGGCTCTGATCGTGCAGCGCATTGCTTGTCATCGTCGTCATTATCGTCCTTTCACTTGATGTTAATACGCACGACGACGGTTCCGCCGCCGATGTCGATAAAGGTGGAGATCGGGTGATGTGCATGGTGATCGGCGGTTTTTGGCATCAGCACCACGGCGTACCCGAGCAGCATTGCTGCCGCTGCCGATACGGGTGCAATGCCCGACAGCGGTGTGAGTCCAGCGGACATTTTCGGCCGGTCAGAACGATGGGGTCGGTTGTAAGGCGTCATTCTCTATTCCTATTTAATTTACGCAAAACATAAATAAAATGAGCAAATAAATCAAGTAATAGGTAAAAAATTTAATTTAGACCGATTTTTCATTGGCTTGGCATAGGCAGCGCTTCGGCGAATCGCGCATTGGCTTTGATCGCAAGGCCCGGGATGTGCCCCAAGTCGGCCGGGCCTATAGAGGGGTGCATGAGCACTACAGACACCCCAACCGCCATCAACGACGCCGCCGCCTGGGCCGCTTTTATCGCGCGTGACCGGCATAGCGATGGGCGCTTCGTAGGTGCCGTTAAGACCACCGGCATTTACTGTAAGCCAAGCTGCCCGGCGCGGCACCCAAAGCGGGAGAATGTTGTGTTCTACCGCGATGCGGCTGAGGCATTCGCCGCCGGATATCGCGCCTGCCTTCGCTGCAAGCCCGATGAGGTGGGGCGCGACCACGTTGCCGTTGCCCGTGCTGTTGCGCTGATCGAGGCGGCTGAGACGCCGCTCGGCTTTACCGAATTGGCAGCAGAGGTTGGCTACGCCCCCCATCATTTCCACCGGTTGTTCAAACGCGCCACGGGCGTGACGCCCGCCGCCTATGCGCGCGGGCTGCGGGCACAGGCGGCGGCGCACGCGCTGATGAACGAAGCGACCGTCACCGGGGCGATTTATGAGGCGGGCTATTCTGCCCCCAGCCGCTTTTATGAAGGCGTCGGCAAACGGTTGGGGATGACGCCCAGCGCCTGGAAGCGCGGCGGGGCGGGGGCCACGATCCGTTGGGTGCTGGCGGATACCAGCCTGGGGACATTGCTGGTTGCGGCGACCGATAAGGGGTTATGCCGGGTGTCGTTTGATGAGGGGGAGGCAGCGCTGCACGTGCGTTTTCCGCATGCAGAAATAGTGCCCGGTGGCGCGGCGCTGGCTGATCTGGCCGCGCAAGTGGTGGCCAGCGTGGAATCGCCTCACCGCGATCTTGATCTGCCGCTCGATGTGCAGGGCACGGCGTTTCAGGAAGCGATCTGGCAAGCCTTGCGGCAAATTCCGCCGGGCGAAACGCGCACCTATACCGAGCTCGCGACAGTCGCTGGCAATCCGCGGGCGGTGCGGGCTGCGGGCACTGCCTGTGGGGCGAATCATCTGGCCGTCGTCATCCCCTGCCACCGCGCGCAGCGCACCGATGGCACCATGGGCGGCTATGCATATGGCGTGGACCGCAAAATCATCCTCAGGAACCGCGAAGGAGTGGAATAATGCCCTATCAGATCGACGGATTGCCGGTGGAACGCTTTGCCGGTCTGTTCGGCGCAGATGCGGCAGCGCTGGCGGCGCAAGGTGTTGTCCGCGTTACCGCGCAGCACAAGCCGGGCTATCCCTGCCGCATCACGCTGGAGGATGCTGAGCCGGGCGAGACGCTGTTGCTGCTGAATTACGAGGATCATCCCGTCGCCACGCCGTATCGCAACCGGTATGCGATTTACGTGCGCGAAGCGGCGCTCGCGCCCGCAAAACTGGTTGATACGCTGCCCGCGATATTTGAAAACCGCCCGATTGCGCTGCGTGCATTTGATGCCAACGGCACGTTGCAGAACGCGGCGCTGGCCCTTTCGGGGGATGTTGATGCGCAGATCAAACGCCTGTTTGCCGATCCCGCCATTGCCTATCTGCAGGCGCATAATGCCGCCCATGGTTGCTTTGCGGCGCGCATTGATCGCGCGGCGGTCGATTAGGGTCACAGACCCGTACGTGTCGGCCCAGCCTTGTAAGGCCCGCTGCGGCAGCTAAGGATAGCGGCTGCACCAGGGGAAGCATTATGGTCGACATCGCCACCAAGCCGCGCGGCAAAAGCCTTGTCTGGCGGATCATCCATTTCCCCCCGATGACCTTGGTTGTCGCCTTTGGCGTGATGGCGGGGGCCAGCGTGATTGCAACCGGGCTTGCCGCCGCGGTGGGCGCGCGAAGCAATGGCCAATGGGCAATCATTGGCGGGTCGATCGTCGCGGCGGTGTTCATGCTGGCCTATATCGGCTTTGGCCGGTTGGTTGAGCACCGTCAGCTAAGCGATGTGTCGCTAAGGGGCGCACTGGTTGAACTGCTGGCGGGCTTAGCAATTGGCGCACTTTTGTTTTCGTTGGTGGTCGCCGTGATCGCGTTGCTCGGCGGATATCAGGTGATCGGCACGCGGCCTGCCAGCGTCCTTTACCCCATTATCGGGCTGTCAATCGTGTCAGGCGTGACAGAGGAAATCATGCTGCGCGGGTTGTTTTTCCGTATCATCGAAAACTGGTTGGGCAGTTGGGTGGCGTTGGCGCTGTCAGCCGCCCTGTTTGGCGCGCTGCACCTTGGCAATCCCAACGCGACCCTGGTGGCGGGCGGCGCGATTGCGATCGAAGCGGGCGTGATGCTGGCGGCGATTTATATGGTCACCCGGCGGCTATGGGCTGCGATTGGGCTGCATGCGGCGTGGAATTTTACCCAGGGCGGCGTGTTCGGCATTCCGGTTTCGGGTTTTGATGTTCAGGGGCTGCTGGTGCCGCGTATTACTGGCTCTGAGTTGCTGACCGGCGGTGATTTTGGTGCCGAAGCATCGCTGCCCGCCATGTTGATCTGCACCGCCTTCGGCATTGCGCTGTTGGTGATTGCCGCCCGCCGGGGGCAGGTGAAGCAGCCTTATTGGCGGCGATAGCGGCGCGACTGCTGCCCGTTTACCGTTCGCCCCGGAGCATCCTGCCGTAATTCAGGATCACCTGTCACCACGAGCACAGCGAAGTAATCCAGCTTATCCGCGAGCAAGCCGCTGGTTTGCTTCCCCCGGCTCAGGGCCGGGGTTGCAATGACGATTCATATTTGACGCACGATGCCCTAGCTTGCCTTGGGCGGCACCACAGCAGGCGCGCCCATATCCGCAGGTGCGCAATCATAGACCAGCCACTCATCGGGCCGGGCGGGCAGGGCATCACGGATCAAGGTTTGTTGCCGGGCGAGCAACTGGCGTTCGGCCTCGCTGGAGGTGCATGCCTTTTGCTTTACGGCCCCGCGCAACGTACGCGCCTTGCTCATCTGGGCGGCGTTCAACAGATAGCGGCTTTCCGAATAGCTGCGTGTGGCCAGATCATATTCCAGCACCGACACGGTCTGCTCGTCGTTGGGCACCAAAATCCGGTCCCACTTCGCGCCGTTTTCGGCATATTGGGTGCGCCCGTTCATACAGCCATCGGGCTGCCAGTCGATCGTCAGATCGGTGGGGTTCGACAGGTTGATCCGGCTGCGATCAGGCGCGATCTTGCACAGCATCTTGCCAAAACTGGCCTGCGCTTGCGTGGCCGGCAGCGCAACCGGCGCTGCTGCGGGCACCGTCACATCGCCAAATGGCCGGGTGAGAAACACCACTGTCGCAGCGATAATCAACACGCCGCCCCCGGCAGCCGACCAGATGGCGCTGCGCCTGCGCCCGCGCGATTCGAAGATACCGGCACCGCCCACAGCCAGCGCGCCCAGCACCAACAATACGCCAGCAATCGCGATCACATTCTCGCGCTTGCGTTCGGCGGCAAGCTGCGCCTTGTCGAGCGCAATGCCGCGTTGCAGCGCCTCTCGCGTGGCGACGGCCTGGGCATCGGCGGCGCGTGCTTCTGCGGAGCGGAGCTGCGCGTCCTGCCCCTGACGCAGGCGTTCCTCTGCGCTGACGCAGGTGGCGGTGGTTTGGGCAAAGGGCTGCTTGGCCTCGCGCAGGAACGCCGCGATTTCGGAAAAGGCAACCGCAAAGCCAAAGCTCGAATCGCCTTCTTCCGCCTTGGTCACCGCCGAATTGGCGCCGATCACCCGGCCGCAAACATCCATCAGCGGTCCGCCCGAATTGCCGCGTGCGATACCGGCGGTATGGAGCAGAACATCAACGCCCGTCAGCTTGCGCGTGCCTGAAAAGCCGCCCTGAGATCGCACCGGGCCAAGCGGGCGGATGTAATCAGCAGCACTCTGTGCGGTCGCGACATCGACATTGCCGGGATAGCCAAGCGCGATCACCGTCTCGCCATCAGCGGCAATGCCGGGAAACATCGTCAGCGGTGGCAGGCGGGTGCCAGTAAATTCGATCAATGCCAGATCGCGCTGCGCATCATAGGCGATCAGCTTGCCCTGATAGGATTTGTCGCCTTCTGAAGGGACAACACCGATCACGACATTGTCGGGGTATCGCGCCGCAAGCTCTACGACATGCGCGTTGGTGACAATCCGGTTTGGTGAAACCGCAAAGCCGCTGCCATGCCCAAAGCCGACCACTTCGCCTTCTGCCGATGCAATCGTCACCACGCGCACCACGCCACGCCCCGCCGCCGAAATGTCATCGGCGCGGGCGGGGGCAGAAAATGCCATGATCGATAGCAGCCCTAGCAGCGCTGGAAACACGCGCATTTCGGGTAGCGAGAATCGGAACGGGAGCGTGATCTTCATGACTGACTGTCTGGCACCAAGCCGACCGGCATAAAAGCGGCAATCGCCTTTGCCATTGCTAATCTTGGCGGTTGGTCAATCACTCGCGGGCGAACCAGCTTTGGCATTTTCGGCACCGCCGGGCTTGGTGTTGGTGTCCTTAATTTTGTCAGGCGGGGCTGTGGCGCCGTTCTGGCCATCATCTTTGAGCGGACTAGGCGAACGGCTTTTGGTCATGAACGCCAGCGCCGCTTTTGGTCCGCTCTTGTCGAGAACGTCGATCGTGGCGCTCGCCACCTCGGCAAGCGGCCCGCCATGCGGGCTGAACGCCACCGGGCCAAGCGCGACGCGTGCGGCAGCGGCGTTGCCCTGGTTCAAAAACATGTTCGCCGCCGTCATCCGCAGCCCGGGATCGAAGGGGGCAAGCTCATAGGCATATTCCAGGGCGTCTTGCGCATTCTTGGTGGGCGACTGTCCGGCTGCCATAAAGCTTTGATAAAACAGCAACAGCGCCTCGGCATTTTCCACGTCGATCTTGTTGGCGGCCAGAAAGGCGCGCCGCACCGCCGTCCAACGCGCCGGATCGGTTATGCCATCGCGCAACGCCACAGCCATCGCGGTCCGCCCCTGATAGATCAGCGCGTTAAAGGCGCGCGGATCGGCTGCGATCGCCCGATCGGCGGCCGCCTTTGCCGCATCATATTGCCTGGCATCATGCGCAGCCTCGGCCAGCACCGCCTGCACTGCGGGGTCTTGGGGATAGGGGGCGGCCAGCTTGTCGGCCAGCGCGTAGACGGCAGGCGCCGTGACGCGATCGACACCGCGCGTGGAGCGCAGGAGCGCCGGCATCACCGCAGCCGCACCGGGCGATAGCGGGGTCACCTCAATTGCGCCAATGCCTAGCTTATCGGGCTGCAGGACGAACCCCGACAGCCGATTGGCGGCATAACGATTCAATAGCTTATCAAGCGCGCCGAGATCGCCGAACACGGCAGCGGCCTCGATCGTGCTCTTGCCACTGTTCAGGGCCTTCACATAGGCCGATAACAGCGATCGGCGTTCGGATGACAGCATCAAGTAATGCGTCAACAGCCAGCCACGCCCATAGATTTCGATTTTCTTGTGAAGCGGCAACGCACTGATGTCTGCGGCGATGATCTGTTTCAGTGACATGGTAGGCGAAAGGATTTCGCGCGCGCGGTACAGCGGCGCAGCACCAACGGTGATCCCACCGTCCTTGTTGAACAAGGCGGTGGCGGCGAATTCGGCGAATCCCTCCGTATACCAGGCCGGGAAGGCCAGATTTGGCCAGCTTGAGATCATGAAATGATGCGCATATTCGTGCAGCAGCACCGTCTGCGCGCTTAGCCCAAGCTGGCCTTCGCCCACGCCCTGGCGCGGCACAAAGGCGACAGCCCCTGTCGCGCGCGGCAGGTAAAAGCCGGCGGTGCCGCCTCGCCCCTTGCCGGCAAGCTTGGCCACATCGTCTGTATCGTCAACAACATAAACGGTTAGCCGACGCGACGATGACGGAACGTCGTCATCCTTGCTGAACAAAACGCGCAATGCGCGGTCGAACCGTTCCAGCTTGGTCGCAAAGGCACGCAGCCGTTCGGGCTTGTCATCGGCATAGACGACAAAATGAGCAGACCGCGCCTGATGCCAATCCGCGCTGGCCGGGGCGGCCGGTGCAATAACCAGTGCAATCAATCCAGCAAACCAGCCCCGCGCCGTGCCGCGAATAGCCATCGCCTTACCCCTCCCGATCAACTTTCATCGTTTAGCATGATGAACTTAGACGAAGCTATAGGGATCGACATCCACCGCCACACGCACCTTGGCGGGCCAGCCCAGCGCGCCCAGCCAGTCGCGGATCACATCCTGCACGTCGAGCGCGCGGCGGGCGTGGACGAGCAGGCGGAACCGGTGGCGGCCGCGCAGCATCGCCAGCGGCGCGGGGGCGGGGCCATAGACGTACATGCCGTCGCGGTCGGGTGCGGTGCGCTTGATTTCGCGTGCCAATTCCTCGGCGGCCTGGCGATCTTCGGATGAAATGATAATCGCGGCGTATCGACCAAAGGGCGGGGCATCCGCCTCGCGCCGGGCCTCGGTCTCTGCCGCGTAAAATGCATCGGCATCACCCTTTACCAGCGCCTGCATCACCGCTGCCTGGGGGCTGTGTGTTTGGATATAGACATGGCCGGGCTTGCGTTCGCGCCCCGCACGACCGGCAACCTGGCTGATCTGTTGGAAGGTGCGCTCCGCTGCGCGCAAATCGCCGCCGCCCAGCCCCAGATCGGCATCGATCACGCCAACAAGTGTCAGATTGGGGAAATGATATCCCTTGGTCACCAGCTGGGTGCCAATGACGATGTCGATATCGCCTGCCTCCATCCGCTGCACGAACTCGGCAGCCTTGGCGGGCGACCATAATGTGTCTGAGGTGACAACCGCGCGTTTTGCGTCTGGCCAATATTGCGCCACTTCATCCGCGATCCGCTCCACCCCTGGCCCGCACGCCACCAGCGTATCGGGGTTGCCGCATTCGGGGCATGCCTCTGACACCTGCTCCACATGCCCGCAGTGGTGGCAGGCGAGGCGGCGGACGAGCCGGTGTTCGACCATCCAGGCGGTGCAATTGGGGCACTGAAATCGGTGCCCGCAGGTGCGGCACAAGGTAAGCGGGGCATAGCCGCGCCGGTTGAGGAACAGCAGCACCTGTTCGCCGCGCGCGCGCGTTTCATCGATCGCGCGCACCAGTCGCGGCGCGATCCAGCGACCGCGTTCGGGCGGCTCGGCGATCAGGTCAATCGCCTCGATCACCGGCATCTGTGCGGCACCATATCGGCCCGGTAATTTGAGTTCGGCATAGCGGCCAAGCGCCACCTGATGCCGCGTCTCGATTGCCGGTGTGGCGGAGGCGAGCACCACCGGGCAACCCTCAAACTTCGCGCGCATCACCGCCACGTCGCGGGCGTGATAATGCACCCCGTCTTCCTGCTTGAAGCTGGTTTCATGCGCTTCATCGACGATGATCAGCCCCAGTCGGGCATAGGGCAGGAACAGCGCAGATCGCGCCCCCACCGTCACCAGTGCCTCTCCACTAGCAATCGCCCGCCACGCCCGGCGGCGCTGCGACTGGCGCAGATCCGAATGCCACGCCACCGGCGCGCACCCGAACCGCGCGGCAAAGCGCGTCAGAAATGGTTCGGTCAGCGCAATTTCGGGCAACAGCACCAATGTTTGCCGCCCCGCACGAATTGCCGCCGCAATCGCTTCAAAATAGACTTCAGTCTTGCCGGAACCCGTTACCCCGTCGAGCAACGTTGGCGCAAAGCCCTGGTCCGTCACCGCAGCCGCCAGCACGCCTGCCGCCGCTGCCTGATCGCTCGACAAAGCGGGCGGGGCAAAATCGGGATCGGGCAGCGGATAGGGGCTGTCGATTGCCACCTCCACCGCCGCAATCGCGCCCGCCTTCACCATCCCCCGGATGACCGCATCACTCACCTGAGCAGCCGCAGCGAGTTCGCGAATCAGGCCCTGCCGGTCGCCAATCCGGTTCAACGCCTGCGCGCGCTGCGGCGTCATGCGTGGCGGCATCGTGCCGGTTGCGCGGTACTCGGTCACCGTTCGCGCGCCGTCCAGCGCCGACGTGGAGGCAAGCGCCATCCGCAGCACCGATGCCGGCGGCGCGAGATAATAATTGGCGGTCCATTCGATCAGGCGGCGCAGCGGGGCGGGGATGGGCGGCGCATCGACGATGGACACCAGATTGCGCAGCCGGTTATCGCCAACCTCCGCATCCGAAGGCATCCGGTCAGCCTCCCACACCACGCCGATCAACTGGCGCGGCCCCAGTGGCGCGACCACGATCGACCCCGGCGACACCTCCATCCCCTGCGGCACCCGGTAATCGAGCGGCCCCAGGGCAGAGTTCATGATGATGACGCGGGCACGGGACATGCACCCTAGATCAACACTGCGCACCGGCAGTGCAAGCTTTCGGATCGCGGCCGATTGAGTTAGGCGGGCGCAACAGGAGCAGGAGCCACCCATGAAATTCTTCGTCGACACCGCAGACACCGCCGAAATCCGTGACCTTACCGATTCGGGCTTGGTTGACGGGGTCACCACCAACCCGTCGCTGATTGCCAAATCGGGGCGCAAGTTTCTGGAAGTGGTTGAGGAGATTTGCGGCATCGTTGACGGGCCGGTCTCGGCTGAAGTCGTCGCGCTCGACCATATTGGCATGATGCGCGAAGCTGAAATCCTGCGCAAAATCGCGGATAACGTCGCGGTGAAGGTGCCGCTGACGATTGACGGGCTGAAGACGTGCAAGGCGCTGACCGATGATGGCACGATGGTGAACGTAACGCTGTGTTTTTCCGCCAATCAGGCGCTGCTGGCGGCAAAGGCCGGGGCGACCTTCATCTCGCCCTTCGTCGGTCGGCTCGACGATATCGGCCTCGACGGGCTTGATCTGATTCGCGACATCCGCCTGATTTACGATAATTATGCGTTCGACACCGAAATCCTGGTCGCCAGCGTGCGCCACCCCGTGCACATCCTCGAAAGCGCGCGCATTGGTGCTGACGTGATGACGGCACCGCCTGCTGTGATCCGCCAACTCGTCAAGCATCCGCTGACCGACAAGGGCATCGAAGGCTTCATGGCCGATTGGGCGAAGAGCGGCCAGACGATCGGGTGATGGAAAACCCTCTCCTCGCGGGGAGAGGGGAAATGCAGATAGCCGTTTCAAGCTCCGTCTCGCTGTGTCCATTGCACAGCGACGCACCTTGCCCTCCCCAAAGCGGCGAGAGACAGCTAGACCGGGGTGATGGCGCTTCCCGATGCTCTCGCTCAGGCATTTGCTGATCACTTGCGCCGCGACCGGCGGCGATCGGTGCATACCGTGCGCGCCTATCAGGCGACCGCTGAGCGGCTGGTGGCTTTTTTGGCGGAGCATTGGGGGGAGGCGGTGGATGCCGCTGCGCTTGCCCGCGTTTCTACCGCTGATCTGCGCGCGTTCCTCGCGCTGCGGCGGGGTGAGGGGCTGACCAATGCCTCCGCCGCGCGCGAACTGTCTGCGGTGCGCGGTTTCCTGAAATTTGCGAGCGAGGGCCATGTCGCCCCAACGCTGAAAGGGCCGCGCGTGAAAAAGGGTGTGCCGCGCCCGGTTTCTCCCGACGAAGCCGTTGCGCTGGCCGAGGATGTGGCGGAATCTGCCGCCGAACCCTGGATTGCCGCGCGCAACTGGGCGGTGCTGATGCTGCTTTACGGGGCGGGTTTGCGGATTGGGGAGGCGGTGGGGCTTACCGGGGCAATCCTGCCGCTGGGTGAGGCGATGCCGGTAACCGGCAAGCGTGACAAGACCCGCATCGTGCCGTTGCTGCCGCAAGTGCGCGCTGCGATTGAGGATTATGTACGGCTCACCCCCTGGCCAATTGATCGCACCCAGCCGCTGTTCCGCGGGGCCAAGGGCGGGCCGTTATCACCCGCGATCATCCGGCGTTCAGTGCAGGCCGCGCGCACCCGACTGGGCCTTTCCGAGCGCACCACCCCGCATGCGCTACGCCATTCGTTCGCAACCCACTTGCTGGGGCGCGGCGCGGATTTGCGGTCGTTGCAGGAGCTGCTGGGCCATGCCAGCCTCAGCTCAACGCAGATTTATACGCAGGTGGATGCCGCGCATCTGCTCGACGTGTACCGGAACGCCCATCCACGGGCTTGAGAAGGGTCGCCGCTTCACCCCTCCCTTTCGGCAGTTATCCCCTTCAGCCAAGGAACCGCGCCAGTTCCAACAGAATGCCGGGTTCCTTGTTCCCCCGCGAAGGCGGGGGCCCAGACTGTGCTCCCGCCTTCGCGGGAGCACAACAAAGCTGTCCTTGGTTGAATGGAATAACTACCTGCCCCTGAAGGGGGGGGAGCTTTATAGGTAACGGTTCTTGAGGCAGCGTAAGAGACCGTGCTTCGAGAAGCTCAGTCCGAACGGTTATACGTTTGAGTCCAAAACATTTTTTCTCTCACCCGCTCGCCCGCCACCGCAGCACGCGCCACACATACGCCACAACCGCCAGCACCAGCAGCGCCGTTGCTGCCGGCCCCACATATTTATCAAGATCATGAAACCGCATTCCCAGCCAGTAACCGGCCCCCACCAGCACCGCATTCCAGATCGTGATCCCGGCCGTCGACCATAACAGGAACCGCCCGCGTGGCATCCGCGCCAGCCCGGCGGGGATTGATACAACCGTGCGGCCAATCGGCATGAACCGGAAAAAGAACACCACCCACTGGCCATGCTTGACGAAAAACCGCTGGAGCGCCTCCACATCGCGCCATTCCACCGTCAGCCAGCGGCCATAACGGTCGATAAAGGGGCGAAACCGTTCATGCCCCAGCCGGTGGCCAATCTCATACCAGAACACATTGCCCAACAAGCTGCCGACGGTGCCCGCGATCATCAGCGGCACGACCTGCATCTGCCCATGCGCCACCGCGATGCCGCCCAGCCCCATCACCACTTCGGATGGCACCGGCGGGATCACATTTTCCAGCACCATCAGCAAAAAAATGCCCAGATAGCCGCCGGTGTTGAGCAGATTCAGGAAGAATTCGGTCATGCCGGGGCCAGGGTTCAGCAGAGGCTAAGCCGCCGCTGCAACCTTTGCCTCAATCGCGTCCCAGATCAGCCCGGCGACGTCGGTGCCATCAAACGCCGCAATCGCGACGATGCCGGTCGGTGAGGTGACGTTGATCTCCGTCAGCCATTTGCCACCAATCACATCAATGCCGACGAACAACAGCCCGCGCTTCTTCAACTCAGGCCCCAGCACCGCGCAGATTTCGCGCTCGTCGGGCGTCAGGTCGGTTTTCACAGCCGATCCGCCGACCGCCAGGTTCGAACGGATTTCGCCTTCGCCCGGCAAGCGGTTGATCGCGCCTGCCACCTCGCCGTCGACCAGCACGATCCTTTTGTCGCCCTTTGCCACATCGGGCAGGAAGGCTTGCACCATATGCGGTTCGCGCCAGGCGGTGTTGAACACCTCGACCAGCGCCGACAGGTTGGCACCATCAGCTCCCACCTTAAAAATCGCCTTGCCGCCGTTGCCGTGCAGTGGCTTGATGACGATTTCGCCGTGCTGCGCCAGAAACTTGCGCGCCTCGTCAAGCGAGCGGGTGACGAGCGTGGGCGGCATGAATTGCGGATAATCAAGCACGAACATTTTTTCGGGCGCGTTGCGGACATTGGCGGGGTCGTTCACCACCAACGTCCGGTGCGCGATCCGCTCTAACAGATGCGTTGCGGTGATATAGCCCAGATCAAATGGCGGGTCTTGCCGCATCAGCACCACATCAACCTGCTCGCCCAGATCAAGCCGGGTTGGCTCACCGAAACTGAAATGGTTGCCGGTCTGGCGTTGCACCGTGACGGGGTGGGCATGCGTCCACACATGACCGTCGGCATAGTTCAGGTCTTCGGCGGTGTAATGGAACAGCCGGTGCCCCCGCGCTTGCGCCGACAGCATGAGGGCAAAGGTCGAATCGCCAGCGATATTGATACTGTCGAGCGGGTCCATCTGGACAGCGACGGTAAGCGACATTCGGTTTATTTCCTGAATTCCATTTGCCCTGAGCTTGTCGATGGGGCGCCCTGCTTTTCGGCGGCGAAAAAAAACGGCAAGGCGTCGACAGGCTCAGTCCAAACGGGGTGGAAGAAGGTTGCCCGTTATCTAGGACGGGGCGGACCGAAAGTCACCCGATCCACGCATTTTCGATATGGCGGGGCCGGGTACCCGGCGCGATCAGGATCACGTCGACGCGGATGTCTTCACCCGCAGTCGCATAAACGGGCATCAGGATTTCAGCCGCGGCGGCCACACGCGCCAATCGCCGTTCATCGATTGCAAAGTCCAGTTCGGCAGCGGTCGCCCGCACCTTCACCTCAACAAACGCGATAAGGTTCGATTTACGGGCAACCAGATCGACCTCGCCCAGCGGCGTGCGCACCCGGCGCGCGAGTATCCGCCAGCCCTTCAGCCGCAGATACCATGCCGCCAACCGCTCCCCGCGCCGCCCGCGCGCTTCGGCGGCCTGGCGCGCTGCCGTCAAGGTTTCAGTTCCAGGGCCCGCGCATACAGCGCCTTGCGGTCCAGCCCCAGTTTCTTGGCGACCTCGCTCGCGGCCTGCCCGGTCGACAGGCGGGTGAGTGCCTCGACCAGTGCTGCATCACCATCGGCGGCGCTGGCGGCTTCGGGCGGGCCGGGGGGGGCAACGACCACCACAATCTCACCCTTGGGCGGGGCATCGGCATAGCGGGCGGCAAGGCTGGGCAGGGTGCCCGTCACCGCTTCCTCGAAATGCTTGGTAATCTCACGCGTTACCGCCGCTTCGCGTTCTCCCAGCCCCTGCGCCAGCGCGGCGAGCAGTGCGCCCAGCCTTGGACCCGATTCGTAAATCACCAGCGTGGCGCGTACCCCGGCAATCTCCGCAATCGCCTCTGCCCGTGCATGCTGCTTGGGGGGCAGAAAGCCGAGATAGAGGAACCGATCTGTCGGCAATCCCGCCAGCGTCAGCGCCGCCACCGCCGCGCACGGGCCGGGCACGGTGACCACATTGTGCCCCGCCTCGCGGGCATCGCGCACCAGCTTGTACCCCGGATCGGAAATCAGCGGCGTCCCGGCATCCGACACCAACGCCACGGCTTCTGTCGCCATGCGCGCAACCAAACCGGGCCTAACCTGTTCGGCATTATGATCGTGATAAGGCGTCATTGGCCGTTTCACACCGATATGGTTTAGCAGCTTGCCCGTCACGCGACTGTCTTCGACCGCGATTATCGCAGCATTCGCCAGAACATGCGCGGCACGCGGTGACAGATCACCGAGATTGCCGATCGGGGTGGCAACGATATAGAGACCGGGCAAGAGTTCAGCGTTCATCGGGGATCGTCATGGCAGAGGCAGTAAGCAAACCGCAACTGGGCAAAGCGCAAAGGCTGGTTGGCCGGTTGCGTAACATCGCTTTGGCGGCAGGCGCGGCGATGGTGCTGGCGGGCTGCCAGACGGTGGTGCCACGCGGCCCTGTTCAGCCGGTTAACCGCCCGGCAGCAACGCGCCCGGTGCAGGCGGTGCAACCCCGCGTCGATGCGGGCATTCCGCAGGATGTGGCGCGTCAGCGCGTTGCGCTGCTGGTGCCGCTGACCGGGGGCAATGGCGGCGTTGGCCAGTCGATTGCCAATGCAACGCAGCTTGCCGTGCTGGATACCCGGAATGATCGTATCCGCATTACCAATTACGATACCAATTTGGGTGCCGCAGCGGCGGCGCGGCGCGCCATTGCGGATGGGAACAAGCTGATTCTCGGGCCGCTGCTGGCTGATGATGTGCGTGCCGTTGCGCCAATTGCGCGGGCGGCGGGCGTGCCGCTGATCGCGTTTTCAAATGATACCAGCGTGGCCGGCGATGGCAGCTATGTCATGGGCTATGCCCCGGCCGAATCGATCGCGCGGGTGGTTTCCTTTGCGCGCAGCAAGGGATTGACGAGCTTTGCCGGGCTGGTGCCCAACGGGCTATATGGCGAACGCGCATCCACCGCATTGCTGCGCGCTGTAGAGGGTGAAGGCGGACAGGTGGTGACGCTGCAAACCTATGACCGCGCACCGGGATCAATCACCGCTGCGATTACCCGCATGTCGAAAAATTCATCCTATCAGGCGGTGCTGATCGCCGATAACGGCGCTACGGCGGCAGTTGCCGTGCCCATTTTGCGGAAGAATGGCGGCGCGACCGCGCAGATTCTGGGTACTGATTTGTGGAATGCAGAAAGCGCAATCACCAGCGCGCCCGCGCTGAACGGCGCATGGTTCGCCAGCGTATCGGACAATCTTTACCGGCAATATGCGGTCAAATACCGTGCGCGCTTTGGTGTGGCACCTTACCGGCTGTCGAGCCTGGGCTATGATGCGGTGCTGCTGACGGTGCGGATCATGCGCGATTGGGCGATTGGCGCGCCGTTCCCGACTAACCGGCTGGATGATCGCGGCGGTTTTGCGGGCATCGACGGCGCGTTCCGCTTTGGCCGCGACGGCGTGGCCGAACGCGCGCTGGAAGTGCAGGAGATCCGGGCGGGCGCAACGACGGCGGTGTCGCCAGCACCGACGGGGTTTGCGCGGTAGCGGGTGGGTTCAGGGGATCATCCACGTTGATCGCCCCCCGGACTTGTTCGGTAGTTATCCCGTTCAACCAAGGACAGCTTTGTTGTGCGGGGGAACAAGAGGCTTGGAAATCGGTCGGCATTGGTGCGCCGAATGAATAGGCCTCAATAACTCCCCATCACCCAATCAGGGCAGCGATTACCGCGTTCAGCACCGGCATCCCGGCATCGGTCGCGCGCAGGCGGTGGCCCTCGCGTATGATCAACCCCTCAGCCTCCAGCAGCGTTGCAGCGCGCGCATCGACCACGCCGTCCACATCGCGCTCGCCCAGCGCCGCGACCCGTGCCAGATCAACCCCCTCGCGTAGCCGCAATCCCATCAGCATCGCCTCGGTCAGCCGCATATCGGGGGCAAGCGGGGTTTCGGTTTCCGCCCCGTGGCCGTTGCGGGCCAGCGCACTCATCCAGTTTTCGGGCTTTTTGTGGCGCACCGTCGCCACGCCGCTGCGTCGGCCATGCGCACCGGGGCCGATGCCGACATAATCGGTGTAGCGCCAATAGGTCAGGTTATGGCGGCTTTCGCAGCCGGGCCGGGCGTGGTTGGATATTTCATAAGCGGGCATCCCCGCCGCCGCTGTCATCGCGCGTGTTGCCTCAAACAAATCAGCGCCCGCATCAGCATGCGGCATGTGCAACCGCCCCGCTGCGGCATCGGTGGCAAAGCGCGTGCCCGCCTCAATCGTCAACTGGTACAGCGAAAGATGCTCGGTGCCAAAGCTGATCGCGCGCGCCAGTTCGGCCTCCCACGCGGCCACTAATTGGTCCGGCCGGGCATAGATCAGGTCAAAACTCACCCGCGCGAAATGGGCCTGCGCGGTGTCCAGCGCGGCCAGGCCCTCCGCCACGTCATGCGCCCGGCCCAGAAAGTGCAACGCGGCATCGTCCAGCGCCTGCAGCCCCAGCGACACGCGGTTCACCCCGGCGGCGGCCAGATCGCCAAAACGCGCCGCCTCCACCGAAGACGGGTTGGCTTCCAGCGTAATTTCAATCCCCGGCGCAAACCCCCATGCCTGTTCCGCCGCTGCAATGATCGCAGCGACAGTGGCAGGTGGCATCAGGGACGGCGTACCCCCGCCAAAAAAGATCGACCCCAGCGGCGCGCCCTGGCTCAGCCCCGCCTCATAGGCCAAATCGGCAAGCAACGCCGCCCGCCATGCCTCTTGATCAACCGTATCGCGGACATGGCTATTGAAATCGCAATAGGGGCATTTCGAAACGCAAAACGGCCAGTGGACGTACAGGGCGAGGGCGGTGGCGCTGCTCAAAAAACCGCCGCGACCAATTTTGCAAATGCCCGTGCGCGGTGGTTGCTCGCCTGTTTTTCGTCGAACGACATTTCGGCAAAGGTCCGCGTTTCGCCCAGCGGGACAAATACGGGATCATAGCCAAAGCCCATCTCTCCGCGCGGGGGCCACACCATCGTTCCGTCAATCCGGCCTTCAAACCATTCGACATGGCCGTCGGGCCAGGCGAGCGCGAGGGTGCTGACGAAGTGCGCAGCGCGGCTGGTATCCGGGCCAAGCGCGGTGAGTTTATCCTCCACCTTGCCCATTGCCATCATCCAGTCGCGGCTGCCATCTGCGGTTTCGGCCCAGTTGGCGGTGTAAACGCCAGGATCGCCGCCAAGCGCATCCACGCATAGCCCGCTATCATCGGCCAACGCTGGCAGTCCTGACAGATCAGCAGCGGACATCGCCTTCAGCTCGGCATTGGCCATGAAGGTGGTGCCGGTTTCCTCTGGCTCGGGCAGGTCGAGTTCGGCGGCGGACACGGTTTCGATGCCATAGCTGCTGAGCAGATCGGCAATCTCGCGCACCTTGCCCGCATTATGCGTGGCGATGACGAGCTTGCCCGTCTGCAGCTTGCGAATCGCCTGTGGCGGCACCGCGTCAGTCACCGACCGACAGCCTTTGCCTGTGCCGCGAAAATATCAGTGCAGCCGATGCGGGCTAGGCGGAGCAGGCGGAGCAGGCCTTCTTCGTCATAGGTTGCGCCCTCTGCGGTTGCCTGCGCCTCGGCAATGTTGCCGTTTTCAAGCAGTACGAAATTGGCGTCGGCGTCGGCGTTTGAATCCTCGTCATAATCCAGGTCGAGAACGGGCGTGCCCTGATAAATCCCGCAGCTGATCGCCGCGACCTTTTGGCTCAGCGGATCGGCGGTCAGCTTGCCGCTGGCCATCAGACCATCAATCGCGAGTCGCAGCGCAACCCATGCGCCGGAGATGGACGCGGTGCGCGTACCGCCATCGGCCTGGATAACGTCGCAATCGAGCACGATCTGGCGTTCGCCGAGCAGCTTCATGTCGGTAACAGAGCGGAGCGAGCGGCCGATGAGCCGCTGAATTTCCTGCGTGCGGCCCGATTGCTTGCCCTTTGCCGCTTCCCGGTTGCCGCGGGTGTGGGTGGCGCGGGGCAGCATGCCATATTCCGCCGTCACCCAGCCTTCGCCCTTGCCGCGCAGGAACGGCGGCACTTTTTCTTCAACGCTGGCGGTGACGAGCACCTTGGTGTCACCGAAACCGATCAGCACCGATCCTTCGGCGTGCTTGGTGAAACGTGGTTCGATGCTGATCGTGCGCATCTGATCGGGGGCGCGGCCTGATGGGCGCATGGGGTGTTCTCCTGGAAATGGTTTGGGTGTGCCTTAAAGGATCGGGGGTTCGGTGCAACCGGGGGAGATGGGGTTCACGCTCACCGCCGTGTGAACCATCTCCTTGCCGCCGCACGCCCAAAGCCATAGCTATGTGCGTATGAACGCACCCATCCTTGAATTGAACGACCGTGCCCGCGACGTTTTTCGGTCGGTGGTGGAAAGCTATATTGATTCAGGCGCGCCCATCGGGTCGCGCACCATTTCCAAACTGGCGGGCATAAACCTGTCGCCCGCATCGATCCGCAATGTGATGCAGGATCTGGAGGAGCTCGGCCTGCTGGCGGCACCGCATACCAGCGCAGGGCGGATGCCGACCGATATCGGCCTGCGCCTCTTCGTTGACGGCATGATGCAGGCCATGGCCCCCAGCGCAGAGGAGCGCGCCGCGATTGAGGCGCGCATTACGCATGCCGGCCCGGTGGAGGAGGCGATTGCCGCCACCACCGCTGCGCTATCTGGCTTGTCCGCCTGTGCCGGGCTGGTGTTTGTGCCTAAGCGCGAACTGGTGCTGCGGCAGGTTGGCTTTGTGCCGCTGTCGGCCAATCAGGCGCTGGCGGTGCTGGTGGCAGAGGATGGATCGGTGGAGAACCGCGTCGTCGATCTGCCTCCCGGCGTTACCGCATCGTCGCTGATCGAGGCGGGGAATTATATGAGCGCCATGCTCGCCGGGCTGACGCTGAGCGAGGCGCGCGCCAAGGTGGAGCGCGAAATCGCTGCTGAACGCGCGGCGCTGGACGGGGCGGCGCGCGCGCTGGTGGAGCAGGGCCTTGTCGTCTGGAGCGAGGATAGCGGTCGCCGCCCGGTGCTGATCGTGCGCGGGCAGGGCCGGTTGATCGATGCCGCCGCCGCCGCTGATCTGGATCGCATCCGCGATTTGCTCGATGACCTTGAAGGCAAGCAAGAGATTGCCCAACTACTCGATAGCGCGCGGGAGGGTGATGCGACGCGGATCTTTATCGGGGCGGAGAACAAGCTGTTCGCACTGTCTGGATCTTCTGTCATCGCTCGGCCGTTTAGCGGACCAGACGGGCGCGTTGTGGGCGTGGTGGGCGTGATTGGCCCGACACGGTTGAACTATGCGCGCGTTGTGCCAATGGTTGATTTTACGGCCACGACACTGGCCCGGCTGATGTCGTGACAAAGAACGGGACAAGACGGAAACGTGATGACGCAGGAAGATAATATCGAATCGCCCGAAACCGCGACAGAAGCGCTTGACGAGGCACCCGCGCTTGATCTGGGCGAAGCCGAGCTGCTGGCAGCGCGCATTGCGGTGCTGGAGGGTGAACTGGCCGACGCAAAGGCCGCTGTACTCTATGCCCATGCAGAGGCGCAGAATGTGCGCCGCCGCAGCGAAAAGGAAGCGATTGACGCGCGTGCCTATGCCGTAACGGCGTTTGCGCGCGATATCCTGTCAGTGGCGGACAATCTTTCCCGCGCGCTTTTGGCCATGCCGGATGATCTGCGCGCGGATGAAAAGATGAAGGGTCTGGTCGGCGGGCTGGAAGCCACCGGGCGTGAACTCGACGCCATCTTTACGCGCAACGGCATCACCAAAATCGCCGCGCTGGGCGAAATGCTCGATCCCAATCGCCACCAGGCGATGCTGGAGATGCCCTGCAACGAAGAACCCGGTACGATCGTCCAGGAAATGCAGGCGGGGTACATGATCCGCGACCGGCTGCTGCGACCCGCTCTGGTGGCGGTGGCGAAAAAGCCGGAGTAATCGTTATGCCAAATGCCGATCCGCTGCGCCCCGGAAAACTGCCACGGCCCCGTGTCGGCATGTCTGCGGGTCGACCGCCGTTTGCACTCGAGCTGTTCAACCGCAAACTGTCCGCGCACCTGCGATTGGTGGTGGTATCGGTCGCCAAGGGGCGCAACCGCAAGCCCGGGCAAGGCATGCCGGAAAGCGATGCCTGCCCGGTCGCGCCCGACCGACCGCTCAATCTTTCGGGCGGGGCCGCCGCGCCACTGGAATTCGATACCTAGTCGCGTCTACTAAGCGATATGAACGCCAACCTTACCACTGATCGCCCGACTTTTGTCACGCATCTGGAATGCTCGATGACGGGGGAGGTTTATCCGGCGGATCAGCTGCACGGGTTGTCGCGCGTTGGGCGGCCTTTGCTGGTGCGCTATGATCTGGCAGCCATTCGCGCAGCGATCCCGCGCGCCCTGATCGAGGCGCGGGCGACTGATATGTGGCGCTGGCGCGAATTGCTGCCGGTTCGGCACACCGCCAATGTCGTCAGCCTGGGCGAGATTGAAACGCCGCTGGTGCCCGTGCCCGCGTCCGGCGGTGCGAACACCTGGGTAAAGGATGAAGGGCGGCTGCCGACCGGCTCGTTCAAGGCGCGCGGGCTGGTGATGGCGGTCAGCATGGCCAAGGAACTGGGCGTTACGCGAATCGCGATGCCCACCAACGGCAATGCCGGGGCTGCCCTTGCTGCCTATGCCAGCCGCTGCGGGATTGAGACGATCGTTTTCTGCCCCGATGACACGCCAGAGATCAACGTGCGTGAAATCGCGCTGCAGGGCGCGCGCGTGTACCGCGTCAACGGGCTGATCGATGATTGCGGGGCGATTGTGGGCAAGGGCGCAGCGCAAGGGCGCTGGTTCGATTTCTCCACGCTGAAAGAGCCTTACCGGATTGAGGGCAAGAAGACGATGGGGCTGGAGCTGGCCGCACAGTTCGGCTGGACGCTGCCCGATGCGATTTTCTATCCCACCGGCGGCGGCACGGGGCTGATCGGCATGTGGAAGGCATTTGACGAGCTGGAAAAGCTCGGCTGGATCGGCCCGAAACGCCCCAAGATGATCGCGGTGCAAGCCAGCGGCTGCGCGCCGATCGTCAAGGCGTTTGACGACGGCGTCGAGCATGCTGACCGGTGGGAGGGCGCACACACCATCGCCAGCGGCATCCGCGTGCCGCGTGCGGTGGGCGATTTCCTCATCCTGCGGGCGGTGCGTGAAAGCGGCGGCATCGCGATGTCGGTGGATGATGATGTGATTGAAGAGGCAGTTGCATTCTGCGCGCGCGAGGACGGGTTGCTGCTCTGCCCCGAAGGCGGGGCGACGCTGGCGGCATATCGGCTGGCGCTGCAGCGCGGGCTGGTGAGCAGCGATGACAAGGTGGTGCTGTTCAACTGCGCAACCGGGCTGAAATACCCAATGGCAGCTGCAGACGACGCCATCGATAAGGATGGCGTGATTGATTTCGACGCGCTGTAAGGGCCGGGCGGCGAACGGCTAGGGCGGTAGAACTGAAATTCACCCCGTCTCTTATCCGTCATGCTGAACTTGTTTCAGCATCCACCTCGCCGCACTGGCGGCTGGATTTGTGGCACGATGGACCCTGAAACAAGTTCAGGGTGACGGGCTGAATGTTGAGAATTTCGATTCCACCTCACCAGCGCGAGCACCGGATTGGTGTCGGACTGATGATTGTCAGGGCGCGGTTTGCACGCGTCAGCCCAACCGCTTCACTTTCACCAAAGCGGAATCAAGCGCTTGCAGGAACCGCGATCGATCTGTCTTGCCGAACGGGGCGGGGCCGCCGATTACGTCACCGCCTGCGCGCAAATCGGCCATGATCGCGCGGGTGGCGATGGCGCTGCCGATGGAGCTGGTGGTGAAAGGCTTGCCGGTGGACGAGATCACTATGGCCCCCGCCTTCAGGCAGCGATCCGCCAGCAGGATATCGGCGGTTATCACAATCGACCGCGGATCGGCGCGTTCGGCGATCCAGTCATCAGCGGCGTCGAAGCCGTCGCTCACCACCACGCGCTCCACCATTGGCCCCACCGGCACGCGAAACGCGCTGTTGGCAACGATCGAAACAGGCACCGCGTGCCGTTCAGCGACGCGGTAAATTTCGTCCTTCACCGGGCAGGCATCAGCATCGACCAGGATACGGATCATGGGATACGGGCGGTGGCGCGCAGGATCGGAGCGTGCCGGTTATTTCGGGCGGAACGACGGCTTTGGCCGGCCACCTGGACCACCCGGGCCAGCGGGGCGCGGACCACCCGGACCAGCGGATCGCGGACCGGACGGGCCAGCTGGACGCGCACCATGTGGGCCACCGGGCGGGCCACCGGGGCGACCACCTGAACGGGCGCCCGGCGGGCCACCGGGCCTGCCGCCCGACGGTTTTGCGTCATACCGCTTCACCGGCGGGCCACCGCGCTTGTGACGATCATTGCCGCCTTCCGCAGCAGGGCCAGTCGCCGATGCTTCAATTTCAACGCCGCCATCATCATCGCTGCCGCCAGCGGTGCGCTTCAGCGAATCCTTGAACTTGGCAGCGGCGGCGCGCGGTATCTGGAAGAAGGTTTCGTTCGCGCCAATCCGGATCGCGCCGATTTCATTCTTGGTAATGTGCCCGCGACGGCAGATCAGCGGCAAAATCCAGCGCGCATCGGCGTTTTGTCGCCGACCGATCGCCATCTTGAACCACACGGTATCCTCAAAGCCCGCACGGTGGCCATCGGCGCTGCCCATTGGCTGCTTTGATCGGTCGATCAGCTCTTCAGGCGCAGGCATTTTGGCGCGGAAGGCGCGGACCAAAGCGGCTGCAATTTCCTCAGGCGACTTTTCCGCGAGCAGGCGCTGCGCCAGTTCGCGGTCATCCTCATCAATCTCGACGGGTTCGAGTAGCTGGACGATCAGCCGTTCGCGATCATTTTTGCGGATGTCCTCGCTTGAAGGCGGGTTGATCCAGTCGGCCTCGATCTTGGCATTGCGCAGCATCGATTCGACCATCCGGCGGCGCGGATAGGGAACCACCAGGATCGCCGTGCCCTTTTTGCCTGCCCGTCCGGTACGACCCGATCGATGCTGCAACGCCTCGCCATCACGCGGCAATTCGACATGGATGACCAGCGACAGCGTGGGCAAATCGATGCCGCGTGCGGCAACATCGGTGGCAACGCACACGCGCGCGCGCTGATCGCGCAGTGCCTGCAATGCGGCATTACGCTCATTCTGGCTATGTTCGCCTGAAAGCGCGACGGCATCAAAACCGCGCTCGGTTAGCCCGGCGTGAAGGTGGCGCACATTATCCCGCGTCGCGCAGAACAGCATGGCGGTGCCCGCTTCGTGAAAACGCAGCAGGTTGACGACGACATTTTCGATATCGGCAGGCGCAACGGTGACGGCCTGATAGCTGATATCGCCGTGCCCGCGATCCTCACCCACCGTCGAGATGCGCAGTGCATCGCGCTGATACCGCTTGGCGAGCGCCACGATCGGCTTGGGCATCGTGGCTGAAAACAGCATCGTGCGGCGTTCATTGGGGGTCGCGTCCAGAATCTGTTCCAGATCTTCGCGGAAACCCATGTCGAGCATTTCATCGGCCTCATCGAGCACCGCGACCTTCAGCGCGCGCAAGTCGAGTGAGCCGCGCTCAAGGTGATCACGCAACCGGCCCGGCGTGCCGACCACGATATGCGCGCCCTGGCTCAGGTTGCGGCGTTCCTTGGCGGCGTCCATCCCGCCCACGCACGTCGCAATGCGCGCGCCGAGCTTGCCGTACAGCCACATCAGCTCGCGGCTAACCTGCAGCGCCAGTTCGCGCGTAGGTGCCACGACCAGCGCCAGCGGTTCGCGGATAAACGGCAGCGCGCCATTTTCGTCGAGCACTTCGCCCGCCATCGCGATGCCAAAGGCAACGGTTTTGCCGGAGCCAGTTTGCGCCGACACAATCAGGTCGCGCCCGGCCGCGTCAGGTTCGATTACCGCTGCTTGCACAGGGGTTGGGGCTGCATAGCCACGGGCGGTGAGCGCTTCGAGGAGAAGCGGGGGCAGGGTGTTGAAAGGCATGAACGTCCAATTGGGGTACGCCGCAAAAGGCGGCTAGGCGGGTCTTAGCGTACGCCAGACGAGCGATGCTGCAATGCGCCATATGTGCGCATCCGTCAAGCGGGGGTGGCCCATTGCCAGCGCAGCGCCAGCCGCGATAGGGACAAGCTGCGCCATTGTGGCGCACCGGGAGCGCGCTGCATGATCTATATCCTGCTTAATCTGGTGCCGATCCTGGCGGCAACGGTGCTGGGGCTTGCGCTGGGTTATCTGCATCACCGGATCGCCGGCGGCGGCGCCCGCACGCCCGCATGGGGCTTAATCGTGACGACCGCGTTGGGTGAATTCTGGCTGGCGGCGATACTGGCCGGCGCGCTGATCCTGGCCCCGCCAAAGGCCGATCCGTGGGTAATGGCCGTGGGCAGCGCGGTGGTGATCTGGGCAGGGTTTGTGCTGCCGTTACTGGCGATCACGCTTGGCTATCGTGGTGTGCCGGTGCGGCAGATTGCGCGCGATTGCGCCCATTGGCTGGTGTTGATGGTGGCCCAAGCGGTGCTGATGAAATCAATGGGGCTGGTGCCGCCACCGGTGTGAGGGCGGTATGCATATTCGGTTCCATCATTGCGCGCGCAGCGAAGCAATGACGCAAATGAGATGACAATCACCCGCATGGCCGTATTGTTGCGGCGATTTGGCGTGCTAATACACTGCCACCCTTGATCACCGGATAACCCGCATGCGCCACCCCACGCCCGATCCCACTCGCCCCGGCCAGGAAAGCGTATGGGATTATCCACGCCCCGCAATCGCCGAGCTGACGGACGCGCATTTGCGGATCATGTTTGAAGGGCAGGTGCTGGCCGAAACCCGGAGCGGCGTCCGCACACTCGAGACGAGCCACCCGCCGAGCTATTATTTTCCGCCCGCTGATGTCGATCAGGCGATGCTGGCGCTGGCGGGCGGCGGATCGAGCATCTGTGAATGGAAGGGGCAGGCACGCTATTTCGATGTGATCGGCCCGACGCGGCGATTGTCGCGGGTCGGCTGGGCATATCCCGCGCCCAGCCGGGCTTTCGAGATGTTACGCGATCATATCGCTTTCTACGCAGCCCCCATGGACGCCTGTTTTGTCGATGGCGAGCAAGTGACCCCGCAACCCGGCGGCTTTTATGGCGGCTGGATTACCAGCGCGGTTGCCGGGCCGTTCAAGGGCCCGCCCGGAACGCAATTCTGGTGAGCGCCCCGCTTCTCAATGTCACCGGGCTTGCCAAATCCGTGCCAGGCGGGCGCACGCTGTTCAGCGGGCTTGACCTGACGGTTGATGCAGGCGGGCTGATCGCGATTGTCGGCGAAAGCGGGGTGGGTAAATCGACCTTGCTCAACATGCTCGCCGGGCTGGACCGGGCGGATAGCGGATCCATCGCGATTGAGGGCACCGCGCTGGACGGGCTGGATGAAGCGGCGCTGACGGCGGTGCGCCGCACCCGCATTGGTTTTGTTTTCCAGGCCTTTCATGTGCTGCCCTATCTGACGCTGCGGCAGAATGTCGCGCTGCCACTCGCGCTGGTATCGAGCGACCGCGCGCAGGTGAGCGCTCAGGCGCAGGCCATGCTGGAACGGGTCGGGCTGGGGACGCGGGGCGATGGCTATGCGCGGGATCTGTCCGGCGGCGAACTGCAACGGGTGGCGATTGCCCGCGCGCTGGTCCACCGCCCGGCGATCATTTTGGCGGACGAGCCGACCGGCAATCTTGACCCCGAAACGGCGGCGCGGGTGTTGGCGCTGTTTGCGGATGCTGTGCGCGAAGGCGGGGTGGCTGCCATCATCGTCACCCATTCCGCCGCTGCTGCCGCGATTGCGGATCGCACCCTGACGCTCACCCCCGCCGGGCTGGTTGAGCACTCGCGTGGGTGACGGGGGGGGT
>JAKFUX010000068.1:0-35870 GCA_021732465.1 Sphingomonas sp.
GGCTACCGTACGCGGCGCACCTGCCCCCGAACTGGCACCGGCACCCGCCGGCCGCGCACGATGTGTCGCACGCGGATGCGCAGGCTGGCGGTTATTGCCAATGTCACGGCGCACGCGTTCTGGCGTGTCCGACACACCGGTTGCGGCGCGCGCTGCCTTCAACCGGGCACCTTCTGCCACGAAATCGACGGGCAGCTGGCGATGCTCAATCTTCTGCTTGGTCAGCTTTTCGATGTCGCGCAGATAGCTCTTCTCGTCATCCGCGCAGAACGCGATGGCGACACCCGATGCGCCTGCACGGGCGGTGCGGCCAATGCGGTGGACATATTGTTCGGCCACGTTGGGCAATTCAAAGTTGATGACATGGCTGACGCCCGACACGTCGATGCCGCGCGCCGCAATGTCGGTCGCGACCATGATCTTGACGCGTCCCGACTTGAACTCGGCCAGCGCGCGTTCACGCTGTGGCTGGCTCTTGTTGCCGTGGATCGCGTTGGACGCGATGCCGTTCGCCGCGAGCAGCTTCACCACCCGGTCAGCCCCGTGCTTGGTGCGGGTAAAGACGAGCACGCGCTCAACTTCCGTGGTTTTCAGGAAGATCGTGAGCAACGCCTGCTTTTCAGCCTGTTGGACGAACGTGACATATTGCTCAACGCGCTCGGCGGTGCTGGCGACGGGTGTTACCGATACCGTGACTGGATCGTCGAGGAACTTGTCGGCCAGATCGCGGATTGCCTTTGGCATGGTTGCCGAAAAGAACAGGGTCTGACGCGTCTTGGGCAGCAACTGCACAATGCGCTTCAGCGCTTGGATAAAGCCCAGATCAAGCATCTGATCCGCCTCATCAAGCACCAGGATTTCGATATCGCCGAGCGTCACGAAACGCTGCTCGATCAAATCGATCAGGCGGCCGGGCGTTGCGACCAGAATGTCGACGCCGTTGGCCAGCGTGCTGCGATCCTTGCTGACCGATGTGCCGCCGAACACGGTGGCAATCGACAGTTTTGAAAAACGGCCATAATCGCGTGCACTTTGCGCAATCTGGCTGGCGAGTTCGCGGGTGGGAGCAAGCACCAGCATGCGGCAGGCGCGGGGGCGAACATGCTCGTTGGCGGCAACAAGCCGCTGGATCGACGGCAGCATGAAGGCAGCGGTCTTGCCGGTGCCGGTTTGCGCGATGCCGAGTAGATCGCGGCCCTGGATCAGCGGTGGAATTGCCTGGCGCTGGATGGGGGTGGCTTCGTTATAGCCTTTGTCGGCAAGCGCGCGCTGCAGGGACTCGTTGAGCCCGAGATTTTGGAAGGACATGGTATTCTTTCGATAAATGCCAGCATCCCGAGGCCGAAAATCGGGCGCACGGGGAGGCGGGCGGGGACATAATGTCGCGCCCCGCGTGATGTGGGAAGCTTAGGGTTAGAACCGAGGCAGAGCCGGGGAGCATTCTGAACCATTCAGAAGCGCCCGATCACGCTGCATAATGCCTCGCCGATCACTTAAATGCATGTTGCAGCGCAAAAAGTCAACCCCGCGCAGTTTTTGGCGTCCTAAAACGCGCCGGGCAGGTCGCGCTGCATGGGATCGGGCCGGGCTGGCACCAGCAATTGCTGGCTGGGCGCACGCACCGAAGCGGGGCCCTGTTGGCCAGTGGCCACAGCGCCTGCAATGGGGGTGCAGCTTTGCCCGGCAAGGTAATTGAGCGCGGCACGTGTTGATGCTTCCTGCGGATCGCCAAGCGGCCGGGTCAGGTCATCGGCGGCCTGGCAGCTCGCCTCCACCACACTGGCCAGGCCGGTGAAGTAATTGCTCTGGCGGTTGGCATTTTGCGATGCAAAGGCGACCACGCGCAGCCGATCATCGCACGCGCTCATATCCAGCGCGATCTGGCCAACCGGCTTGCCAAAGGTGTTCGACCCGATCAGCCCCAGATTGGCGCGCAGATAGGGCAGCATGCCGTTGGCAACCAGCTCACTCGCTGACGCTGTTGATCCAGTGCCGATCACCGCGATCCGCAAGGGCGAAATCGATTGCGCCGTGGGCGCAAAGTTTTTGGTCGTGTTGTTCGATGATTTCTCAGGGCGAAACGCGGTGAGATTGAACACTTCTGACGTCAACCGGTTGCCGCCCAGCAGATCGCCGATCAAATCGGCGGTGGAAACCAGCCCACCGCCATTATAGCGAAAATCAAGGATCACATTGGTGATTCCATTCGCGCGAAAATTGGCAAATGCATCGCGCAGTGGCTGGTTCGCGGTGGAAATAAAGGTACGCAGGTTGATATAGCCAACCCGCCGCCCAGCATCATTGATGATCATCGCACCATAGCGTGAGGATACGGGCGCAAGGCTGAAATCAGCCTTGGTAACGGTAACGATGCGCGTTCCGGCACCATTGCTGATTTGCAGTGCGCGGACGGTGCCCGCCGTGCTTGGCCCCAGCGCATTGGTTACCGCCGCGCTGCCCCCGCTGGCGACCAGCGAAGCGACAGTCTGCAAACTGGTATCGGTGTTCCCGATCGCCAAAATCTGGGTGCCCCGGTCTATCCCCGCAGCAAGCGCAGGCGCGTCTTCAAAACTTTCGGCAACGAACAGCCGTGAGGACGTGTCAAATGCCAGGCGGATACCAAATCCGGCGCTGGACCCTGAATTGAGGAAGGCGTTTTCGCCCGAAATCGTGGTTAGAAAAGTAAAGAACCGATCCCGGTTCTGCGCGCGCGCGGTGGCCGTCAACGCATCGACATAGGCTTCAACCGTTGCAAAGGGTGTGGGATCAAGGCTGGCCGGCAATGTTTCAGGGAACAGATACCATTCACGCAATTGCGCAAACGCCCAATCCTGGCGCGCGCGAAGCGAACAGGTCGCAAGCGGGGTGGGAGATGGGGTTGGTGAGGGGGCCGGTGTAACCACCGCGGTGATGCCACCACCCGGCGCGGACGATCCACCGCCGCTGCACGCTGAAACCAGCGCCATCACGCTCAACGCCGATATCAGGCGATGCTTGGCACTGTTTTTCACATTCACTCCCCGGCGTTATTCTGGCGCTTATTGGCCCAGCGTCTTTCTGGCGCTTATCGGCATGGCGCGTTGTACTGCTGCAGTTGAATGCTGGCGATACCAATTAAGTCAAGCTTTGTTAAGTCAAGCTTTGTTGCGGATAGCCGGTGGGTGCCAATGGCGGCGTTTGCTTGAGCTCAGGTTGATCGCACTACAAAATCCCTTCATGTCGGTGCCGGGCAGGGCCGCGCAGCGTGCCCGTTTTTTTGGTGGGGGGACAGATTCATGCGGCGTTCGGCGGTCTTGCTTTTGGCGGCAACCATGCTGGCAGCGGCGGCCCCGGCCCCGCGCCCGATTGTCGCCGATGATCTGGCAAAGCTGAAGGGCGTCAGCGATCCGCAGGTCGATGCCAAGGGCGAATGGGTCGCCTATGCCGTGCGCACCACCGATGTTGCGGCGGATCGCCAGGAAACGCATTTATGGATGACGCGCTGGGATGGCACCCGCACGGTTCAGCTCACCAGCCGCAAGGGGGAGAGCGAGGCTAACCCGCGCTTCAGCCCTGACGGCCAGTTTATCGCCTTCACGTCATCCCGCGCGGACGATGACAAGCAGAGCCAGCTATGGCTGCTGGATCGCGCAGGCGGGGAGGCAATAAAGCTGCCCGGTATCAAGGGATCCGTTGCCGACATCGTCTGGTCGCCGGATTCCAAATCGATCGCCATGATCGTCAGCGATCCTGAGCCTGACGACAAGCCCGCTGCACCTTCAGTCGCCGCACCCGCGCCTGCGGCAACGCCTGCCCCCGACGCCGCGCCAGCCGCCGACATAGCACCCCCGGAAGACGAGCCAGTCCCGCCCGCCAAGGCCGCAGACAGAAAGCCAAAGCCAATCGTGATCGACCGTTTCCAGTTCAAGGACGACGGTTCGGGCTATCTGGGCAAGCAGCGCAGCCGGTTATGGATCTATGACCTGACCGCCAAAAAGGCGCGCCGCCTGACGACTGGCGATTATGATGAGGCACTGCCCGCCTGGTCGCCTGATGGCAGAATGATCGCCTTTTCATCAAAGCGCACGGCGGACCCCGACCGCAGCTATGACAGTAATCTTTACCTTGTCGCTGTGGCAACGACGCCGGCCGAGCCGCGCGCGCTGACCGTGTATCCGGGCGAAGACAATCCCGCCGGTCTGGGAAGCTATCCGGCATGGTCGCCGGACGGCAAGACCATCGCCTATGTTCAGGGTGGCCCCGTCCAGCTGTTCAGCTACGGCCTGCGCACCCTTGCCCTGGTGCCCGCCACAGGGGGCGCACCGCGCATCTTGACGGGCACGCTTGATCGCAACGTCAGCCAACCGATCTGGACGCCCGATGGCATGGCAGTTCGCGTGGCGGTGGAGGATGACGGCGTGGAACGCATCGCAGAGGTGCCGCTGTCCGGCGGTCCCTTGCGCGATATCGCCAGCGGGTTTCGTGTTTTCGCGGCGCCTGCTGCGGCACCAAAGGGTAAGCTGGCGGTGACCATGTCCAGCCCAGCTGCACCGCCAGAAGTTTATGCAATCGACGGCCCCGGCGCGATACGCCAGTTGAGCCATCAGAATGACGACTGGCTGAAACAAGTCGCCATCGCCCCCGTGGCGCGCGCCAGTTACCGGTCAAAAGACGGCACAGACGTTCACGGGTTCCTGGTCACGCCGCCGGGCAAACCGGCAAAAATGCTGCAGACCATTCTGTACAACCATGGCGGGCCGCAATCGCAATTTGATGCCAGCTTCAACATCGTCTGGCAGATTTTCGCAGGGCACGGCTACGCCGTTGTTTCCACCAATCCGCGCGGCGGGACGGGCCGGGGCCAGGCCTATGCAAAGGCACTCTACGCCGATTGGGGCGGCCCCGCCGTGCCCGATGCGCTGGCCGGGGTGGATGATGCCGTGGCAAAGGGCATTGCCGATCCGGCACGGTTGTACATTGGCGGCTGGTCTTATGGTGGCATGCTGACCAATTACGTCATCGCATCCGACACGCGGTTCAAGGCGGCGGTATCGGGCGCGAGCATCAGCAACGTTTTGGCCGGTTATGGAACGGATCAGTATATCCGCGATTACGAAGTCGAACTGGGTCGTCCATGGGAACATATGGATGTGTGGCTGCGCAATTCATACCCGTTCTACCACAATGAAAAAATCGTCACGCCAACGCTTTGGATGGCGGGGGATAAGGATTTCAACGTACCCCTGCTCAATTCAGAACAAATGTATCAGGCGTTGAAAAGCCGCAATATCAACACCCAACTCATCATCTACCCCGGCGAACACCACGGCTTGCGCCGGCCCAGCTTTCTGAAGGACCGGATGGTGCGATGGCTGGCCTGGTATGACAAACAGGCGGCTCCTTGATTGGGTGCTCAATGCGTTTGTCGACCGATGCCGCAGGGCAAGATTGAGATGCTTCCGCTGCCAAGCCCTTCCACCAGCCCCGTCAAGCTGCCATGATTTGCATTGTCACAAGCAACGGGGGGACGGGTGGTGGACGGTATCGGCGCAACGGATCGCAGGACATTGCTTAAGGGCGCAGCGCTCGGCGCGGTGATGGCCTTACCTGGCGCGGCGCTCGCCAAGGATGATGTGGCTATCTTGCGAAAGACGATTGCCGCCGGACACGATGCCGCGATCAAGCGGTTGCGCGACTGGATCGCCTTGCCCACGATTGCCGCCGAGGGCCGCAACGTGAAGGAGGGCGCGGCCTATATGGCAGAACTCGCCCGAGAAGCAGGCTTCCAGCATGTCGAGATCGTGCCGACAGACGGCTTGCCCGGCGTGTTTGCGACCATGGACAATGGCGCGAAGAAGACGCTCGCGCTGTACTTCATGTACGACGTCAAGCAGTTCGATCCCGCCGAATGGACGTCGCCCCCGCTTGACGGGAAGTTCGTCGATCGGGCGGGGCTCGGCAAGGTGCTGGTCGGGCGCGGCGCGGTAAACCAGAAAGGGCCTGAGTCGGTCGTCCTTGCAGCCCTCGCCGCGATGAAGGCGGCAGGACGCAAACCGCCGGTCAACCTGGTGCTGGTGTGCGAGGGCGAGGAAGAGATTGGATCGCCGCACTTCACCCAGATCGTGCGCCGTCCCGATATTACTGCGGCCTTGCGCAAATGCGTTGGCGCGGTGATCCCCAGCGCCTGGCAATCGCCCAATGACGGTGCCGCCGAAATCAACCTGGGTGCCAAGGGCATCATCGAATGCGAGTTGATCGCGTCGGGTGAAAAATGGGGCAGGGGGCCTGCCAAGGATCTTCATTCGTCGATGAAGGCAGTGGTTGACAGCCCTGCCTGGCATTTGGTCCAGGCGTTGCAGACGCTGGTGAGTGCCGATGGCAATACACCGGCGATCGATGGCTGGTTTGAAAAGGTGCGCCCGCTGACTGAACGCGAAAAGGCGCTGATTGCCGATTCCGCCGCCAAGCATAGCGAGGCGACGGCGAAGCAGCAGATGGGGGTGAAGCATTTCATCAACGACCTGAGCTGGGGCGAAACGCAGCAGCGGCTGGCGTCGCAGCCGACTGTCAATATCGAGGGGCTGATCGCGGGCTATACCGGGCCGGGTGGCAAGACGATCCTGCCGGCGCGCGCGGTGGCAAAGCTGGACATGCGGCTGGTGCCCAATCAGACCCACGATGATTGCGTGGCAAAGATCAAGGCGCATTTGGCGAAGCGCGGCTTTGCCGATGTCGAAGTGAAGGTGACAGGTGGTTATGATCCGACCGAAACCGACGAGAATTCGTCGCTGATCAAAGCTGAACTGGCGACCTATCAGCGCGCAGGTGTGAAGACGTCAGTCTATCCGCGGCTGGCTGGATCATGGCCGGGCTATGTCTTTACCTCGGCGCCGGTGTCGCTTGCTGCTGGTCAGTTCGGCTTCGGCCATGGCAGTGGAGCGCATGCGCCCGACGAATATCTGCTGATCGAAAGCACCAACCCGAAGGTGCTGGGCTATGACGATTCGGCGATGGGATTCATCGACTTCTTCTATCAGGTTGCGGCCACTGGCTGATCGGAATGGGCTGGGGGGCAGCGCGCGCCCCCCGACCTGCACTGCAAGACGATATAAAGCCGGGCTACGCCCTACCGCTCATAAGCCTTCGGTAGCGCGCCTTCTTGCGGCGTCAGATATCGCTTCAGCAACTGGCCTTGGCGCGTGGCCAGCGATTGCTTGACGCCGTCGATCCATACCATCTGTGCTGCGCTATCCAGTTCGAGCGGGTCGCCTGACCAGATCACGACATCACCGGCGCGGCCGGGGCGTAGCGAGCCGATTTCGCCGCCAAGCCCCACGGCTTCGGCGGGAAGCGAGGTGATCGCGGCAAAGGCGGCGTTCCAGTCGAGGCCGGTGGCGCCGGGCACTTTGGTGAGCGCGACCAGATTGCCGGCATATTGCTTTTCAAGCCGCGCCTGCCGCGCTTCATTGTCGTTGATTGTGCCGATGCCAACCAGCACGCCCGCCGCCTTCATCCGCCCGACATTGGATTGCGTGGCTGCCAGCGATTCAAAGGATTCGGGCAAATCGTTCAGTGCTGACGCGATCACCGGCACCTTGGCGGCGGCAAGTTGCGGGGCGACCATCCAGCCTTCCGAAACGCCCACGAAAACCATCCGCAATTGCGGCATTGCTTTCTTGATGTCGATCAGCGCCAACATGTCCGATGCACGCTCGACATGGATCAGCAATGGCATCCGACCGCTGATGACCGGGGCCAGCGCTTCTGCGTCGGCGCGGGTCAGCAGTGCGTCCTTGCCCTGATCGGCATAGCCAGCCGGATTGCGGGCATAATCGCGTGCCTGAAACAGGGCGTTTTTGAACATGCTGAGCGCGGCGGGGCGGCTGCCGCCAGCGGCCCGCGCGCCGCCTTCCCCATATTCCATATACTGGAAGGCACGCGGCGTGCTGACCGGGGCGGTATCGCTGCCCAGATCGATCACCGCGCCCATGCCAGCAAAAATCGATCCGCGATTGTCAGGCGCAACGATGGCGCGGGTGATGCCTTCTGCCCGGTTGAGCGGGATGGAGCTGGTATGCTGGTTCACCGCCGGAGATACATCGATCGCGGCGTGAAACGGACTGCCATTGGCGCTGGCATCATTGGTCTGGTCAACAGCGTCGACCTCAACAATTCCCATCCGCGTGAAGCCTGCGACGATACCGGGGGTTACCCAGCGGCCACCCGCGTCAATCACCTCCATGCCAGCAGGCACCGCGACGCCAGCACCAGCAGCGACAACCTTGCCATTACGCACCACCACGGTGCCGCCAGCAATGGGGGCGGACCCATCGCCGATGACCAGCTTGGCGTTGGTGATCGCCACCGATTGCGCAGCGGCAGAGAATGACAGGGCAGGGGTGGCGAGTACCGCCGCGGTCAATAGCAGCAGGCGCTTCACTTCACATCTCCCGAGCCAGGCTGGCCAAGTTCGAAATCGGATACCGGTCGCAAGCGCGGATCATGCGAATCATACAGCAGCGCGCCGTCAATCCACACCATGTCCGGCCGGGTATAGACGCTGAACGGATTGCCGTTCCACAACACCACGTCCGCCATTTTGCCCGGTTTCAGGCTACCGGTTTTGTCGAATATGCCCAGCGCCTTGGCCGGGCCAGAGGTGAGCCAGGTCCAGGCAGTGGCATCGGAAATATCTATCCCTGCACGCCGCCCGGCGGCCAGCGCCTTGGCGACTTCCTGGTTCAGCCGTTGAATGCCATTGGCGTCATCGGAATGGATCATCCCGCACGCGCCCGCATGTTGCAGCAGCGCCAGGTTTTCGCTGATCGCGTCATAGGATTCCATTTTGAAACCCCACCAATCCGCCCAGACGGCGGCACAGGTGCCGTTCGCCTTCAGCAGATCGCCGATTTTATAGGCCTCAACCGCGTGGTGGAACGCACTGACATGATAGCCAAATTCCTTGGCCATATCCATTACCAGCGCCATTTCGTCCGCGCGGTAGCAATGGTTCTGCACCAGGATTTCGCCCGCCAGCACACCGCGCAGCGTGTCCATGCCAATGTCGCGCGCGGGCGGCTCGCCGCCGTCTGCCTCATACTTGTCCCAGCGGCGCTTATATTCAGCGGCGCGTGCCCAGGTTTGGCGATCGACGGCGATATTGCCCATCCGCGTCGAAGGCTGGCGACCCTTGCCGCCATAAACGCGCTTGGGGTTTTCACCGCAGGCCATTTTCAGTCCGTAAGGCGCGCCGGGGAACTTCATGCCCTGCGGCGTGCGCGCATAGACGTTTTTCAGCACCACGGATCGCCCGCCAAACAAATTGGCGGAGCCGGGCAAAATCTGCAGCGTGGTGACGCCGCCATTGGCAAGCGCACGGCTAAAACCGGGGTCTTGCGGCCACACGCTGTGTTCGGCCCAGACATCGGCGGTGACGGGGCTGGTCGCCTCATTGCCGTCCGAATTCGCCTCTACGCCCGGCGATGGATAATTGCCGAGATGGCTGTGAATATCGATCACGCCGGGGGTCAGTGTTTTGCCGGTGCCGTCAATGATCACCGCGCCTGCTGGCGCTGCGATCGACTGGCCAACTTCGACAATTTTGCCATCGGCAAACAACGCCGAACCGCGCTCAATCTTGCCGCCTTCGCCGTCAAAAATCGTGACGTTAGTGATCAGTGTCGGTTTGCCCGGATAGGCCTTGTACGTCGAAGGGAAGGGATCGTGATTATACCCCTTCCCCACGCCGGGGCCGGACCTGGCCGGTGCATTTGCCGCACCTTTCGGTTTGGCATTGCCGGTGGTGGCGCAGGCGGATAGCAAGATCGCCGCCCCCAATGCGGCGATGATGCCCGGCGTGATCCCCGGCTTAATCCTTGTCGTCATGCTAACCCCTTTTTGGCCTGTTGTTCGGGCCTTTAGGGCCAACATTCCGGCAAAATGTACCCGTGTCAATCACGGGCAGGTCCAATCCATCAGGCGATCAAAGTGATCGCCCGATGAGTTCCTTCATGATTTCATTCGTGCCGCCATAAATCCGGCTGACGCGTGCACCGCGCCACATGCGGGCGATGGGATATTCGTTCATATAGCCTGCACCGCCGTGCAACTGCAGGCACTTGTCCATCACTTCCCATTGCAGATCGGTATGCCACAATTTGGCGGCTGCGCCCTCGGTTGGGGTAAGTTCCTTGGCCAGGTGGCGCTTGATCGCCCAGTCGAGATGCGCCCAGCCAACCTGCAGTTTCGCCTTCAGATCGGCCAGCACGAAACGCGTGTTCTGGAAATCAAAAACCGTGCCCATAAACGCCTTGCGATCCTTGGTGAAGGCGACCGTATCGTCAAACGCGCGCTGGGCAGATGACTGTACGCCGATAGCGATCGACAGGCGTTCCTGTGGCAACTGGCTCATCAGATAGATAAAGCCCTTGCCCTCTTCACCCAGGCAATTGGTCATCGGCACGCGAACGTCTTCGAAGAACAACTCGCTGGTGTCGGCGGCATCCTGGCCGATCTTGTCGAGGTTGCGCCCGCGCTTAAAGCCTTCCCGGTCAGCTTCGACCAGGATGATCGACATGCCCTTATAGGCGGGTTTGGCGTCGGGGTCCGTCTTGGCGACGACCAGGATCAGGTCGGCGTTCTGGCCATTGGTGATATAGGTTTTGGAGCCGTTGATGACGTAGTGGTTGCCGTCCTTTTTCGCGCTCGTCCGGATCGATTGAAGGTCGGAACCGGTACCCGGCTCGGTCATCGCAATCGCGGTAATCGTTTCGCCGGACACCAGCCGGGGAAGCCACTGCTTCTTCTGCTCCTCGGAGCCGTACTGGACCAGATAATCGCAAACAATGTCGGATTGCAGCGAGAAGCCGAGCGGCACGCCAATGTACGACACTTCCTCGTCAACAATCGCGTTATAGCCAAAATCAAGGCCAAGCCCGCCATATTCTTCCGGCACGGTTGGGCACAGCATGCCAATGGCACCGCCCTTTTTCCAGATTTCCTTGTCGACAATGCCGGCTTCTTCCCAGTCATTCACATGGGGGACGGCTTCTTTCTGCAAAAAGCTGCGCACGGTCTGGCGGAAAGCCTCATGATCTTCGCCATAAGCGAAGCGGCCGGAAAGTGTGTCGAGCATGTCAGTCCTCTCTTGAAACCTTTTGCTCAAGTTGCGGGCACGCGGCGGCGCGGTCAATAGGGCAGTTGGCCTATCGGCTGGTCTCGACACGCCGCGCGAGCAGAGTAAGGTTGGCAAAACGATAAACGCAGGAGAGACTATGAAACTGGCCAGCCTTAAACACGGTCGTGATGGCAAACTGGTCGTCGTGTCGCCCGATCTGGCCTGGTATGCCGATGCGGGCCATATCGCGCCGACGATGCAGGCTGCGCTCGATGATTGGGAAACGTTGTTGCCCTTGTTGCAGAACCTGTCGACGGATCTGGAGCATGAGGCGATCCCGATGCGGCGCTTCCACGAACATGGGGCTGCCGCGCCCCTGCCGCGCGCCTATCAATGGGCTGATGGCTCTGCTTATGTGAACCATGTCGCGCTGGTGCGGCAGGCGCGCGGCGCAGAAATGCCCGACAGTTTCTGGCACGATCCGCTGATGTATCAGGGAGGATCGGACGGGTTTTTGGGGCCCCGCGATTCGATACCGCTGAAAGATGAAGCCTGGGGCTGCGATTTGGAGGGCGAAGTTGTCGTCGTCACTGGCGATGTGCCGATGGGCGCAAGCCGCGACGAGGCGCTGGCCGCGATCCGGCTGGTCGGCCTGACCAATGACGTGTCCTTGCGCAACTTGATCCCCGGTGAACTCGCCAAGGGGTTCGGCTTTTTCCAGTCAAAACCTGCCAGCGCCTTTTCGCCTGTGTTCGTCACACCCGATTCGCTGGGTGACTGGTGGAAAAACGGCAAGCTGCACCGCAAGCTGATGATCGACCTGAACGGCAAGCCTTTGGGGCGCGTGAATGCGGCTGAGGATATGACATTCGATTTCGGCACGCTGATCGCCCACGCCGCCAAAACGCGCGCGCTGGCTGCTGGCACCATCATCGGATCGGGCACGGTTTCTAATCGCGGCGCGGATGGCGGGCCGGGCAAGCCGATTGCCGATGGCGGCGTTGGCTATGCGTGTCTTGCCGAAGTGCGCACGGTGGAAACGATCTCAGCCGGTGCGGCGGTAACGCCGTTCCTGAAAGCGGGGGACACGGTGCGGATTTGGGCAGAGGATGACCGGCATCACCCAATTTTTGGCGTGATTGAACAGACGGTGGTCGCGGTTTAGGCCGCGAACCCACAAACGACCGCTATTGGCGCACGTGCTTAATGGCGGAGATTGGGGGGAAGCGTCAGGCAGCTTTCGGGAGCGATCAGGCTATAGCTGCCACTATTCAGTAGGACGGGCCTCTGGTCAAAGCTTCGACGATCCAACCAAAGAATAGGATCATGCCACCACCCCAGACAGCAAAAATCCAGTTGCGGCGGCGCACATCTCTATAGGTTTGGGCCAAGCAGTAGATTAGCATCGGCAGCAGCAGCAACACGACGTAAGCTTGCATCGCGTACTCCCCGGATGTCCGCTTACACGTGTCGCCTAATCAGCTGCCAATGTCGATGGTTGGGGCGCTTGCCGAAAGGCTGCTTTTTGTGAATCTATGACCGATGCTCGCTGTGGGGGTTGGCGAACTGGCACTTCATCCGTTCGGGCTGAGCGCTTCGACTTCGCTGAGCGCGAACGGGCGGTGGTTCACATGAGGCCGTGTTTAACGGCAGCGATTAGCGGCCGGCGCGGGGGTTTTTCCAGAATGTCCGAGCTACCAGTGCTGCTGCAACATAAACCGCGTACAGCGCCAGTGAGGGCAGGAGCATCAGCGCCGATATTGTCAAAAAGCCAATGCCGATAACCGCATCAATGGCGGGGACGCTGGCGGTGCGGGTCTTGGCGCGGGTAACTTGCTGCATGTACATGAAGCGACTCCTGTCTCATCGCCATAATGCATGACACAGGTTAATGATCCCTGACGGATTGACGTCGAGAGCCTGACCCTGGAATTTACCTGCCACGCAATGGAAAGGAAGCCCCTGATGATCGAAGCCAAGCGCACCCCAGAAGATCGCTTTGCGGCGATTCCCGATTTTGATTTCCCGGTGTGCTATGTCGACGATCTGCCGGGGTATGAGGGGCTCCGCAGCGCCTATATCGATACAGGGCCTGCCGACGCCGACCGCGTGTTCCTGTGCCAGCACGGCGAACCGAGCTGGAGCTTTTTGTACCGCCGGATGATCCCGGTTTTTCTGGAAACCGGCGCGCGGGTGATCTGCCCCGATTTTCTGGGCTTTGGCCGCTCTGACAAGCCTGTGAATCAGGCTGATTACAGCTTCGATTTCCACCGCAACTGGCTGATCGCGCTGGTGGAGCGGCTTGACCTGAAAAACATCACGCTGGTGGTGCAGGATTGGGGTGGGTTGATCGGGCTGACCCTGCCGGTCGCGCCGGGCATGGCGGATCGGATCGCGCGGCTGATTGTGATGAACACGGGCATCGGCACCGGGGCCTCGCCCGGCCCCGGTTTTATGATGTGGAAGGCCTATGCCGCGTCCACGCCCGATCTTCCCATTGGTGCGCTGATTGCACGGGGCACGCCGCACCTGACGGCGGCGGAGATTGCCGCCTATGACGCGCCTTATCCTGACGCCAGTTACAAGGCCGGCGCGCAGATATTCCCGTCGCTGGTGCCGATTGAGCCGGACATGGCGGGTGCGGCAATTGGCCGCGCGGCGGCTGAATTCTGGTCGCAGCGCTGGGCCGGGCCCAGCTTCATGGCGGTGGGGGCTGCCGATCCGGTATTGGGGCCGACGCAGATGGAGGCGCTGCGCCAACAGATCAGGGGGTGCCCGCCACCCATGATGATCGAAGACGGGGGCCATTTCGTCCAGGAATGGGGTGAACCGATTGCCCGCGCCGCGATTGCCGCATTTGGTGGTCGTTGAGGTCTCGCCATAGCCGTTGAAATTTTATAACAAGGTGCTGATAAGCGAGTCCCGGGCTGGCCGGATACCCGCAATGGAGAGATCATGGCTGGCGATCCGCCGCGTGCCAATTTGCCACCGTTGACGCTGCACGTGCCAGAGCCGCGTTTCCGGCCCGGCGATGCGGTTGATTTTGTCGACATGGATGTGCCGCCAGCAGGCAGCGCGCCGCGCCCTGATACTGCCGCCCGGCCCGATAGTTTTGCGCCGCTGGCATACGGGTTGATCCGGGTGCTGGATGATGATGGCCATGCCGTAGGCCCCTGGAACCCGCGACTTTCGCCTGATATGCTGCGGCGAATGCTGCGCAGCATGGCGCTGGTCCGTGCGTTTGATGAGCGCATGTTTCGTGCCCAGCGCCAGGGCAAGACCAGCTTTTATATGAAGTGTACCGGCGAAGAAGCCATCGCCGTCGCCGCCGCACATGCGCTGGATTATGAGGATATGTGCTTTCCCTCCTATCGCCAGCAGGGGCTGCTCATCGCGCGTGGCTGGTCGCTGATCGATATGATGAACCAGATTTATTCGAACAAGGGTGATCGGTTGCAGGGCAAGCAGTTGCCGATCATGTATTCGGTAAAGGAAGCCGGGTTCTTTTCCATCTCTGGCAATCTCACCACGCAATATCCGCAAGCCGTTGGCTGGGCGATGGCGAGTGCGGCAAAGGGTGATACGCGCATCGCCGCCACCTGGTGCGGCGAAGGATCAACGGCAGAGGGCGATTTCCATTCGGCGTGCACCTTTGCCAGCGTTTACCGCGCGCCGGTGATCTTCAACGTCGTCAATAATCAATGGGCGATCAGCAGTTTTTCGGGTTTTGCCGGTGCAGAATCGACAACTTTTGCTGCGCGCGCCATTGGCTATGGCATTGCCGGGCTGCGGGTGGACGGCAATGATGCACTCGCCGTCTATGCCGCCACCGCCTGGGCCGCCGAACGCGCGCGCACCAACCAGGGACCAACGTTGATCGAGCATTTCACCTACCGGGCGGAGGGGCATTCGACATCGGATGATCCGGGGCAATACCGGTCGGCGGGCGAACCCAATGCGTGGCCGCTCGGCGATCCGATCAAGCGGCTTTGCGACCACCTGATCGCTATTGGTGAATGGGACGCCGAACGCCACGCCGCACAGGATCTTGAACTCGCCGAACAGGTCAAAACCGCGCAAAAGGAAGCCGAGAAGAATGGCATATTGGGCCACGGCCTCCACCAGCCGCTCGAAACGCTGTTCGATGGCGTGTTCGAGGAAATGCCCTGGCACTTGCGCGAGCAGCAGGCGCAGATGATCGCCGAAGAAACCGCCAGCGGCCGCCCATGGGCGCTGAAGCCGTGACGCTGTTTTTTCCATTCGTCGCCCCGGCCTTGCGCCGGGGCCCCGCTTCCTTTCGCCCGCTGAAGAATAGCGGGACCCCGGCTCAAGGCCGGGGTGACGGGAGGGTGGTATGACTGATTGGCGTGATGGGGATTCACCAGTGGCGGATATCTCGAATACCACCCGCATGAACATGATCCAGGCGATCAATTCGGCCATGGATGTGATGATGGACCGCGACCCCGATATCGTCGTGATGGGCGAGGATGTCGGCTATTTCGGGGGCGTGTTTCGCGCCACCGCAGGGTTGCAGGCGAAATATGGCACGCGGCGCGTGTTCGATACGCCGATCACCGAATGCGGCATCATCGGTGTTGCGGTGGGGATGGGGGCATATGGCCTGCGCCCGGTGCCTGAAATCCAGTTCGCTGATTATATCTATCCCGCGCTCGACCAGTTGGTGAGTGAGGCGGCGCGGCTACGCTATCGATCCGATGGCGAGTTCACCTCGCCCATCACGGTGCGATCGCCCTTTGGTGGCGGCATTTTTGGCGGGCAGACGCATTCGCAGTCGCCTGAGGGCATTTTCACCCATGTATCGGGCATCAAGACGGTGATCCCGTCCACGCCCTATGATGCCAAGGGGCTGTTGATCGCCGCGATTGAGGATAATGATCCGACGATCTTTTTCGAACCCAAGCGCATCTATAACGGCCCGTTCGACGGCCATTGGGACAAGCCGACGCAAAACTGGTCGCAGCATCCGGCCGGCGAGGTGCCGACGGGCTATTACAAGATCGATCTGGGCAAGGCCAAGATCGTGCGTGCGGGTGATGCGCTGACGGTGCTGGCATATGGCACGATGGTGCATGTCGCGCTGGCGGTGATTCAAGAAGCGGGCGTTGATGCCGAGGTGATCGATCTGCGCACGCTGGTGCCGCTCGACATTCAGACCATCGAGGCTTCGGTGAAGAAAACCGGGCGCTGCATGATTGTGCATGAAGCAACGCGCACTAGCGGTTTTGGTGCGGAGCTGTCGGCATTGGTGCAGGAACGCTGCTTCTATCACCTCGAAGCACCCATTGAGCGCGTGACGGGTTTCGACACGCCCTATCCGCACAGCCTGGAATGGGCCTATTTCCCCGGTCCCGTCCGCATCGGCGAGGCCCTGAAGAAAATCATGAAGGACGCATAATGGCACGCTTCACCTTCAAACTTCCCGATATTGGCGAAGGCATTTCGGAAGCGGAAATCGTCGCGTGGCACGTGGCGGTTGGCGACCGGATTGAGGAAGATCAGCAGATCGCCGACATGATGACCGACAAGGCCACCGTTGAGATGGAATCGCCGGTATCGGGCGTGGTGGTGGAACTGGCGGGGGAGGTTGGCGATCAGGTGTCGATCGGTGCCGCGCTGGTGGTGATTGAAACGGACGGCGATTTTTCGGCAGAAGAAGCGCCCGCCTTGCGCGATGATGCGCCGACTGAGCTGAAGGCCGCACCTGCAACGGCGGCCCAGGCCGAAGTGGCCGAACAATATGGTGCTGAGAATCCTGGGGTGGGGGAGGTTGCTTCCGGCGAAAAGACTCCCACCAGTGCTCCTGCGCAGGCAGGAGCCCAGGGCCGAGAACGTAGCGCCAGTGATCCGGGGCTCCTGCCTGCGCAGGAGCACAAAACGGTTGCGTCAGCGCCGGTCCTCGCTTCCCCCGCTGTGCGCGCCCGCGCCACAGATCTCGGCATCGATCTTGCTACCGTGAAGGCCGATGGCGACCGCGTTCGTCATGCCGATCTCGACGCGTATCTTCGCTATCAATCGGGCCAGGGCTATCACGCGCCGCACGCCAGCCGTGCGCGCGCTGATGATCCGATCAAGGTCATCGGCATGCGCCGCAAAATCGCCGAGAATATGCAGGCGGCAAAGCGCAACATCCCGCATTTCACCTATGTCGATGAGATTGACGTGACCGCGCTGGAGGCAATGCGCGCCGACCTGAACGACAATCGCGGTGCCCGCCCGAAACTGACGATGCTACCGCTGATGATCGTCGCGATCTGCAAGGCGATCCCCGCTTTCCCGATGATCAACGCGCGTTATGATGATGAGGCGGGTGTCGTCACCCGGCATGGTAGCGTCCATCTCGGCATGGCGACGCAAACGCCCGCCGGGCTGATGGTGCCGGTGATCCGCGATGCGCAGGATCGCAACGTTTGGCAGCTGGCCAGCGAGATCGGCCGCCTGGCCGAGGCTGCGCGCACCGGCAAGGCCAAGGTGGAGGAACTGTCGGGCTCGACGCTGACGATCACCTCGCTCGGGCCACTGGGCGGCATCGCGACCACGCCGGTCATCAACCGCCCCGAAGTCGCGATCATCGGCCCGAACAAAATTGTCGAGCGACCGGTTTTTGTCGGCGATGAAATCGTGCGCGCCAAGCTGATGAACCTCTCAATCAGCTGCGATCACCGCGTGGTCGATGGCTGGGACGCCGCGAGCTTTGTTCAACTGCTCAAGAAATATCTCGAAACCCCGGTGCTGCTGTTCGCTGATTGATCTTGGTCGCGCGATAGCGTTGTTTGCTTGCCGCACACCCCGGCGGCGGGCATGCGCGGGGGATGACGGGGGAAAATCAACACACGCTGCGCACTGGGCTGATCCTTGCGGTCGGTGCCTATGCGTTCTGGGGGCTGCTGCCGCTGTATCTGCGATTGCTGCGGGGCGTGCCTGCGCTGCAATTGCTGTCGCATCGCGTGCTGTGGTCGGTGGTGTTGCTTGTTGTGATCGTGATCGTCACCAAACAGGTGCGACCCATCCTTGCCGCCGCGCGCGGGCGCACCTTGCTGTTGCTGATGGCCAGTTCGCTGCTGATCGCGGTCAACTGGATCGTGTATATCTGGTCGGTCCAGAACGCCCATGTGATTGAGGCGAGCCTGGGCTATTTCATGAACCCGCTCGTCAATGTGGCATTTGGCGTGGCGCTGCTGGGCGAAAAGCTGCGGCGTTGGCAGGGCGTGGCGATTGGTATCGCGGCACTCGGCGTGGTGGCGCTGGCGGTTGTTGAAGGCGGGGCAATCTGGATATCGCTGGTGCTCGCGGCATCGTTCAGCACCTACGGGCTGATCCGCAAGGTGGTGCCAATTGACGCGCTGGGCGGGCTGACGGTGGAAACGGTGCTGCTCGCGCCGTTTCTGCTGGCTTTTCTGTTGGTTGAAAGCGCGGCGGGTCGCGGCAGTTTTGGCCAGAGCGGGGGCACCGACGCGCTGTTGATCCTGTCGTGCGTCGTCACGGCAATGCCGCTGCTGATGTTTGCCGCTGCTGCGCGTCGGCTGCGCTATACCACGATCGGGCTGCTCCAGTTCATGTCGCCGTCGTTGCAATTTGCGCAGGCCGTGTTCCTGTTCGGTGAGCCGCTGCGCCCGGTGCAGGCAGCTACCTTTGCCCTGATCTGGGCAGGTTGTGGGCTATATGCGTGGGACAGCCTGCGCGCCGCAGGTGAGCGCTAGCGGACGCGGTCGGCGGCGTGCGGTAGGCCGCTCTATCGGTGCTGTACCGTCAATCATTAGGGGTTCGCGCCGCACATCGCTAAACTGGTGATCAATCAACCAAGGGGTCTGATCATGCGGCATGATGTCGAGTTTACCAACGCAGCGGGCGTGAAACTGGTGGGTCGGCTGGAAATGCCGCCGGGCCGCGTGCGGGCGGTGGCGCTGTTTGCGCATTGCTTTACCTGCACGGCAAACAGCCACGGCGCGCGGCGGGTGAGCCTGGCGCTGGCCGAACACGGCATTGCAACGCTGGCGTTTGATTTTACCGGGCTGGGCAAGAGCGAGGGTGACTTCGTCGACAGCCATTTTGCCGCCAATGTCAGCGATCTGGTCAGCGCCGCTGCCTATCTGCGGGGCACGATTGGCGCGCCTGCCATATTGGTTGGCCATTCGCTTGGGGGTGCTGCCGTGATTGCGGCGGCTGGCCAAATTCCTGAAACGACCGCCGTGGTCACCATTGGTGCGCCATTTGATCCGGCGCATGTCTTGCGCCAACTGGGCGATCAGGTGGCCGCGGTGCGCGCCGCCGGGCAGGCGCAGGTGAGCATTGGCGGCCGGCCATTCGAAGTGTCGAGCGCGTTCCTTGATGCGGTGGAGGGGCATGATCAGGCCGGGCGGCTGGCCAATCTGAAGCGGGCGTTGCTGGTGCTGCATGCCCCGCTCGACGCGACGGTGGGTATTGAAAATGCGGCGGAAATTTTCACAGCGGCCCGGCACCCCAAAAGCTTCGTCTCGCTCGACGGCGCCGATCATTTGCTCACCTTTGCCGCGCCTGCGGCCTATGCTGCTGCCATCATTGCCGCCTGGGTTGAACCCTATCTGCCCGCAGCGGCTTCCATCGATGCGCCATCCGAAGGCGAGGTACGCGTCGTCACTACCAGTGCGAAATTCACGTCGATTGTCGATTCATCGGGGCATAGTTTCCTAGCCGATGAGCCGTTGAAGGTTGGCGGTGCTGATCTGGGGCCCACGCCCTATGATCTGTTGCTGTCCGCACTTGGCACCTGCACGGCGATGACCATCAAACTCGTCGCCGACCGGGAGGGGATGCCGCTGCAAGCCGTCAGCGTCGATTTGCGTCATGATCGCTGCCATTCCGACGATTGCGCCGCAACGGGCGAGGGAAGACCCAAAATCGAGGTGCTGTCGCGCGATGTGACGCTGACGGGTGATCTGAACGCGGCGCAGCGCGCCCGGTTGCTTGTCATCGCAGACAAATGCCCAGTCCACCGCACGCTGGAATCCCACCCGGTGATCAAAACGCGGCTGGTGTAGCGACGACATCAAAATCCAAATAGGTTCGTTTTGCTTTCCTGAATTAATCAAATCCGTTTGAAAGCTTGGAGAGAATGCGTCGTTCTCAATCGACCAGCTTTTTGGGCATCGCCCTTTAGTGTGGTGGAACTGAAATTCATCACATCCCTTATCCGTCATGCTGAACTTGTTTCAGCATCCACCTCGCCGCACTGGCAACTGGATTTGTGGCACGATGGAACCTGAAACAAGTTCAGGGAGACGGGCTTTGTGTTGAGAATTTCGATTCCACCATATTAGTTCGCCATCACTGACGTTATTGCGAGCACAGCGAAGCAAGCCAGCATGCCGCGAGAGGTGAAGCTGGGTTGCTGCCAGGCGGGTTTTGCGCTGGAGTTGCGGCTCATCTGCGCCCGCTTGCAGCACCGCCTGCCGACCGCCACATTGGTTTGACAGCACCGGCCGAGCAAAGCATGACGGGCTAACCCAAGGTGTCCGCGCAATCGGGGGATGATCAGTGCACGATACACCGCATCTCCTGCCGCACTCATATTGCGCTCTGGCGATGTTGCGACCACATCTCTCCCACCTCAGAGGAGTATTATCATGCCGAAATTTGCCGCCGGTGTCGTTCGCTTCCAGCGCGACATCTACCCGCAGAAGGCGGAACTATTCACCAAGCTGAGCACGGGACAATCTCCTGAGGCGCTGTTTATAACCTGCTCTGACTCGCGAATCGAACTCGGCATGCTGACGCAAAGCGAGCCCGGCGACCTGTTCGTGGTGCGCAACGCCGGAAATATCGTGCCACCCCACAGCAACTCCAGCGGCGCGACGACAGCGGCGATCGAGTTTGCCGTCACGGGACTCGGCGTCCAGCATATCGTGATTTGCGGCCATACCGATTGCGGTGCCATGAAGGGGGCTGTGGCGCCGGACAAGCTCGACGCCATGCCGCATGTTCGGGACTGGCTCGGTTATTCGCGGGCAGCCGTCGAAATCGTCAATGCCGTCGGTGGCGATCTCAATGACCATGACCGGATGCTTTTGCTGCTCGAACAAAATGTCGTGCTGCAATTGAACCACCTCAAGACGCATCCTGCGGTTGCCGTCGCCATGGCCAAGGGTGTGATGACGCTCCACGGGTGGGTCTATGATATTGCCGACGGGGAAATCTATGCGCTCGATGAAGCGACTGGCCAGTTTACGACAGTGTCGAAACGCTATGCCGCCCAGGTAGCCAAATATATGGACCACCCACCGCATGGTTAAACACAGTCCGGCTTAGACCATTCGGTACTGCTAGTGTGGTGGAGCTGAAATTCATCACATCTCTTATCCGTCATGCTGAACTTGTTTCAGCATCTACCTCGCCGCACTGGCGACTGGATTTGTGGCACGATGGACCCTGAAACAAGTTCAGGGAGACGGGCTTTATGGTGAGAATATCGATTCCACCATATTAGGTCGTAATTCCTTAAGCGACCGCTTGCGGCGCGAGGGCTAGACGACTGAAACTGGGTGGATTTCGGAATGGCGGTTCCTGTTGCTACGCGTGGGTCTTGCAGCGGTGCAATCCGATCAAAAAGTGAACAAACTGGTCTTATTCCGCCACGATTGGTGATGCGATAAGCCTTCGTTCGAATCGGAGTGATCGACCCCATGGCAAAACCAAAGTCCGCGCTGGAACACCTGAACAACGGGCGCGAACCGCACATCGTCCATATAATTCCGCCCGGTGCGCCCGGCTATCGTGAGGCTGGTGGCGGGGCGATGGTTGTCTCCTCCCCATCGGAGGTGAACACCATTGTGCGCACTCTCAGGCGGGGCGAGGTTGCTACGCTCGACGACCTTCGCGCCGCGATTGCCCGCCGCCATGAGGTCGCGGTAGCCTGTCCAGTTTCGACCGCGATTTTCCTCAATATGTGCGCTCGCGCAGCGGAGGAGCAGCGCGCCATTGGCTGGCCTGAAAGCGAGCTTACCCCCTGGTGGCGCGTGTTAAAGAAAGGCGGCTTTCTCAACCCCAAATACCCCGGCGGCACCGAAGCGCAGCAAGCGCTGCTGGAAGCCGAAGACGTGCGCGTTTCGCTGCTGCGCAAGAAGCCTGCCGTTTTTGACTTTGCCGAGCGGACGCCGACCGATCCATTGGAGAAGCACGCGTGATCCGGAAGACCTCACTGGCGCTTGTCGTGCTCGCAGTGCTTGCACTCGGCGGACTTTATGCTTGGGGTCTTTCAATCTCCGCCACCACGAAAGCCGAGCGCCATGTGCAATTCGCAGCGACGCCCGAACAGGTCCATGCTCGCATCAGCGACGTTCGTGGCCAAAAGGCGTGGCGTAGCGATATCGGGAGGGTTGAGGTCAGCGGCGACGATCAGCGATGGACCGAGTTCCCAGACGACGGGGGCACGCTTGCCTTTCGGTTGGTCGAGAGCCGTCCCGCAACCACCTTCGCCATCGCTTACAAGTCATCGCTTGGCTTTGAAGGACTTTGGCGCGCCGAGCTTGAGCCCAAGGGCAACGGTGCAAAAGGCCTGTTCGTCGAAGAGGTCACGATCGCAAATCCATTCCTCCGCGCAATTGGTCGTCTGGCCAGTCCGCCGGGCCAGCATCTCGACCATTACCTAAAGGATCTGCAACGCGTAACCGGATCTCAATGACGAAGCGCGGCTGATCGCGGCAGGACAGGGGGCGAAAGCCGACAGGCCGCTTTTCATGCGTTTACAGCCTACCGTGTCCCGCGCGCCACCAGGTCAAACTTTATCCGCACCCACGCGCCGATTAACAGCCTGCCGCCCTTGCGCGGTGGGCGTACCCGGAATTGCCACGCCGCCTCGCGCACACCGCGCGCCAGCCCGGTGCCGCCGGGGGATTCGCCTAACAACTGGCAGTCCTCGACCCGGTATTTCGGCGCCGTCTTGCACGCGATCAACGCCGAGCCGCCGCGCAGGCCCTTAGGGATGTAGAACGCCATTTCGGCCTCGGTCGGCTCGCGGTACCATTCGGCATAATATAGCGGCTCGCCGTTCGGGCCTGTGCCTGCAACTTCGGTATCATTGGCGTCATCGCCGACTGGCGCGGCATCGGCGGTTTGCACGGGCTGCGACTTGATTTTGCCGATATCAGCGGCGGCATAATCCTGCTTGGTCAGCACGAGCAGGCCGGGAATGGGCCCCAACGTCGTGGTGGGCGGAATGGGCGCGGGTGGCGGCGGCGTCGTTTTGGGGGTCACCTTGGCAGCGCGCTTTTTGGCCGGGCGTTCCTTGGTGGCCGCTTTGTCGGCGACTTGGCTGATCGTGAACGATTTGGGGCGGTTGTTGCCCGTGCTTTCCCCGAATCTGGGCGGCCCCAGCGTCAACAGCGCCAGCACCAGCAACGCCTCAATCGCCAACGCAAACAGAAAGCCGCCAATGCGCCGCCGCAGCAGTGCCCGGCCCGAATCGCGGTCGCCCTCGTCGTAATCAGGGCGACCGGGGCGATCATCATCGCGGCTGTTGTCGGCATATGCGGCAGGCATCAGCAACTCGCGAAGGGGAAGCGCCCAGGGCGCGAACCGTGTTCGAACGTCTATCTAGGGCGTTGGTCCGGCGCGAATAGAGCCTGAAAGCTTTCCGCTCAAATAATTTCAAACAGCCCTGCTGCGCCCATGCCGCCTGCGGTGCACATCGACACCACGACCCAGCGCACGCCGCGCTTGCGCCCCTCAATCAGCGCGTGGCCAACCAAGCGGCTGCCGGTCATTCCGAAAGGATGGCCAACCGCAATCGCGCCGCCATTGACGTTAAACTTTTCCGGATCGATGCCCAGCGTATCGCGGCAATACAGGCATTGGCTGGCAAATGCCTCGTTCAACTCCCACAGCCCGATGTCGCTAACCGACAGCCCGGCCCGATCAAGCAGCTTGGGGATCGCAAACACCGGGCCAATGCCCATTTCATCGGGCGCGCAGCCAGCCGCCTGAAACCCGCGATAAATGCCCAGTATCTCCTTGCCCTCTGCTTCGGCAGTGGCGCGGTCCATCAGAATTTGGGCGGATGCACCGTCGGACAATTGGCTGGCATTGCCTGCCGTAATGTTGCTGCCCGGCCCGGTAAACTGGCCGCCTGGCCATACGGTCTTCAAGCCCTGCAGCGCTTCCAGCGTGGTGCCGGCCCGAATCCCCTCATCTTGTGCAATGGTGATCGTTTCCGTGCCCGTTTTGGTGCCTTCCTTGTCAAAAAGCGCGCGTTCGACGGTAATTGGTGCAATTTCCTCGACAAAAGCGCCCGTTTCCAGCCCGCGCGCGGCGCGTTGCTGGCTGATCGCCGCATATTCATCCTGCGCTGCACGGGTAATGCCATAACGGTCAGCGACGATTTCAGCGGTTTCGATCATCGGGATATAGGCGGCTGGCTCATGCGCGATCACTGATTGGTTGATGTAGCGCGGCGCATCCTTGGTCACCGTGAAGCTGATCGATTCCATCCCGCCGGCCAGCGCGATATCAGCCTCGTCACATATGATCGTGCGCGCCGCGAGCGCCACTGCCGTCAACCCTGATCCGCATTTGCGATCCAGCGTGAAGGCGGGCACCGATTGCGGCAATTGCCCGGCAAAAATCGCCATGCGCCCCGCATTGCCGCCCTGGCTGCCCCATTGGCTGCCCACGCCCCAGAACACCTCGTTGATCCGCGCAGCGTCGATGCCTGCCCGCTCAACCGCAGCATTCATCACATGGCCGGCAAGCACGGGCGCTTCGGTGGCGTTAAACGCCCCGCGATAGGCCTTGCCAATGGCAGTGCGGGCAGTGGCGATAATGGCAGCTTCGCGCATGGCAGTTCCTCTCGCGGACGATCAATCAGTCGATGCGGGGGATGGCCGATGTTCGCCGCCTTGTCGATATCGATTGGCGGTTGGGGGATGCGGGCCCTGGTTGCAGGGCCTCTTACGGGCGGCGCCGATCTTGGGGGAAGGCACGCCGCCCGGCGACCCGGGAGGCCCTGAAGCGTGGGTCGCATCAACACATTCGCGGGGTTACCCGCGCCGGTTACACCCGCTTGCATTTTTTTTGGGGGTGGCATCACATTCAGTGATGTGCTTCGCCACCCATTATGGCTGAGGTGCCAGATGAGCGACATGTTGTAACTTTGTCCGTGGACGATCCGAATGGCTTTATCAGGAGTGCAGGGAAGGGCGAGCGAGGAGCAGCTCAAGGTGCTGATGGTGCGTGGTCTCGATGGCGATTCCACTGCCCAGAACGCCTTGCTGACCGCGATGATGCCGTTGCTGCGATCTTTTTTTGGGCGGCGCCTGCGTGGGGCCGCTGATGATGTTGAGGATCTTGTGCAGGATACGTTGATTGCCATCCACACGGGGCGCGCCAGCTATGACCGGGACCGGCCTTTCACGGCCTGGGCCTATGCCGTCGCACGCTACAAGATGATCGATCACTTCCGCCGCAGCCGCCAGCATGTGCCATTTGAAGGGCTCGAAGATATTCTGGTTGCAGAGGGTTTTCAGGAAGCCGCGTCGGCACAGATGGATGTCGATAAACTGCTGGACGGTATCTCGCCCAAACAGGCGCGTGCCATCCGCCAGACCAAGATTGATGGCCTGAGCATTGCCGAAGCCGCCGAAAGCGCAGGCATTAGCGAGGCAGATGTAAAAGTTTCCGTCCACCGTGGGCTTAAGGCGCTCGCTGAACGATTGAAGGGCAAGTGATGCGTACCGAAGATCTTATCCAGTCGCTGAGCGCCGATACCCGCGCCGTTCCCCGTTATGCCGCCGAACAGCGGCTGGTGATCGGGCTGGTCGGCGGCGGGCTTGCCGCGCTCGCGCTGATGGTGCCGTCAATGGGATTCCGCGCCGATCTACCCGGCGCGATGATGACGTTCAGCTTCGCGATGAAATGGGCCTATACGATTTCGCTGGCAGTGCTGGCGCTGGTCGTCACGCACCACATCGCGCGGCCCGATGCGCGCGGCCTGCGCCATATCTGGCTGATGGCGATCCCTTTTGCGCTGCTGGCGGCGGCGGCGATTGTCGAACTGTCGTCCACGCCGGTGAATGGCTGGATGCCGATGTGGCTTGGCGGCAGTTGGCGGGAATGTTCCGCGCGGGTCGCCGTGCTGTCGATTCCGGTGTTCGCGGGGATGCTTTGGGCATTTCGGGCACTCGCACCAACCCGGCTGACCGCCGCCGGTGCAGCCGCCGGTCTCGCCTCGGGCGCGTGCGCTGCAACCGTCTATGGCCTACACTGCCCCGAAGTATCGGCGACATTTGTGCTGACCTGGTACAGCCTCGGCATGGTGCTGGCAGCAGGCCTGGGTGCGCTGGTGGGGCCAAAATTGCTGCGCTGGTAGGGACGGCCTGCTCCTTTACGGTGCCGGTACGGCTGGCGCAGACGCGTGAACCGTTCCCAGCCAGAAAAACCCGTCATAATTGCCGTCGCTTTTCTCCTGCGGAAAATCGCCCAGCGACACAAATGGCGCTTGATGCAGGTCAAGCTGCTCCTTCATTGGATACGGACCGCAAGTGATCGCGCCCTGTGGCAGCGGTTTGCCTTTTTCCGGCGTCAGCCCTTGCTTGAGGCTGCACCCCCAAGATGATCCGTCGGCGGTTCGCATATTGAGCGCTACGATTGTTTCGGCAGGCGCTAGCTGCATTACCATGGGCTTGAATTGGACGCCGCGGAAATCGACCGGCAGCTTGCGGGCGTGGATATTCCCGACAAGGATCAGCACGCGGTCATAGGGCCGGGCGTTGGCGGCGGTGCGGATATTCTCCGCCTGCGCTGCTTCGTGCGGGCCTTGCCCGGGCAGGTCGCTGAGTCGGGCGCGTTGCGCATCATCGCGTGCGCCGTTGAACGCTACGATGTTGATCGATCGCCCGCGCTGCTTCAGCGCATGAAGGCGGACCAGCATCTGGAGCATTGCCTTGCTGGCAACACCATCATTGCGCCCGGCCCATCCCGCCTTCTGCAATTCGGCGGTGAACTGAGCTGGCGGCAAACGCCAGGCGGCTTGGAAGGCGGCATCATATTCTGCGTTATGCTCGACGGCGACCAATAGTCGCTCGCCTTTTACCGCCAGCGCGCAGGCAAGATTGCCGACAAAGGCGGGCGATTCTTCGGTACCGTGCAACTCCCCGAACACGACATAGCGTGGTTTGCGTCGTTCCACTTCCGCCCAACCGGCTGACAATGTGCAGTTTGGCGTGGCTTCGCCCGGTGATGGTGTTTCGCGAACCGAAGCGATTTCCGGCTCGACAATAGTCGAGGATAGCGGAGGTCGCGCTGACATCAGCGGCAAAGCAGCCACAAGCATAGAAAGACTTGCACCTAATCGAATCGCCATTCAGCTATCCCTGATTTGTATTCCCCTTGCAAAACTGGGCGCTCCTACCCGGAATAATCAACGGCATTGTTAGCGTTGCCATTGGAACAGGACCAAGCTGGCGTATCGTGCGTCATCGAAATGGTGATTTCGTTCGCCAGGGCGCCGCGTCACTTTATAATTCAACGCCGCGCGAATTTTATTGAACCCAGTGTAACCACCCTACCAATGCCCGCGAATAGGGTAGCATGAGGCGGCCAGATGGTCTGCTTTTCAAGATACCTCAGGAGCCTATCATGCGTAACATTCTCGCTGCTTCGACTGCTCTCATTCTCGCTGCGTGTTCGGGTGCCACGGCATCCTCATCCGCTGCTGCTGGCGAAGGTGCCAGCGCGCCTGCGCCGACGACCGTTGCTGCGACCGGCGATCCAGCTCGTCCGACCGTGATCGAGCTTTATCAGAGCCAGGGCTGTTCGTCGTGCCCACCGGCCATTAACGTCGTCAACAAATATGCCGACCGCGCTGACGTTATCCCGCTGACCTTTTCGGTCACTTATTGGGATAATCTTGGCTGGAAGGACACCTTCGCCAGCCCGGCCTTCACCGCGCGCCAATGGGATTATGCCCATGCGGCGGGTCGCGGCAATGTCGCCACCCCGCAGGTGATCGTCAACGGGCGTGAACCCGTGCTGGGCAGCCGCGAAGGCGAACTGAATGCGGCAATTGCCCGCAACGCCAATAAATCCGGGCCTGAAATCGTGGTCGCCGGCAATCAGGTGACGGTCGGCGCAGGCAGCGGCAACGCTACTGTGTGGGTGGTCCGGTACGATCCCCGCACGATCGACGTGGCGATTAACGCTGGCGAAAATGGCGGCCGCACGATCCCGCATCGCAACATCGTTCGCCAATTGACCCCGCTCGGCCAGTGGCAGGGCCGCGCGCAAAGCTTCACCGTGCCAACCGCACCTGCTGGCCTGCAGTCCGCTGTGCTGGTGCAAGAAGGCAAGGGCGGCCCGATCATCGCCGCACGCAAAATCTAGCCCCTTTGTTTCCCCATCGCTGCACCCCCGTTCCCCCCCTTTTCGGGGGTGCAGCCCCGGACAGACCGGGACTTGCCCGTCGCCCCCACCCCAGGGGCGGCGGGCTTTTTTTATTTCTCGCGACGGGCGCGGCGCGCGGGATTCAGCACTCCGTCATCCGCCCCTAATTCAATGCCACGCCGGAAATCGTGATCCGGTGCATCAGCCGTCTGTGCCCGTGGTAATCATTCATTGCCAGGTGCCACGTCGACCGGTTGTCCCACACCGCGACGGAGCCGGGCTGCCATTGCAGCCGGCACTGGAATTCCTCGCGCATGGCAACGCTGTACAGATATTGCAGGAGCGGCTGGCTTTCCTCGCGGGTCCAGCCTTCAAAGTGAAGGGTGAAGGCGGGGTTGACGTATAGGATCTTGCGCCCGCTTACCGGGTGGCGGATCACGGCGGGGTGAACAGCGTTGGCATGGATATCATGCCCCTTCAGGTCGGCGGCCTGATCGGTTTTTGAATAGACGCCGTCGGGGCCGTAAATGTGATCGGCGCTGTGGACGGCGCGAAGCGTCGCCAGTGTCGCCTTCAGCCCATCCGACAGCGATTCATAGGCAGCGCCCAGATTGGCAAACAACGTGTCCCCGCCAACCGGGGGCAGTTCGCGCGCCACCAATATCGATCCCATCGCGGGCACAGCGTCATAACTGTGATCGGTATGCCAGCCGCCGCCGATGTTGACAAACTGCGTCTCGGCCTTTCGCACCTCGGCAATTTCGGGATAGCCGCCATTGGCGGGGAAGTAATTATTGACGTCGATATCGCCCCAGCGCCGGGCAAACGCGATGTGATCTTCAGGGGTTAGCTGCTGATCGCGCAGCAACACGACGCCGGTTTCGGCAAGTGCGGTGCGGATCGCGGCAAGGCCGGCGTCGTCAATCGTTCGAACGTCGGCACCGGTAATTTCCGCCCCGCAATGCGCGGCCAGCGGCTTGATCTGCATTTCACCCATGCTGCCTCTCCGTGTTTTTATGGAGCGCAGCATGGGCGATTGCAGGCAGTTTTACCAGATATGGACGCGCTTTTCAGGCGCGATGTACAGCTTGTCGCCGGGCTTCACGTTAAACGCGGTGTACCAGGCATCCACATTGCGGACGATGCCGTTAACGCGGAAGTATGGCGGGCTGTGCGGATCGGTGAGCAGCCGCGCCCGGGCCGCACCTTCGCGCAGCTTTGATTGCCACGCCTGCGCATAGGCCAGGAAGAAGCGCTGATCGCCGGTCAACCCGCCGATCACCGGTGCCTTGCCGTTCTTCGCCTGATAGCGCTGGTAGGCGCCATAAGCCGCCTCAACCCCGCCCAGATCGCCGATATTCTCGCCCAGTGTCAGCTTGCCATTCACCTTGGTACCGGGCAGGCCTTCATAGCCATCATATTGCGCGGCGAGCGCATCGGTGCGTGCCTTGAACGCTGCCTTAGCGGCGGGCGTCCACCAATTTTCGAACTTGCCGGTCGGGCCGAACTGGCTGCCCTGATCATCAAAACCATGGCCCATTTCATGGCCGATGATCGCACCGATCGCGCCATAATTGACGGCCGGATCAGCGCTGGGATCAAAATAAGGCGGCTGCAGGATGGCGGCGGGGAAAGTGATCTGGTTCGCCAGCGGGTTGTAATAGGCATTCACCGTCTGCGGCGTCATGCCCCACAGGCTGCGATCCACCGGCTTTACAAATCGCGCTAGCTCCAGCTCGTGCTGAAATTCGGCTGATCGCATGGCGTTGCCAACCATGTCGCCGCGAACGACCTTGAAGCTGGAATAGTCGATATATTTGTCCGGATGGCCGATCCGCGGCTCAAATGCGGCCAGCTTGAGGAGCGCGGCCTTGCGGGTTGGCTCATCCATCCAGGCCGATTTGCTGATCCGATCCTGATAGGAACCGCGCAGATTTTCAATCAGCTCGGTCATTTTGGCCTTGGATGTCGACGGGAAATACTTGTCGACATAAAGCTGTCCAACCGCCTCGCCGAGCGCACCGTTGGTCAGCTGAACGCCGCGCTTCCACCGATCACGCTGGGTCTGCACGCCCGAAAGCGTTTTCGAATAGAAATCGAACCGGGCGTTATCGAACGCTTTTGACATAAAGCCGGCATTGTCGCTGACGAAATGGAAAGCCAAATAATCCTTCCAGGTCTGCAGCGGTGTTGCGACCAATATCTTGCCCATCGCGGTGATTGCGGTGTTGTTGGCGAACAGGATTTTTGGCGAGCTGTCGACGCCTGCAACCTTCAGCATCAGCGCCCAATCAAACTCAGGCGCCTTCTTTTCCAGCCCTGCCACATCCTGCGGATCGTTCAGCGCCATGATGTTGCGGCTTTGCTCGGGTGACCAATGTTCCTTGGCAAGCGCGGTTTCGAGCGCGAAGATCGCATCGGCCTTCGCGCTGGCATCGGCGATGCCCGCAAGTTCCTGCATCTGCTGAATATAGGCGCGATATGCCTTGCGATAGCCGACGTATTTTTCACCTTCCAGCAGGTAATAATCGCGTGGCATGCCCAGCCCGCCCTGGCCCGTTGCGGCGGTGTAGCGTGTTGGATCAGCCAGATCGGGGATGATGCCGATGCCAACTGGTGATTCATAACCGACGCTGGCGAACAACGTCTGCAGGTCAGTCAAATCCTTCACCGCGGCGATCTTGGCGAGATAGGGCTTCACCGGCTCGCCACCCTTGGCTTCAATTGCCGCTTCGTCCATCCAGGTTGCGAAATAATCGCCAACCTGCTTGCCGGTGGCGCCATATTTGGACGGGTTCTTGGCCATATCGTCCAGGATCAGACGGACGTTTGCCTCAGCCTCATCAGACAAGATATTGCCATATCCAACCGCGCCCTTGTCGGCAGGAATCTCCGTGCGTTTGTTCCAACCGCCATTGGCGAATGTCCAAAAATCGTCGCCCGCGGTGACGGCATCGTCCTTGGCCGACAGATCAACGCCAAAGCTGCCATAACGTGGCTTTGCAGCGTCTTTTGACATTGCTGGTGTCAGGGCAGGCACAGCCAGGGCAATAATGGCCGTGGCCGCAGCCAGGCGAGCGAAACGATTGATGCGCATGAAACCCTCTCTCCTTGGTGTATTGCCGTTTTATAGCGGTGGTGCGGCGTGGCCGCAACCGAAATTTGTAAGACGTCCCTTACATCGATGTAGGCCTGCGTGCGGTGGGTGCAAGACCTGCGTATCATGCCGAGCGCAGGTTGCGCGCAATCAGCACAGCCCCGAACAACAGTTCGATCACAGCCACCGCTGGCATCACGCCGCCGGGAAGCGCGTTCAGATAGATTTGCACAAATGCGACCGACGTCAGTAATGCCGCCAGCGCCCAGTAAAGCGGATCACCGTAAACCGTCTTGAAGGAAAAATAATGCGTGCCGACGGCAATCGCGGCCAGCGGGAGCACGAGTTCAGGCTTGAACGGCAGCAACAGCCAAGCGGCAAAAAACCCGCCGATCATGGCGATGGTGCTTTCCAGGGCGGTCATTCCCAGCGAATTTTGCGCTGATTCCTTAGGACGGCGGAAAATCACGCGGCAGATCAGGGTGCTGATCGGGAAAATCAGCATCCCGCCAAAGAACAGCACCGCAAAAGTCTGCGCCACGCTTTGGCTTTGCCCGACAAAGGCTGCCCCGGCCCAGATCAGGCCAGAGGTGAACGCGCCAGGACCACCCCCGACATAGGCGTGCCGGAGTTCGCGCTGGGCTTCGTCGATGGTCATTGATGCCTCCCGTGGCGCAGTTTATGACACTATGCCTTGCGCGCTGCAATGTACCGGTCGATCACGCCGTCCAGCACGGTCATCGGCACATTGCCGCCCAGCACCACGGCATCGTTGAACTTGCGGAAATCGTACCGCTTGCCAAGCGCGGCCTTGGCCTTGTCGCGCAGTTGATTGATGCGGCTATGCCCCAGCTTGTACCCACAGGCCTGGCCCGGCCAGGTGCAGTATCGTTCCACCTCGCTGCGCACTTCCAGCGGGTTTGATCCGTTTTCAGTAACGAAAAAGGCGATGCCTTCGTCGCGGGTCCAGCGCTTGGCGTGAATGCCTGTATCGACGACCATCCGGCAGGCCCGAAACGCAAGTGACTGGAGATAACCGAGCCGCCCGGCGGGGAAATCATCATATACGCCCAACTCGTCAGCAAGCTGTTCTGCATATAGCCCCCAGCCTTCGCTATAGGCGTTGAACGACATCAACGTGCGGATCAGCGGCTGTTTGAAGGTGTATTCACCCTGCCACGCATGGCCCGGTATCGCCTCATGATAGGCAAGGTCGGGCAGGCTGTAACGCGTCCAGCGTGATGTGCTGCCCAGGTTGATCCAGAACCGGCCAGGCTCCTTGCCATCAATTGATCCGGCCCCGCCATAAGCACCGGGCGCGCCGGGTTCAGCGGCGGGCGACATACGGGTAACCTCCACAAAGCCGGGCACCAATGTTTCAAATGCTTGCGGCATCCGCGCCCTGATGTCTTTCAGCTTGTCACGCAGGTACGCCATAATTTCTGCCCGGCCGGGATCGCCCTCGGCGAACAAATAGCGCGGGTCTTTGCTCAGCGCCGTCATCCGCGCGCCAACCGAGCCCTGTGTATACCCTTCTGCCTTCAGGATAACGTCCATTCGCGCGTGGAGCCTGGCGAGTTCGTCGCGGCCCATGGCGTGAACTTCGTCCGGAGTCATTGTCGTGGTGGTCGCGGCTTGCAGCGCCCAGGCGTAATAGGCGTCGCCCTGCGGCAATTTCCACATGCCGGCATCGCTGGTGGTGGCGGCTTTCTGCCCTTCCAGCGCGGCAATCTGGCGGGCGAGGGCAGGGGCGATCTGGTCGGTTGCGATACGGGCAGCGCGGGCCGCGAAATCGCCCGGCATCGTGGCGGTGCGCTTAGCAAGCGATGTCACGATGCCCCATTGTTCCACCGGGCCGCTGCGCGCGATCTCCAGTTGCTTCAGGCACTGCGCCAGCGCGAAATCCGGCAGGCGTACCCCCATTGCGCCTGCGGCACGCACGCGCTCTGCCTCGCCGTCGATCTGACCGGCATAGGCAATCATCCGCGCCAGATAGGCGTCGGCATCAGCCGGGGTGTCAATGCGGTGATCAGCATCCAGAAGCTGCGGAATATCGAGATACGCCCCAACATTCTGCGCCACCGCATAGGGCGAATTACGCCAGCCAGAGGTGAGCGTGGCGACGTCGCCGTAAGGAAGGGCATAGCCCTCCGTCGCGCGCTGATACGCGGTGCGGACCACCTCAACATTGGTGCGAATGGCGGGGCTTAGCGCGGCGGTGTCGAGCTTGTTCAGCTTGGCCAGCACCGTTCGGGCGCGGTCGGCGGCGTCGGCTTTGCCTGCCGGCCCGCGATTGCTCAACCGGCGTTTCAGCGCGGCACGCTTGCCCTTGTCGAGACCAAGCCCGGCGGCGGCTTCCGGGTAATCGTCAAAAATCGTTTCCGCCGTTTTTTCCAGCAATGCTGTTGCCGCCGAATCAGCGCCGGTTGCGCCAAATGCGGTGCCGGGCAGCATCGCTGCCATCGCGGCGGCACCGCTGCCCTGCAAAAGATCACGGCGATTGAAGGACATCATCATTCTCCCCACGAAAACAGCGCTGACTTATGATCGCGGGCGTGCACCGGTGCAACTGATCGGCTATCAACGGCGCGGGCAGCACTCTGCGCCCGATCAGGAAGGAATAGCGCATGTCGATGCTGGACGGACTGTTGGGCCAAGTGACGCAAAATGTGGACATCAAGAATTTGGCGGCCAAGGTCGGGTTGACGCCTGAACAGGTGGAAGCCGCCGTCGGCGCACTCGGCAAGGCGCATCCGGCACCCGGTGATACGGTGCAGACCGCTGCATCGGCGACCGGCCTGTCGCCTGATATCATGCAACAAATTGTCGGCCATATCGGCGGCGAGGGCGCGTTGGCGCAATTCGCAAGCTTGCTGGGCGGTGCTGGTGGGGCCGGCGTGATGGGCCAGATTGGCGGCATGCTCGACCGCGACGGCGACGGCAATCCGCTCAATGATCTGGCCGGGCTGGCCAGCGGCTTCTTCGGGAAGAAGTAAGCGCTTTTGTGCCAAACTAAATCGTCATGGCGAACAACGTGAAGCAATCCAGGGTGACGCGTCCAACGCTGGATTGCTTCGCTTCGCTCGCAATGGCGATCGACTTGATTATCCCGGTGGCGACTTCAATGCGTTAGTTCTTCGGGGATCGTCCCGCCATTTTCGGCGAGCTTCTTCATCACTTGCTTGTGCAGCCAGATGTTCATCGCCGCGCTGCCATCTTTCTCGCCAGGATAGCCTAATTCTTCGGCCAGTTCCTTGCGGTTGGTCAGGCTTGAATCGAGGCCGATCAGCTTCATCAGGTCAACGATCGAGCTGCGCCAGTTGAGCTTCTCACCGTGGTGTGATGCAATTTCATCGAGCAATGCCGTTACATCGACATGCACAATTGCAGCCGGGGCCGGTGTCGTGGTGGCGGCAGGCGCGGCGCTGGCTGCAGGTGCGGCGGTTGGGGCGGGGTCAGGCGCGGCTTTGGCGGCGGCCTTGCCCCAGATTGCATCCTTGATCATGCCGAAAATGCGCATGCGAACTGCTCCTGTCATTGAAGGGCAGGTGGATCAGTCCCTCAACGTACCCCCTCAACGTCACAGCGCGGCGATGGTTGCTAATATTGTTGCGGAAGAACAACTTGCTCCTCAACAAGCAGCTTGCCGCCCTGCATTCCTGTAACGCGCAGTCGCGTGCCGGGCAGCGCGTCTGCTCCCAGGGCAGACCATATCCCGTCGCCAACCTGCACCCGGCCTTCGCCATTGATGATCGGTTCAACGACGGTGACGATTTCACCGATCATGCGGGCACCGCGATCATTGAGCATCGGATCTTCAGTGGCGACCGGATAATCCTGATACCAGCGCCGCCCGATCAGAATAGAGACGACACTCCATGCCCCAAAGGCGATCAGTTGCAGGGGCACCGTCAACACCGGCAGGGCGAACACCGCCACCCCGGTGATCGCCGCTGCAATCGCCAGAAACACCAGAAATGCGCCGGGGACGATCAGCTCTGCCGCGCCGAGCAGAATTGCTGTCGCAATCCAGATCAGCGCGGCATTGGCGATCAGGGTATCAAGACTCACTGGTCTTGTGGCTCAAACGGTCCGCGTACCTGCGGCGGCGCAGCTTTGGTGGGGGCAGGGGGGGACGCCACATGGTCGCTCAGCGCTTCGCGCGCCAGCGCACCAATGCCGCCCAGCGTGCCGATCAATTGCGTCGCCTCTACCGGGAAAAGGATCGTCTTGGCATTGGGCGATGTGGCGAACTTGCCGACCGCCTCAACATATTTCTGCGCGATGAAATAGTTGATCGCCTGCGCG
>JAKFUX010000012.1:0-34569 GCA_021732465.1 Sphingomonas sp.
GGCCAATATGGACCCGCAACACCGCGACCGGATCGCCTTCATGCGGCTCTGCTCAGGCGTGTTCAAACGCGGGATGAAGCTGACCCCCTCTGGCCACGGCAAACCCATCGCGATCCATTCGCCGATCCTGTTCTTTGCGCAAAACCGCGAACTGGCCGATGAGGCTTTTCCCGGCGATATCATCGGTATCCCCAATCATGGCACGCTCCGGGTGGGCGATACGCTGTCCGAGCGCGCTGATGTGCGCTTCACCGGGCTGCCCAATTTTGCGCCCGAAATTCTACGCCGGGTGCAGTTAAAAGACCCGACCAAGACCAAGCAGCTCCGCAAGGCGCTGGACGATATGGCTGAAGAGGGTGTGACGCAGGTTTTCTATCCCGATATCGGATCAAACTGGATCATCGGGGTGGTCGGCCAATTGCAGTTGGAAGTGCTGCTGAGCCGGCTGGAGGCGGAGTATAAGGTCGATGCCGGGCTGGAAATGGCACCGTTCGAAACCGCGCGCTGGATTTCCGCCGAAGACCCCGCCGACCTGAAGTCGTTCGTCGATCTCAATCGCGGGGCAATGGCCAAGGACCGGGATGGCAATCCAGTGTTCATGGCCAAAAGCAATTGGGAAATTGGCTATATCGTTGATCGTTACCCCAAAGTGCGGTTTGCCGCGACGCGGGAACGGTAAGCAAGGGCGCAGCGGGCGCCTTAGCTAACCCTCCCCGTTCCGGCTGGGTGAAGTCGAATGGGTGAAGTCGAAGCCCGAGTCCAAGCCCAAGCGCAGCGCTTTTACCAGCACACAACAACAAGCCGGGGGCGGCACGGCCAAAGCCGAGCCGCCCCCGTATTCGTTCAGAACTTCACTTGCGCCGTTACGTTCACCTGGCGTGGGTTGCCGTAATAAGCGGTCAAGATACCGTCTGCACCCAGCGTCGAGATGAAGTTGCCGGTCATGGCGTTGCGGTTGAAAACGCCGGTATCCGCGTTAGCGCTCAAGAAGTTATACCCCGCCACAATGTAGCGCTTGTCGAACAGGTTGCGGCCATGCACCCCGATTGAGAAGGTCTTGTTCACCGTCCACACCGCATTGGCATCAAACAGTGCAAAGCCCGGCTGATCGAGCATCGCGGTAGGAACCTCGAATTGCTGCGAATCGCCGCGATAGGAAACAGCGGCGCTCAGGTTCAGCGACCCGTCGTTGATCGGCACGTCATAGCTGATTGACCCACTCGCGGTCCAATCCGGCGTGTTCTGCACCGCGCGAAATCCAGCGACCTGCAGCCCGCGAGCATCGATGTAGGATTTATACTTCGCGTCGAGATAACCGGCCGTCCACGCCAGCACCAGCCGTCCGCCGCTGACACCCAGATTCTTGGCGAGCACGGCGTTGCCCTCCAGCTCAATGCCGCGAAGCTGTGCCTGGGCCGCGTTCGTGGTGATACCAGCAAAGGTCTGAATGCCGCCAACCACAACCCCGACCGAACCGGGGATCTGGACGTTTTGATAATCCGAGTGGAAGGCCGAAAGCGCGATGTTCAGCCGACGGTCAAACAATGATCCCTTATAGCCGATTTCATAAGTGCGAACGTCTTCGGGATCGAATGACAGGAAGCTGAAAATATCTGCCTGGTCGCCGCCTGCCCCGTTTATGCCATTGCCGTTCAGATCGGGTGCGGCAGTGCCCACCCCGCGCGGATCAAAGCCGCCGCCCTTGAAGCCTTCGGCATAGCTTGCGTAAAAATTGTTATTGGCGTTCGGCTTGAAACTGACCGACACGCGGGGGGTAAACGCCTTGAAGCTCAGCCTGCCGCGAAAATCGGTTTGCCGGACGATCGGGTTGCTGGTGCCGCCGAAAAATGGCGAAGCGCCCAAATAAACGTTACGCTGAATTTGCGACCGGCGATTATCCCAAGTGTATCGCCCGCCAGCCGATATGCTGAACATTTCATTGAAATCATAACTGAAATCGCCAAAAATCGCCGCCGTATCCGTCCGTACATTGCCAAAGGTCAGCGCTGTGACGGTGTTCGGCAGCCGCACGTCGAACACCGTGCGTGATGATGCATCAAGATAATAAAGGCCGAGCAGGCCATTGAAGCCGCCGGTGTTGACCAGGAATTGGACTTCCTGACTCAACTGCTTGTTGTTGTAAAACGCGGGCACATCGACATCAACGGCGGGGAGCGCATCGAAATCGATTGGCGTGCTGCTGTCGTCCTGGCGATAGGCGGTGATGCTGCGGAAGGTGAGCCAGTCGGTTGGGCGCACTTCGCCGAAACCGGAAATGCCAAACGCCTTTACGTCCTGCGCCGGGCTGTTCAGTCCGCCGCGCGTGTCAAAGACATTGGCAAGCACCGGCGTGCGTGAAACGATACCCGGGATGAGCCGGTGGCCGCCGCGCGCATTGGTGCTATCCTGCGTGTAATCACCCGTGATGCGGAAGAATGCCTCTGTGCTCGGTTCAATTTCGAGCGTGCCACGGCCCGCCCAAAGGTCCTTATTGTAGTTTTCCTCGCCTGTGGTGAGGTTGGTGCCAAACCCGTCACGGCTGAGGCGCGCAATCGCGCCGCCAATTTTTACCTTGCCATCGAACAACGGCACGCTGCCGCTAATGATGCCGTCGGCCTGATTATAGCTGCCATAAGATCCGCGCAGCGTAGCCGTAGGATCATCCGAAAGCCGCTTGGTGACATATTTGATCGCGCCACCAATTGTGTTGCGGCCATACAGCGTGCCCTGCGGCCCGCGCAGCACTTCGATCCGCTCGACTTCATAGATATCGAGCACGGCTGCCTGCGGGCGGTTAAGATAGACATCGTCCAGATAGATGCCGACGCCTGCTTCGAAGCCGCCGACCGGATCCTGCTGGCCAACGCCCCGGATGAACGCCGTGAGCGTCGAGCTGGTCCCGCGTGACACTTCCAGGGTGACGTTGGGGGTATAATTGCCAATGTCGGTAATGTCGGCCGCACCCGATTGGTTCAGCTGCGCGCCCGAAAAGGTTGTGATTGCAATCGGCACGTCGAGCAGGGTTTCTTCACGGCGGCGCGCGGTGACCAGAATGTCCCCTTCCTCTGCCACGGGGCGGTCGGCTTGCGTGGTCGCAGGTGCCGCCGGCACCGTTTGGGCAAAAGCGGGGGCAGCGACAAGCGCGCTGACGGCAGCGCCAAGCTGCAGGAGCGCCCGGGCGGATGAAAAGCGTGGTGACATGGTGTGTTCTCCCCTCCATTTTGGCGCGCCCCTTCTGGTGGGTTGAACGCCGTGAAGAGACGCTATACTGAAACATGAACCAGGTTTCAACTTGGGACTTTAGGGGAGTGAAAAATGGCGGGAGAGCGTGCCGCTTCTGCAACAGTTTCAGCGGCGAGCGAGGGCAAGGCGCCCCGCACTGACCGAGGACGAAAGACGTTGCGGGCAATCCTCGACGCGGCGGCGATCGAATTTGGCGAGCGCGGCTTCCACGAAACATCGATCAGCGGCATCACGCGGCGCGCTGGCGTGGCGCTGGGCAGTTTCTACACCTATTTTGACAGCAAGGACGCGGTGTTCCGTGCACTCGTGCGCGATATGTCAGATCAGGTGCGCGATCATGTAACGCCGCACATCCGTGCGGCACCCGACCAGATTGCCGCCGAACGGGCGGGCCTGCGCAGCTTCATTGAATTTGTGCGCGGGCATAAGGAGATATATCGCATCATCGACGAAGCCGAGTTCGTCGACCCCGACAGTTTTCGCGCGCATTACGCCACCACGGCCGACCGTATCGCCCAGCGATTACAGGCAGCCGCGGCGCGCGGCGACGTGCGTGGCGATGTACAGGGCGACACCGCAGAGGTCCATGCCTGGGCGATCATGGGGATGAATGTGTTCCTGGGGCTGCGCTACGGCGTCTGGAACGAGGATATCAGCCCCGACGCGGTCGCCGATACCGTGGCGCAGTTATTGGCGCGGGGGATTGCGGGCGAAACTGCCGCGATCATACCTTAATCTGCATCGCCTTGATGAAGCTGCGGATTTCCTGCAGCGTCGGGGGGCGATTATCGACCTTGATTGTCACCCGCTCAATCGTGCCGCCAAATGGGTTGGCCCCTTTGTAAGCGGTGGAGACTGGCGCACCGAAATCACGGCCGATCGACATGCCATCGTAACTGGGGGAGGCGATGATCTTGTCAAACCGGTGCGTTGCACGTTGTTCGCCATTGACGAACAAGATGCCACCCCCTTCAAACGGCCGCACCGTCATCTTCTGGACATAGCGGATAACCGATTTACCCACCGGCACCGGCCCGCCCGAAATCCGTTCGGACCAGGGGATGATGCTGCTGTCATAGAAAAGCTGCCCGCCCTTCAGATAAATCACATAGCCCGCAGGTGCAGAACCATGCGCGACCAGCACCCCGTCCTCGACATCAGCCGGGCGATCAATCGCGATTTCAATGCTGTGATCCAGGCCGCAAACCAGCGGCGAAGCCTCGACTGGCAAATAGGGCACGGGTGGGCGGAATTCCCATAATGGGCGGATATCGGCCATGCGCTGCTGGCTCATCTTGACGATCAGGTTACGATCATCGAGCGGATAGACATTATTGGCGCGCGCCGCCTTGTCCCATTTCGCCTTCAGCGATGCCGCGATGTCTGGGTGGCGACCCGCCAGATCGGTCATCTCGGTCGGATCGGTCGACAAGTCATACAGCGCCCAAGCGTCGCCATCAAAGCTGTTGCCGCGTTCGTGCAGCGTCACCAGCCGCCATTTGCCCTCTTCATAGGCGCGGTAGCCGCCCAGCTCATAATATTGCTCACGCCGGGTGGGCGCTGCGGGCGAGGCAAAGGTGGCGGCAAAGCTGGCCCCGTCGACGGGCTTTTGGCGGCGGCCCTGATACAGCTCGGGTCGCTTCAGCTTGGCGGCCTCCAGCAGCGTCGGGAACAGATCGATCACATGGACGAATTGTTTGCGAATCTCGCCCTTGGCCCCGATCCCCTTGGGCCAGCTGACGATCAGCGGATCGGCGACACCGCCCAGATTGGTGAATTGCTTGTATAGCCGGAACGGGGTGTTTGACGCATTGGCCCAACCCATCGGGTAGTGCGGGAAGGTGGTCGCCTCGCCCATTTCAGGCAGCAATTTTTCAGCATCGGCGAGCGGCACTGCGCGGCCCAGCGCCGAGGCAAATATGTTGGGCGTGCCGGCAGGCGTGCCCTCTGGCGAGCCACCATTGTCGGAAAACAGCACAATCATCGTATCATCGCGCACGCCCATTGCGTCGAGTTCAGCCGTCAATCGTCCGATATTTTCATCAATCGAGGCGATGACGCCGGCATAAACCTCCATATAGCGCGCATAAACGCGGCGCTGATCAGGCGACAGGCTGTCCCAGGCGTCAGCACCTTTGGACAGCGGCGGCAGTTGCGTGGTGGGTGAAACAATCCCCAGCGTGTGCTGCTTTGCGAGCCTTTTGCGGCGCAGCACATCCCATCCCGTGTCGTACCGGCCCTTGAACTTGTCGCGGAGCGCGGGCTTGGCGTGGAGCGGCGAATGCGCGCCGGAATAGGCGAGCTGGACATAAAACGGCCGGTCAGGCGCCACCGCATGATGCGTGCGGATATAACCAATGGCGTGATCTGTCAGGTCGTCGGTGATGTAATAGGTATCGGCATCGGGCCGCGCCGAGATATCGACCAGCGTCGTGCCGTCAAACATCGCGCCGGGGTTGAAATAATCGCTCGAATGGCCCTGAAACCAATACGCATGGTCGAACCCGCGATTGGTGGGCCAGTTATGGAACGGCCCCGTCGGGCCATTGCTGGCGGACAGGTTCACATGCCATTTGCCGCAGAGATAGGTGCCATAACCCGCGTCGTTCAGCACTTCGGGCAGGGTGGCGGCATCGCGGGTCAAATCGCCGCGATAGCCCGGAAAGCCGCTGTCGATATCGGCAAGCCAGCCCATCCCGGCATTATGGTGGTTCAGCCCTGTGAGGAACGATGCGCGGGTGGGCGAGCACATCGCGGTGGTGCGGAAATTGGCATAGCGGAGCCCGCGCGACGCCAGCGCATCAATCGCCGCCGTTTCGATATCACTGCCGTAACACCCAAGATCGGCAAAGCCGACATCGTCGAGGATGATCACCACAATATTGGGCGCGCCCGCAGGCGGCTTGGCCGGGCCGCTGCGCGCGGGGTGCGAATCGGCATAGGATTGCGCGATTTGCGGCGGTGCGCCCTCTGCCACGGGGGCCTGTGCGATATAGGGCGTCAGCTGCCCCTTCACATACACGCCGCCTGCCGCCAGCGCCGCCGCGCCGCCTGCCCCCACCGCGCCACCAATCAATAGCGAGCGGCGATCAATGCCCTTTTTGTCAGTGCCGGTTGGTCCCGCTCTGCCATCCCCCGAATTCGCCATATCCTGCCCCTTCAGAGCTTGATCTTCGCCGTCACTGCCTGAAGCTGCATCGCCAGCGCCATGTCGCCATCGAGTTTGATCTTGCCCATCATCACCGCCATTGTCGGGTTCAGCTTGCCCTTTGCCAGCGCCTTGAAGTTATCCAGGCTCATTCGCAGCGTGGTTTCGGCGGGTGCATCTTCGTTCGTAACCGCCGCTGCAACCCCGTCGAGCAGGATCACGCCGTCTGCACCAAAATCAAACTTGATGCGGCGACCCGGCACAAAAGCTTCGTTCGCCGCCATAATCGCGGTAATGTCACCCAGCTCAGCCATGATTGAACCTTTCACCTTTCGGCAGTATCAATGCCAATAACATCGGCAACGCCAATCGCGCAAGCCGCGACCAGATCACTGTATCGGCCAGGAGAGCATGCGTGACCGACCCTATCCTGATCGCTGGCTCCCCCGGATCACCCTATACGCGCAAGATGCTGGCGGTGCTGCGCTATCGGCGGCTGCCCTATCACTTCGTCCACGCCAGCAAGGTGCGTGACACGCTGCCTGCGCCAAAGGTGCCGCTGTTGCCGACTTTCTACTTCGCCGACGACGCTGGATCGCCCGTGCCGATGACCGATTCCACCCCGATTATCCGACGGCTGGAGGCTGCGCATGGCGGGCGCAGCGTAATCCCCAGCGACCCCGCGCTGGCGCTGATTGATGCGCTGATAGAGGATTATGGCGATGAATGGCTGACCAAGGCGATGTTCCATTATCGCTGGTCGTTTGCGCCGGACATCGCCAAATCCGCAACCGTGCTGCCCAATTGGTTCGGCAAGCCGCTGACCGATGCTGAGCTGAAGGCACTGGGCGACAGTTTTGGCGGGCGGCAAATCGGGCGGCTGGGCTATGTCGGCTCAAACGCGGTTACAGCGGCCACAATCGAGGCGAGCTATACGCGGCTATTGGCAATCCTTGACCGGCATTTTGCGCGCCACGCTTTCCTGCTCGGCGATCAGCCCGGCAGCGGTGATTTCGCGATGTATGGCCAGCTCACCCAGCTTGCGATGTTTGATCCCACCCCCATGGCAGCGGCAACAGCAGCGGCCCCGCGCGTGATTGCCTGGGCGCATGTGATGGAAGATTTGTCGGGCGAAACGCCAGGCGGCTGGATTGATCTGGCGGCGTTACCGGCGACGATCACCGCGTTGCTTGGCGAGATCGGGCGCACCTATGTGCCGCTGTTAATTGCTAATGCCTATGCGGTGCGCGGCGGGGCTGACCGGGTGAGCACGGTGATCGATGGGCGGGTGTGGGAGCAGGCACCCTTTGCCTATCAGGCAAAATGCCTTGCCGCGTTGCGCACCCAATATGATGCGCTGGATACAGGCGCACGGGCGCGGGTAAATCATGCGCTGGCGGGCACCGGATGCGGCGCGCTGTTCGCCGATGAATGATCGCTTCGTCGCCATTGCAGGCGGCGATTATCGGGTCGGTTCAGACCGACATTATCCTGAGGAACGCCCGGCGCGGACCATAGCTGTCGCTGGGTTCGAGATCGCGACCGCCCCGGTAACAAACGCCGATTTCGCCCGCTTTGTCGCGGCAACCGGCCATGTCACGGTTGCTGAACAAGCCGGGCTCTCCGCGGTTTTTGTCGCCACGTGCGGTCCGGTCGCGCTGCACGATCCGGCGGCCTGGTGGCATACGATAAAAGGCGCGTGGTGGCGCGAACCGGAAGGGCCCGGTTCAACCATAAATACGCGGCAAGATCACCCCGTCGTTCATGTAGCGCAAGCTGATGCGGCAGCCTATGCTGCATGGGCAGGGGCACGATTGCCGGGCGAGGCCGAATGGGAGGTTGCCGCGCGGGCCGGGCTGATTGATGCCGATTATGCATGGGGCGATGATCTTTTGCCCGGCGGCCTGATGATGGCAAATTTCTGGACGGGCAGCTTTCCCTGGTATCATGATCGCCTGCCGCAGCCCGGCACGACGCCGGTTGGCCACTATCCAGCGGATGCACACGGGCTGATCGATATGATCGGCAATGTCTGGGAATGGACAACCACTACAGCCGCCCCCGCTTCTTCACCCGCCAGCCCGGCACCCCGCTGTTGCGCGCCCGATGCATCGACCAGCGACCTGGTGATCCTGAAAGGTGGATCCTTCCTGTGTGCCGCTGAATATTGCCAGCGTTACCGCCCTGCCGCGCGGATTGCGGTGGGCACGGCGATGACCAGCGCGCATATCGGCTTTCGCCTCGCCCGCAACAGCTGACCCGGTTTACGGCCTCTCGACTATTGGCATAGGGCGTGCCAATGCTTGCCCGAGTGGGGAGAACAGGCGATGAGCGGTTGGATGATCTGGGGTGGTGCGCTGGCAATCTATGCTTTGTTCCGCGCCTGGTATGACAACTGGCGCGGGGCGCTGACCGCCGACGAAATTGGCGTGTATCTGAAAAAACTCGATGGCCGCACTGATACCACGCCCGAAGGGCTTGAGGCATTACGCCGCTTTATCGAAGCCGATGACGGGCGCGATTTTGTGATGTTCAACATCGTCAAGGCAACGCTGATCCCGGTTGCCGATCCAGTGAGTGGCGCAATGGTCCCCGGCGTCAGCTTGCTGCAACGCTATGCCCGGCAATTCATGCCGGTGCTGCTTGCCAATGGCGGTCATCCCGCCATCGTGCGCCGCAAGATTGGCGACTATCTCGACAGTTGGCAGACAGAGCCTGATCCGGGTTGGACAATCATCGGCCTGATGCGATACCGCAGCAGGCGGGACATGATGAACCTGATTATCGATCCCCGGTTCGAAGCCGCCCATCCCGACAAGCTGGCCGGCACATTGGCGACCTTTTCATTCCCGACATCGCCGATGATGGGTGTTTATATCGGACCGCGCCTTTGGCTGGCGCTGGTATTAGCGCTGGCCGCCGCGCTGGGGCATCTGGCAATCCTGCTTTCGCGATGACCAAAGCTGCGGCAAAAGGCGGCATCAGGAGATAGATCAATGTCCACCAAATTGCTCGTCAACCGCGCCCGAATCAGTGAAGCCAAGCTCGTCGATCGTGCTGCGGCGGCACTTATCGCCGGCGAAGTGCGCGTCCGGGTTGACCAGTTCGCGCTGACCGCGAACAATATCAGCTATGCGCTGTCGGGGGAGCAGATCGGCTATTGGCGATTCTTTCCGGACCAGGAAGATGGATGGGGCGTGGTGCCGATCTGGGGATTTGGCACCGTCACCGAATCGCTGTGTGATGCCGTCGCGGTGGGCACGACGATCTGGGGATTTCTGCCCATGGCGTCCGATTTGGTGATGCGCCCCGAACGCGTGACGCCGGGCGGCTTTACCGACGGAGCGGTTCACCGCCAGGAACTGCCCTATGTCTATAATCTGTATGCGCGGACCAATGATGACGCACCGGTGCTGGCCGATATGGCAGATTTGCGCAGCCTGGTGTTTCCGCTTTTCACCACCTCCTATGTGCTCGACGATTACATTGCCGACAATGCGGACTTCGGCGCGGTGCAGGTGATTTTGGGGAGTGCATCGTCAAAAACCGCCTTTGGGCTGGCGCATTTCCTAAAGGCGCGCGGCGGGCTGAAGGTGATCGGCCTTACCTCGCCGGGCAATATCGGCTTTGTTGAGGGGCTGGGCTATTATGATCAGGTAATTGCTTATGACGCGGTCGGGTCGCTCGATCCAGCAGTGCCGACGGTGTTTGTCGATATGTCGGGCAATGGCGACGTGGTGTCGGCCGTTCACCACCATTTTGGTGATCAGGTGAAGGCGAGCATTGGCGTTGGCGCAACGCATTGGTCCGCACCGCGCGCCGGGCAGACGCTGCCCGGGCCGCGCCCTGCATTTTTCTTTGCGCCGGGCCAGATCGCCAAGCGCGACACCGAATGGGGGCGCGGTGAGATGATGCGGCGCGCCACGGCCGCCAACATCGCCTTTTGCCAGATGTTGGGCAACCGCGTGACGATAGCGCATGAACAGGGCAGCGAAGCCGTGGCGGCGGCATATCGAATCATGGCCGCCGGGCAGAATCCGCCCGATCGCGGGCTGATTTTGCAGTTTTAGCCCATCCGGCTGCGCGCCAGACCGATCAGCACCACCAACACTGCCTCTATCGCCATCGGCTCGATGATCGCGGCGTCGCCGGTCAGCGCATAGCTGTACGCCCGGCCCGCAAAGGCGAGCGCGAGCAGCAGCATCGGCAGCAGCGCGATCTGCTTGTCATCGCGCCACGCCGCGAGCAGCGCGCCAATCGCCCATGTTGCAAAAAAACCGCCAATATCGGCACGTAACGTCGCCGCGGCGAGTGGCGTAGTGGCCGTTGGCCCCAATTGAGCTGCAAAGCGCGGCTGATCAAACCAGACCAGGGCCCAAAGCCCGATTGCCAGCAACCCGGCCATCGCCAGAAACCCACGCGCAACCAATTTTGCCATCAGCCTGCCTCTTTTTAACCCGTCCACAAAACTATTGGCGTTTTGAGTGCCATTTGGCAATAAGGTGATGACCGTCATGGGGCGGCACCGACGGGAGAGATGCCTTGAAGCGATTATGGGTAGGGCTCATCGCATTGGCGGTACTGGGCGGCGTGGGCTATGCGCTGTTCCAGGAATATAAATACGCGATCCCCGGTATTATCGCCCGCTGGCGCGATCCCATTCAACCCAATCACCCGGTCGCATGGGCCACAGGCCCAGCCGCACCTGCCGCAGCCCGTGCAAATGCCAAACGTCCGCCCAATGTGATCGTCATCGTCGCCGATGATATGGGGCATAATGATGTCAGCTTTTTCGGCGGTGGCATTGCGGGCGGGCTGGTAAAGACACCCAATATCGATTCTATCGGCCAACAGGGTGCCAGTTACGACATCGCCTATGCCGCCAACGCGACGTGCAGCCCATCGCGCGCTGCCATCATGTCTGGCCGATACCCGACCCGATTTGGCTTTGAATTTACCGCTGTTCCTGTCGTTTTTGCCCGCGCGGTGGCGCGTGGCGCGCATGGTGGACCGCTGCCGCTGATCTTTCACGAGGAATATACCAAGGACCTGATCGATTACCCCGACATGGGCATGCCCCAATCGGAGATTACGATTGCCGATCTGCTGAAAACAGGCGGCTATCACACGATCCAGATCGGCAAATGGCATCTGGGTGAAGCAAAGGCGCTGCAACCCAATGGCCAAGGTTTTGATGAATCGCTGGGGTTTCTGGCGGGCGGCGGGATGTTCATGCCGCCTGAATCACCCGGCGTCGTTAACGCCAAGCTGCCCTGGGACCCGATTGATCGCTTCTTGTGGCCTAACCTGCCCTATGCTGTGCAATGGAATGGCGGCCAGCGGTTCGAACCAAAGGGGCATTTGACCGATTACTTCACCGACAACGCCGTTGCCGCAATCAAGGCCAACAAGAACCGGCCCTTTTTCATGTACCTTGCCTATAATGCGCCGCACACCCCGCTACAGGCAACCAAGGCCGATTACGACGCGCTCCCGCAGATTAAGGATCATACCACGCGGGTTTACGGCGCGATGGTGCGCCAGCTTGATCGCGGCATTGGCCGCGTGCTGCAAACGCTGAAAGATCAGGGAATTGACGATAACACCCTGGTCATCTTCACCAGTGACAATGGCGGCGCCTGGTACACCGGCATCACGGGCAGCAATGCGCCGTTCCGCGGTTACAAGGCGACCTTTTTCGAAGGCGGCTTGCGGGTGCCGTTCTTCCTGCGCTGGCCGGGGCGGATCGCGCCGGGCACCAAATTGCCCGGCCCGGCGCATCATCTGGATATCTATGCCACCGCCGCTGCTGCCGCTGGAATCCCGATCCCTACAGACAGAGCGATGGACACGGTCAGCCTGGTTGGTCCGGCATCGGCAATAGTTGCGCCAACCCGGCTGACGATGGCACCCCATGACCTGCTGTTCTGGCGTTCGGGCGACACAAGAGCGGTTCGCCAGGGCAATTGGAAGCTGCAAATCGCCAAGCGACCCAACAAGGCCTGGCTCTATGATCTGGCCAGCGACCCTAACGAGCATCACAACCTGGCGCTTGCAGAACCCGCCCGCGTTCAGGCAATGCGCACGCTGATTACGGCGCAAAACGCCGCCATGCCAAAGCCGCTTTGGCCCGCGCTGATCGACGCCCCGGTGCGGATAGACGTGCCGCTGAACGTGCCGTGGAAGAAGGGCCAGGAATATGTCTATTGGTCGAACTGACACCGGTGCGGCGATGAAGAAGCAAGGGCGCGGCTCGTGGGGAGAACCGCGCCCTTTCAAGCCAGGCCAACTGGGGAGGGGTTGCCAGACGCCCTGGCTCTAGCTCATCGGCGGCGCGCGCCGCGCACACTGGCCCGTGGCTGAAAGCCGGGAGCGCGCGTTACGTTTACCGAACGACCGACGCCTGTGTCGCTGCGTGATGCCGTTGCTGTGCGCGCATAGAGCGACTGGCCATTGGCCCCTGTTACATTCTGTTGGGCGGCAAAGCTGCCATCACCGCGCGTGCGATTAGACTGATAGGTGAGCGTGTCACCATTGCGGCGCGTGAAGCTGCCCGTCGCTGTCGAACCAGTATCGGTGCGCGTGCGGTTATAATCGACATTACGGGTCTCGCCGGCAAAGTTTGTCGAGCTGCCTTGGATCGCAACGCCGCTATCCGTCCGCGTCCGGTCCATCTCTCGCGATGCGACGGCGCCATCCGCCTTCCGCGTTACCGTGCCATCCCGGCTTGCTATGCCCGTGACTGGGTCAATTATGGTCGTGCGGGTGCCGCTATAGCCGGGGCGGTCAATGGTCGTGGTATTGCTGGTCTGAGCCGTGGCGCTGGTTGCTGCAAGGGTGGCGATTATTGCCAGAATAAAACGTGATTGCATGGGGTTACTCCTACACACATGAATTGGATACAGGGGCAAGGGAGCGCGCACTTCCTTATCCTGTCCAACGGCGCAGCCGCCAAAACCCTTTGCGGTTGTTATTGGGGCGGTTGTTTTTGGGGCGGTGGTGTAGTCGACTCAGCCTGAGCGGGCTGGCTAGGCTGGGCCGCCGGAGCCTGGGGCGCACTGGGCGGCGACGGCCCGACCGGCATCTGCGCCTGGCTTTGGGCAAGTTCGGCTTGCCGGGCTTGCCAGCGACGCCGACGTTCTTGGCGCATCTCGCGCCATTCACGCAGCGCCTGTTCATGTTGCGATCCCGCCCAGGTCGGGGTGGCACCGGCGCTGTCGGTGGCTGGCGCAGACGGGACGCCCTGTAAGGCTTCAGGGGCAACACCGCCCACCGCAGCTGGCTGGTTGGCAACGATCCGCGCACGCATCCGCTCCAGCCGGGGGGGGAGCGAGCCTGACGGCGCGGCAATCAGCGCGGCCCGCAATTGCGCGCGCTGTGCAGATGGCGTGCCTGTTGGCAAGTCGGTCTGGCCCGTGCGGGCTATAACCCGGTTACGAATGACATTGCGGGGCAAAAATATGCCGCGCGCAGCGAGCCGGCGCTGGTTGCGCGTCACGATCCGCTCGGTAATGGCCGCGCGAACGGGCATTGGCAGCGCACGAAGCCGCTCAATCTTCTGGTCGCGGGTCAGGTTGGCGATGGGAACCGGCGTTGCCTCGGCGGCTGGCAATACCGGCGCAACTGTCGCGGCTTTCCCCATTGCCGCCCGGTGCTTAGGCCGAGCAGCGCGAGCGACCGTCACTGGCGGCGGCGACGGGGCCAACAGCCGCGCAATGACCGGAATTTCGAACCTTACTGATTCAAACATGCCGGCTGCCGCAGCTGTGGCGCTCGCCAGCCCAACGGCAATCAGCCCGACAACCGTTCGCCGTGCCCAGGGGCCCCGTGCTAGGGACGCGCGTGCCAAGGACCCCCGCGCCGCGCGAACGCGCGCTGGCCAGGGCGATGCGCTTGCCTGCACGGTAGCGGCAATTGGCGCTCCATCGGCGATCGCCGCCATCCGCGCCAAAAAATTCTCGTTCGGCGGGGGCACATCGAACAGGTCAAGCGCGCGCGCCACAGCCGGATCAAACGCGTGAATGCGGGCGGGGATAGAATTGCTCATGCAGCGGCCCCCGAATCCATGCCACCAACGCCGTCAATTCCGGCGCGCGAAAGCGATTGATGCAGGCTCCGGCGCGCGCGATACAGCAGCGATTCAAATGCCTTGATGTTCATTTCTAGGGCATCGGCAGCCATGATATTCGACAATCCTTCGTAATAGGTCAGCACAATGGCGGCACGCTGCGCGTCGGCCAGTGCCCCAACACACGCAAGCACTGCCGCGCGCTGCTGGTCGCGTTCGATCAGCGTGTCGGCGAGCGGGGCCGTATCAACCTGTTCGGGGGCCTCATCCTGGCTGCCAAACCGACGCCTGCGCAGCCGATCAAGACAGGCATTCATCGCTACCCGGTGCAGCCACGCCCCAATGCCAGGCCCGCCTTTACGCCAGCGCCCGGCATGTTCCCACAACCGAGCCAGCGCCTCTTGCGCAACATCTTCAGCCTCAATCGCGTCACCCAGCATGCGATAGCCGATCCGCCGCACTGCAATCGCGTGCGCATCAACCACCACCCGGAACACCGAAGCATCGCGCATGGCGAGCCGCGCCATCAGCGCGTCATCGTCAGGCACATTATCCACTGCTCTGGCCGCGTCCGCGCTCAAACCGATTCCATTCCCCGTAGCCGGGCCCTATGCTACCTTACGTACCGGATCGCGAAACCCTTCGCAGCGATGATCATGGGCCTATGCATCGTCGGGGACGGCGCTGCCCATTCGTCTTCCAACGGTCGGCGGAACGTAACCTCCAACGGCAGTCCGGCCATTTCGCGCCTATGCTCAATCTCGATCTCGATGCGAGTAATAACGCCGTGTAGCCTCCTCATGGCGATCTTGAGACTGTCCGTTCGGAGTGATCGCCAGTTTTCTGTCCGGTGCGAAAGTGGTTGAACGGCAACCGAACGGGTGTGGGTAATAGAACTGATGCCCTCATAGGAGCACGCCTTTGGGCAAAAACCGTAGCAGGTTACCGTAGCAGTCACGTGACCCAAACGCGGCAGTTTTCTGCGACGTTGGATCGCTTTCCCGTAGCAATTCACCGTAGCAAACACGCTTGGGAGACCGTTTGGAGGACGATTTACCAGCGTTTACAGTGATTTGAGGAGAAATGGTGCCCAGAAGAGGACTCGAACCTCCACGCCCTTGCGAGCGCCAGCACCTGAAGCTGGTGCGTCTACCAATTCCGCCATCTGGGCCCCAGAGACTTCAACATCAGGTAGGTCGGGCGCTCTAGGGGACGCTGGGCGGGGTTGTCAATCACGGGCTACAGACTTTCGGTCAGCCTTGCCGTTTGCCCGCGCCCCCGGCATGGAGCGCAATGCCGGCGGCGAGAAGCGGCCCGGCCACGACGATCAACAATATGAAGGGCGGAGCAGCTATGAAGGACAAGCTCGTAACGCTGGTTGGCGGCGGAGGATTTCTGGGTCGCTATGTGGCGCAATCACTGCTGGCGATGGGCGCCAGGGTGCGTATTGCCCAGCGCGATGTGCGCGGTGCGGAATTTTTGCGGCCACTGGGCGCGCTGGGCCAGACGCAGTTTGTGGCGGCGGATGTGCGGAAGCCCGAATCGCTTGCCCGCGCGCTGCAGAATAGCGACGCGGTGGTCAATCTGGTCGGTATCTTGAAGGGTGATTTCAAAGCGTTTCAGGCAGAGGGCGCACGCCACGTAGCAGAAGCGGCAAAGGCTGCCGGGGCGACTGCACTCGTTCACCTGTCGGCGATTGGTGCGGATGCGCAATCGGCTTCGGATTATGGCCGCACCAAGGGTGAAGGCGAGTCCGCAGTGCGCGCCGCGTTTCCCGGCGCGACCATTTTGCGCCCCTCCATTGTGTTCGGGCGCGAGGACCAGTTCGTCAATCGCTTTGCGGGGTTGATCGTCGCTGCCCCCGCCGTGCCTGTGCTGCGCGCCGCCACCCGGTTTCAGCCCATTTATGTTACCGATGTTGCCAACGCCGTGGTTGCCAGCCTGGCTGATCCGGCGCGCTTTGGCGGCAAGACGTTTGAGCTTGGCGGGCCGGACGTTATTTCAATGGGCGAGCTTGTCCGCTGGATTGCCAAGGCGATCGGCAGGAGCCCTGCGATCATCGATCTGCCGGATGCGGTTGGGTCGATGATTGCGTCGTTCGGGTTCATGCCTGGCGCGCCGATTACCCGCGATCAATGGCGGATGCTGCAAAGCGATAACATCGTCAGCGCGGCGGCGGAATCGATTGCGGCATTCGGGATTCAGCCGACCCCGCTGGTTAGCGTCGCACCGAGCTGGCTGGTCCAGTATCGTCGCCAGGGACGTTTTTCGAGCGACGCCACCGCCTGAACCGGTCTAGGAAGGCCGCTTGGCTGGGCAATTGCCTTGGCCGCCGCCAAAGGGGGAAGCGTGTCCGATCTGTTATCAATCATCCTGCTTGCGATTGTTGAGGGGATTACGGAATTTCTGCCGGTGTCATCAACCGGGCACCTGATTCTGGCTGGGGCGCTGCTGGGTTATGATGATCAACGCTGGCAATTGTTCAACATTGTCATCCAACTTGGGTCGATTTTGGCGGTAGTCGTGCTGTATTGGCGCACTTTTTGGGCCGTTTTGATCGGATTGGTGCAGTTTAATCCGGTTTCGGTAAGGTTTGTTCGCAATCTGCTGATCGCATTCATTCCCGCTGTGGTCGTGGGGTTGCTGTTCCTGAAGCAGATCGAGGCGCTGTTGCTCCAACCCATCGTTGTTGCGGTGGCCCTGATTGTGGGCGGCGTTGCGATCCTGATCATCGAACGGCTGATCAAGCCGGGCACCACGACAGGAATCGCCGATGTGCCGGTGAAGACGGCGATCGGCATTGGCCTGATGCAATGCCTGGCGATGGTTCCCGGGGTCAGCCGATCGGGGGCGACGATCATGGGCGCATTGTCGCTGGGGGTTGATCGACGGACGGCAGCGGAATTCAGCTTTTTCCTCGCTGTGCCGACGATGCTGGGCGCAACAACGCTGGAATTGATCCGGCACCATGATGATCTGCAAGCCGCCAACAGCATTGGGTTGACCGGGATTGCGATTGGTTTTGTGGTGGCGTTTGTGGTGGCGTTGCTGGTGGTGCGCTGGTTCGTCGGCATCGTCAGCAAATATGGGTTTGGGCCATTTGCCTGGTACCGAATCGTCGCGGGCAGCACAGCGCTGATCTGGCTGATGAGCAAATAGGTCCAGATCGGCCATATCACGAGCGCAAATTATCGTGCATTCTGCACTCTTCATCCAGATCGCCCGGTTATTAGGTAACTATTACTGTCCCAATAGCGCAAAAGTGCGTGACTTGGCGGTTTCTCTGGCGTAATCGACCCCTGATTATCGGGGATGCGCGATGGCTGGTGAAACAATGCTGCAATTTGTCGGGACGGGCCAGGCCTATCCCACCAAGCGCTCGCCCGGTTTGCGTGCCGAGGATTTTCAGGAAATTGCCAGCCGCTATGCCGCCCCCGAAGGCGAGGAGCAGGCGGGGCGCTGTTCACAATGCGGCGTTCCCTATTGCGCGGTGCATTGCCCGCTGCACAACCACATCCCCGATTGGCTGCGGCTGACGGCAGAGGGGCGGTTGCGCGAGGCGTATGAACTGAGCAACGCGACCTCGACCATGCCCGAGATTTGCGGTCGCATCTGCCCGCAAGACCGGTTGTGCGAAGGTAATTGCGTGATCGAATTTTCGGGGCACGGTGCGGTCACCATTGGTGCGGTGGAAAAGTTCATCACCGACACCGCCTGGGACAATGGCTGGGTGGAGCCGCTGGTGCCCGGCCCTGCGCGCGGCCAATCAGTGGGCATTATCGGCTCCGGCCCGGCGGGGTTAAGCACGGCGGAATATCTGCGCGCGCTGGGGTATGACGTGACAATCTATGACCGGCATGACCGTGCAGGCGGGCTGCTGACCTATGGCATTCCCGGTTTCAAGCTGGAAAAACCCGTGGTGATGCGCCGAATTGATCGGCTGGCCGCTGCCGGGATCATATTTCAGCAGAATTTTGAGGTGGGGCGTGATGCCAGCCTGGACGATCTGCGCGCACGCCATGATGCGGTGCTGATCGCGACGGGCGTGTACAAGGCGCGCGAGATCAAAGCACCCGGCGTTGGCAGCGACGGTATTGTCGAGGCGCTGGATTATCTGATCGCATCGAACCGCAAGGGATTTGGCGATGATGTGCCGGCGTTCGATAGCGGCGCGCTGAACGCAGCGGGCAAACATGTCGTGGTGATCGGCGGCGGCGATACCGCGATGGATTGCGTGCGCACTGCCGTTCGTCAGGGGGCGGCATCCGTCAAATGCCTGTACCGGCGCGACCGGGTTAACATGCCGGGATCGCAGCGCGAAGTTGCCAATGCAGAGGAGGAGGGTGTCGAGTTCGTCTGGCTTGCCGCCCCGCAAGGCTTTGACGCAGGTGATAGCGTGAATGCCGTGCGGACCAGCCGAATGCGGCTCGGCGCGCCTGATTCCACCGGGCGTCGCTCGCCTGAGGCTGAGCCGGGCAGCGACATGACCCTGCCCGCCGCACTGGTGATCAAGGCGCTGGGTTTTGACGCAGAGCCGCTGCCCGTGCTGTTTGGCGCGCCGACGCTGGGGGTCACCCGCTGGGGAACGATCCGAACCGACAGCAAAACGATGATGACCAATCTCGATGGCGTATTTGCCGCTGGCGACATTGTGCGCGGCGCAAGCCTGGTCGTCTGGGCGATCCGCGATGCCCGCGATGTAAGCGAGCGGATGCACGCATGGCTGAAGGCCAAGGCCGCTGCGCAAAGGCAGGCCGCATGATCACCGCACAAATCGCTGCTACCGTCCACGGAACCGATATATGACCACTCAATCCGAACGCGCCCGCATTGCCGAACACGGCATGTACCGCCCCGATATGGAATCCGACGCGTGCGGTGTCGGCCTGGTCGCGGCGACTGACGGCAAACCCAATCGCCGCGTCGTCCAATCGGCGATCGATGCGCTGAAGGCGGTGTGGCACCGGGGTGCTGTGGATGCCGATGGCAAGACGGGCGACGGCGCGGGGCTACATGTCGATTTGCCAATCGCCTTCTTCGAGGATGCCGTGGCGCTTTCAGGCCACCGGCCCATGCCGAACCGGCTGGCGGTGGGCATGATATTCCTGCCGCGCACCGATTTGTCGGCGCAGGAAGCGTGCCGGACGATCGTCGAAAGCGCGATCATCGAAGAAGGCTATACCATTTATGGCTGGCGGCAGGTGCCGGTTGATGTGTCGGTTATCGGCCCAAAGGCGCAGGCGACTCGCCCTGAGATCGAGCAGATCATGATTGCGGGGCCGATGCCCGATCAGCAGACCGCCGCCGAGTTTGAGAAGAACCTGTACCTGGTCCGTCGCCGGATCGAAAAGCGGATCATCGCAGCCCAAATCCAGGGCTTTTACATCTGTTCGCTCAGCTGCCGCTCGATCATCTACAAGGGGCTGTTTCTGGCGGAGAGCCTGTCAATATTCTATCCCGATTTGCGCGATCTGCGCTTTGAAAGCCGGGTGGCGATTTTCCACCAGCGTTATTCGACCAACACTTTCCCGCAATGGTGGCTGGCCCAGCCGTTTCGCTGCCTGGCGCATAATGGCGAGATCAACACGATCCGCGGCAACAAGAACTGGATGCTGAGCCACGAGATCAAGATGGCGAGCCTGGCGTTTGGCGAGCATTCGGAGGACATCAAGCCCGTTATTCCGGCAGGTGCCAGTGATACGGCCGCGCTGGATGCCACGTTTGAGGCGATTTGCCGGTCGGGCCGCGATGCGCCGACGGCCAAGCTGATGCTGGTGCCGGAGGCGTGGCAGGCAGACACCGGGATGCCGCCTGCGCATCTGGCAATGTACGAATATCTCGCCAGCGTGATGGAGCCATGGGATGGACCCGCCGCCCTCGCGATGACCGATGGCCGCTGGGCCGTTGCCGGTATGGACCGCAACGCGCTCCGCCCGCTTCGCTATACCCGTACCGATGACGGCTTGCTGATCGTCGGCTCGGAAAGCGGCATGGTCGTGGTGCCGGAAACGACGATTATCGAAAAGGGCCGGCTGGGGCCGGGCCAGATGATCGCCATCGACCTCGACGAAGGTCTGGTGCTGAACGATCGTGCGGTAAAGGACCGGATCGCCAATGAGGTCGATTATGCCAGCATGATCGGCAAGTTCATCGGACTCGACGATCTGCCGGTGGTGCCGGGCGCACCGGTGCACAGCTATCCGCGCGCCGAGCTGATCCGTCGCCAGATCGCGGCCGGGCAGACGATGGAGGATATGGAGCTGATTTTGGCGCCGATGGTGGAGGGCGCAAAGGAAGCAATCGGATCAATGGGCGATGATACGCCCCTGGCCGTCATCTCCGACAAGCCACGCCTGATCAGCCAGTTCTTCCGCCAGAATTTCAGCCAGGTCACCAACCCGCCAATCGACCCTTTGCGGGAGCGCCAGGTGATGACCTTGAAGACGCGCTTTGGGAACCTTGCCAACATCCTTGATCCCGCCGGGGCCGAAAGCGCGGTACTGGTGCTCGATTCGCCGGTGCTTACCTGCGCCAATTGGGATCGGCTAAAGGCGCATTTCGGCGCGCAATCGGCGGACATTGATTGCACGTTTGACACAGGCGGCGGGGCAGAGACGTTGCGCACCGCCATCCAGCGCATCCGCCAACAGGCAGAAGAAGCCGTGCGGATGGGGCATAGCGACCTGTTCCTCTCCGACGAAAATGTCGGGCCGGGCCGCGTGGCGATTGCGGGCGTGCTGGCGGCAGCAGCGGTGCACACCCACCTGGTGCGCAAAGGGTTGCGATCCTATGCCAGCGTCAACATCCGCACCGCCGAATGCCTGGACACGCATTATTATGCCGTGCTGATCGGCGTGGGGGCCACCACCGTCAACGCCTATCTGGCCGAAGCGGCAATTGCGGATCGGCACGCGCGCGGGTTGTTTGGCGATCTGAGCCTTGCCGACTGTCTGAAGCGGCATCAGACCGCGATCGATGAAGGCATTTTGAAGATCATGTCGAAAATGGGGATCGCGGTGATCTCCAGCTATCGCGGCGGCTATAATTTCGAAGCGGTCGGCCTGTCACGCAGCCTGGTGAATGATCTGTTCCCCGGCATGCCCGCCAAGATATCGGGCGAGGGCTATGCCTCACTCCATCTAAGCGCGATGCTGCGCCACGATGCCGCGTTTGACAGCCCGGTGACGACCTTGCCGATCGGCGGATTTTACCGCCAGCGGCTGGGCAGCGAAACCCATGCCTATTCGGCACCGCTGATGCACCTGCTGCAAACCGCCGTCGCGACCGACAGTTATTCGACCTATCTGCAATTCTCCCGCGGGGTGGCCGATTTGCCGCCGGTATATCTGCGCGATCTGCTCCAGTTCAACTTCCCGGCAGAGGCAATTGCCGTTGATCAGGTTGAGGCGATAACCGAAATTCGCAAACGCTTCGTCACGCCCGGCATGTCGCTGGGCGCGTTAAGCCCCGAAGCGCATGAAACGCTGGCCATCGCGATGAACCGCATCGGTGCCAAGGCGGTGTCGGGCGAGGGCGGCGAAGATCCGTCGCGCTACACACCCTATGACAATGGCGATAACGCCAATTCGGTGATCAAGCAGATCGCATCTGGTCGGTTTGGCGTGACGGCGGAATATCTGAATGCGTGCGACGAGATAGAGATCAAGGTTGCTCAGGGCGCAAAGCCCGGTGAGGGCGGCCAACTGCCCGGCTTCAAGGTAACCGAATTCATCGCGAAGTTGCGCCACGCAACTCCCGGCGTATCGCTGATCAGCCCGCCGCCGCACCACGACATTTATTCGATCGAGGATTTGGCGCAGCTCATCTATGATCTGAAGCAGATCAATCCGCGCGCACGGGTGTGCGTGAAGCTGGTCAGTTCGGCAGGCATCGGCACCGTCGCGGCAGGCGTGGCAAAGGCGCATGCCGATGTCATCCTGGTGTCGGGCAATGTCGGCGGCACGGGCGCTTCCCCACAAACCAGCATCAAATATGCGGGCACGCCCTGGGAAATGGGACTGTCAGAGGTCAATCAGGTGTTGACCCTGAACGGCCTGCGCCACCGCATCAAGCTGCGCACCGATGGTGGCTTGCGCACCGGGCGCGATATCGTGATCGCGGCCATTTTGGGGGCAGAGGAATTCGGTATCGGCACGCTCTCGCTGGTCGCGATGGGGTGCATCATGGTGCGCCAATGCCATTCGAACACCTGCCCGGTCGGTGTGTGTACGCAGGATGAGCGGCTGCGCGAGAAATTTGGCGGTTCCCCTGAAAAGGTGATCAACCTGATGACGTTCATCGCCGAGGAAGTGCGCGATATTCTCGCCAAGCTTGGCTTTCGCAGCCTGGACGAGGTGATTGGGCGTACCGAGCTGCTCCGCCAGGTCAGTCGCGGTGCCGAACATCTTGACGATCTCGACCTGAACCCGATCCTTGCCAAGGTTGACGCAGCGGACGACGAACGCCGATTCAGCCTGAAAACCTGGCGCAACGAAGTGCCTGACAGTCTGGATGCGCAGATGATCCGCGATGCAGCGGCGGTGTTCTCCCGCGGGGAAAAAATGCAGCTCACTTATTCGGTGCGCAACACCCACCGCGCGGTCGGCACGCGCTTGTCGAGCGAGATCACCCGCACCTTTGGCATGTCGAAACTGGCGGACGGGCATGTCCATGTGCGGCTGCGGGGTTCCGCCGGGCAATCTTTGGGCGCGTTCCTGTGCAAGGGCATCACCATCGAAGTCTTTGGCGACGCCAATGATTATGTGGGCAAGGGGCTGTCGGGCGGGATAATCGCGGTTCGGCCCGTGGTCAGCTCCAACCTGGTCAGCCAGGACAACACGATCATTGGCAACACCGTGCTCTACGGTGCCACATCGGGCCAGCTTTACGCAGCGGGGCAGGCCGGCGAGCGTTTTGCCGTGCGCAATTCGGGCGCGAATGTGGTGGTCGAAGGCTGTGGGGCCAATGGCTGCGAATATATGACCGGCGGTGTCGCTGTGGTGCTGGGTGAGGTTGGCGGCAATTTTGGCGCGGGGATGAGCGGGGGCATGGCGTTTGTCTATGATCCCGACGGTCAATTCCCCCAGCGTGCCAATGGCGAAAGCATCACCTGGAACCGGCTGGTATCGCGCCACTGGGAATCGGTGCTGCTCGCCCTGATCCGCGCGCATCATGACGCGACGGATAGCAAATGGTCGGGCGCGTTGCTTGACGATTGGGATCGGATCAGCGGCCATTTCTGGCAAATTGTGCCCCGGGAAATGCTCACCCGGCTTGCTTATCCGATCAACGACAGCCTCGAAATGGTCGCTGCCGAATAGCGGCGCTTTACGAAGCGGGCAGGGTCGCTAAGAGTCACCCGCATGTGGCAACTCTATCAATTCCCGCTCTGCCCGTTTTCGCGCAAGGTGCGCCTGCTGCTCGGTGAAAAGGGCGTGGGCTATGATCTGGTGCGCGAATCGCCCTGGGTGCGGCGGGACGAATTTCTGGACATGAACCCCGCCGGGCAAACCCCGGTGATGGTGGAGCCGAACCGGTCGATCGTGCTGATCGATTCGATGGCGATCTGCGAATATATGGAAGAAACGGTCGATAAGGCAGCCATGATTGCCGGAACGGCCACCAACCGCGCCGAAACGCGGCGCTTGGTCGCGTGGTTCGATACGCAGTTCTACCGCGATATCACCGCGCCGTTGCTGCTTGAACGGATGGAAAAACGGATCGTCCACCGCGCCGCGCCCGATGCCCGGATGCTGCGGGAGGCGATGAAGGCGGCGGTTGGCCATCTTGATTACACCGATTTCCTGCTCGATCACCGCACCTGGCTGGGCGGCGCGACGATGGGGCTGGCCGATCTGGCGGCGGCGGCGCAGATTTCCGTCGCTGATTATCTGGGCGGCATCGACTGGAAGGGGCATGAACAGACCGCACGCTGGTATCGCGGGTTGAAAAGTCGCCCGAGTTTTCGCCCGCTGCTGTCAGAGCGGATGGAGGGCATCGCCCCGCCCGCCCATTATGATGACGTTGATTTTGATTTCTGATGCACGCCAATCATGATCCGGCGGCGCTTCCAGGTGAACCGATCGGCTTTGATGATTTTTTGAAGGTCGACATCCGCGTCGGCACCATCGTGTCAGCCGCGCCTTTTCCGGAGGCGCGAAAGCCGGCGTATCAACTCGTTATCGATTTCGGGCCCGTCATTGGCACCCGCAAAAGCGCCGCCCAGATCACCGAACATTACGCGATTGATGATCTGCCCGGCACGCAAGTGGCCGCCGTCGTCAATTTTCCGCCGCGCCAGATTGGCAAGTTCATGTCCGAAGTGCTGACGCTGGGTTTCCCAGACGCAGCGGGAAAGGTGGTGCTGATGCGCCCGAACACCGCTGTGCCCAACGGCGGACGATTGTTCTGATTGGCCTTTTTGTCCCGATCAGCGCCGCTTGATTGAATCGATGCCCACTGCGATTATCTGTCCTGATGGCAAAGCCCCCCGGCAATCGATTGGCCCTCGCTGCGACCGGCCTGGTCAGCATTATGATGTTGGCGGTCGGCGTGCATTGGCTGGTGGGTGCGCCAATTTCCACCCTGGTGGTGGTCGTTGCATTGCTCTTGCTGGTTTGGCGGCTCGATAACAATCTTGGGACATTGTTGCCGCTTGCCATCATCTTCCTGCTCGTTTTCGCAATTCTGGCAATGCTGATCGGCGCGCTGGCATTTGTCCACCAGCTGATGGCCGGATAGCGTCAGATGGCCAAGAGCGGGATGAATTTGGATTGACTCACCGGCCAAACCGTTCGTGTCGGGCCCTTCGAGTGACTGGCAAGCCAGCCGCTCAGGACGAGCTTCGGCCCTGGGGCCGAAGTCCAGACATTCCGTGCAGCGCGCGTGGCATGTATCTCGACGTCGCTCGAAACGAACGGGTCAACCCAAAGGCATCAGCCTGCTAAACGATGTCGAGTTTGGTAAACCCGATGCGGACGCCGAGGTCACACAGCGTTTGCACCTCCACCGGACAAAGCCCGCCATCGCATTGCTCCATGGGATGAAAACTCGCGTTCGGCGCGGCGCGAAACAAGCGTCGCCAGCCGTCCATTTCCTTCAGGATTTCCCCCAGCAGCTGTTCTGCTGCATCCAGATCACCGATCAACAGCCGGGGTGACGAAAAGGGGCGCGTCGCTGCGCGGGCGATTGACTGGCCCGTGGCAACATTGCGGACAATCATCCGGTTGGTGAATATCCGAACTTCGAAGTGCGTAGCCATGGGTAAATTTCTACCCAGACCCGCGCTTACGCGTCAAGGCTGCGCGATGCCTGTTCGATCATGTCGCGGGACACACCGGGCACCGCCAGGATCCGTTCGAGCTCGGCCCGCATCAATGCCGCACGTTCGGGGTTGAAGCGTTTCCAGCGGCCCAGTGGCGGCACCAGCTTTGCCGCCGTTTGCGGGTTCAGCTTATCGAGCGCAATCAACTGATCAGCGACAAACCGGTAACCACGCCCGTCTGCTGCGTGGAATGCGCGCTGGTTGACGCTGAACGCCCCCACCAATGCCCGCGCGCGATTAGGGTTGGCGAGCGTGAAATCGCGGTGATGCGCAAGATCGAACACGCAATCAGGCGTATCTTCCCGGCTCGACAGCGCCTGTGTCGAAAACCATTTATCAAGCACCAGCGGATTATCCGAGTAACGATTATAAAAGATATCGAGCGCTGCCACACGGGTGTTTGACTGGCCGTTGACGAGCGTCATCAACGCGCCCTGCCGGTCGGTCATATTGTCGGCTGCTTCGAACTGATCAAACGCGATCTGCTGGGCATCGCCTGCGCCACTAGCGGCAATATAGCCGAGTGCGACCGATTTCAGACGACGCAGTCCCTTGGCAACCGGCGTGTATTCAAAGCCACCGGTCTGCCCACCCCGATCATAGGCCGCGCGCCATTTATCCTCCAGCGCGCGCCCGATATCGCGGCGCAGGGCATCACGCGCGCGAAAAATCGCTTCTGGATCGACGATGGGGAGCTGATCGCCAATGAAACTGTCAGACGGTAACAGCACCGCTTCAGCCAGAAACGCGGGGTCGAGTGCTGGGTCATCAAGCGTCCGCGCAATCGCCGCAATCACCGGCGCGTGATCGGCCCTTCCCTGCGCCACGCTGGCAATGATCGTGTCGAGCATCAATTGCTGCATCGCCTCATAACGGGCGAAGGGATCATCATCGCATGCCGACAATAGCGCCAGATCGCTGGCAGAACGGTCGGTTTCAACCACAACGGGTGCCGAAAACTGCCGGTTGATCGACAGCAACGGTGCCTCGGTAACCCCGTCAAACACGATGTCCGCCGCAGATTCGGTCAGCAGCACAATCCGTTCTTCGCCCAGGGGCCGGCCAGTGGCGGCACCAAATAGCTTGATCCGCAGCGGCAACACCATAGCCGGTTTTTCGGGCTGGCCCGGCGTTGGTGGCACGCGCTGCCCCAGCGACAGGACCGCGCGCCCGGCGGCAGCATCATGGCGCAGCGCGGCCGATACGCGCGGCGTGCCGGCCTGGCTGTACCAATGCCGAAACTGCGTCAGATCAATCCCGCCGCCCGTCTCCATGCAGGTGATAAAATCCTCGCACGTCGCCGCTGTGCCGTCATGTCGATCAAAATACAGGTCGGTGCCCGCACGAAACGCCTTTGGCCCCAGCATCGTGGCCATCATGCGGATCACCTCTGCACCCTTGTTATAGATGGTGGCAGTGTAGAAGTTCGATATCTCGATATAGCTTTCCGGGCGTACCGGATGGGCAAGCGGCCCTGCATCTTCGGGAAATTGTGCCGCGCGAAGCCCGCGCACATCCTCAATCCGCTTCACCGCCGCTGATCCCTGATCTGCCGAAAAACTCTGGTCGCGGTAAACCGTGAAGCCTTCCTTCAAACTCAACTGAAACCAGTCGCGGCACGTAACGCGGTTGCCCGACCAGTTGTGGAAATATTCATGCGCCACCACCGCCGAAACGCCGTCAAAATCATAATCGGTCGCGGTATCCGGATCGGCCAGAACATAGCGCGAATTAAAGATGTTAAGGCCCTTATTCTCCATCGCACCGAAATTGAAATCGTCGACCGCGACGATGTTGAACACGTCGAGATCATATTCCCGTCCGTAAACGTCCTCGTCCCATTTCATTGATGTCTGGAGTGCTGCGAGTGCATGATCGGTCTTGTCGAGGTCACGGGCGCGCACCCAGATGCCAAGCGCCACCGATCGGCCGCTCATGGTGGTAAAGGTTGCGCGATTGGCAACCAGATCGCCCGCCACCAGCGCGAACAGATAACATGGCTTGGGGAACGGATCATGCCATTCCGCCCAGTGCCGCCCATCGGGCAAATCACCCGCGCCCACTGGATCGCCATTGGCGAGCAGCACCGGGTAGCGCGCCTTTTCCGCCGTCATCCGCACTGAATAGCGGCTGAGGACATCGGGCCGATCAGGAAAATAGGTGATACGGCGAAATCCTTCTGCCTCGCACTGGGTGCAAAGCAGCCCGCTGCTGGCATATAATCCCATCAACTGGGTGTTGCGCTCGGGTGCGATCTCCACCTCGGTTTCAATCACATGCGCGTCGCCCGATAGCGGGATGACCAGCACATCACCCTCACGCGTCCAGTCAGCGCACACCGTGCCATCTACCGTTACAGTGATCGGCACCTGCCCCGCCCCATCAAGCCGCAACGGCCCGGCATCGGCGGCGTTGCGCTGGACGTTCAGCCGGGCGCGCACCCGCGTCGCCGCTGCATCAAGATCAAAAACAAGCGCAATTTCGGGCACCAGCCATTCTGGCGGGCGATACGCATCGCGGCGAGTGACCTGAGGATGGGCGAGGGCAGTGTTTACATCAAGCATAGGGGCCAGATAGGGTTGGGCGTCGCGGTGTGCCACCTAAATCGTACACCGGCATCGGCCAAGGGTTGGATTTTTTGGACGATAACAGCAACGATCACGAAAGCATGCCATTTCATGAAGCGGATGTTGATCTTTGGGTTGGGATATAGCGCCGGGCGGATGGCTAATCGGCTGCGCGCTGCGGGCTGGCAGGTTACGGGCACCAGCCGTACCGGCAGGCCCGGCACGATTGCGTTCACAGATGAAGCGGCAGTTGACGCAGCGATTGCGAGCGCCACCCATATCCTGGTGTCCACCCCGCCAGAGCCAAGCGGCGATCCCGTGCTTGCCCGCTATGGTGATCGGCTGACCGGACGGTGGACAGGATATCTCTCCTCAACCGGCGTGTACGGCGATGCGCAGGGCGCCTGGGTCGACGAGACCAGCCCGACCGGCACTGGCAGGCGAAGCGCGCGGGCAGAGGCGGACGCCGCCTGGCTGGCACGCGGGGGCCATGTGTTTCGGCTGCCTGGCATTTATGGACCCGGCAGATCAGCAATCGACCGGGTGATCGAAGGCCGCGCTCACCGGATCGACCTGCCCGATCAAGTGTTCAGCCGGGTGCATGTCGATGATATCGCCAGCGGGGTCATCGCCGGGCTGGACGGGCCGGCGGGGGCCTATAACCTGGCCGATGATCACCCGTGCAGCCAGAATGAAGTGATTGATTTTGCCTGCGCCGTCGCCGGATTGCCGCGCTTGCCGCTCGTGACGATGGATGAAGCAGGATTATCGCCCATGGCGCGCGGCTTTTATGCCGAGAACCGCCGGGTCGCGAATGGCAAGGCCAAACGCGTGCTCGGCTGGAGCCCCGCCTTCCCCGATTATCGCGCGGGCTTGCTTGCGCTGGGGGCCTTGTTTCCGCTTAGGGCGATGACCAGCCCGATCATGGCCAGCGCCGCGCCAGCAGCGGGCAGTGGCGACCAGCGATAGCCCTCGAACAGCGTGGATAACAGCATGGCGATGACGGGCACGATCACGCTGGAATAGGCCGCCTTGGCGGTGCCGATAATCCGCAGCACCCCGAAATACAGCGTGAACGCCACTGCCGACGCAACCACGCCCAGATAGGCGAGCCCGAACAGATAGCTCAGCCGCAGCTCAATCACGGGGGGGCCGGTGAGCGACCAGGCGATGGAGGCGTCCACCGCAGCGCCAATCAACATCGCAACCCCCAGCATTGGCACCATCGGGTAACGCTTAGCTGTTTGCGTGCCCTGCAGGACGTTGGCGGTTGATGCAGCCAGCACGCCCAGCATCGTAATGCCGATCCCGATCAGCGATTCCGCCGGGCCATTGGGGTCAACGCGCGCCTGATGCACAAACAGCAACGCCACCCCCGCCATCGCCACCGCTGATCCCACCAGCAAGCGCGGCCCCAGCTGCTGGCCCAGGAAAATGCGTCCCAAAATGGCGTTGGGCACCAGCAGCAATGCAAACACCACCGCGACCAGCCCCGACGTGATATGTTCTTCGGCGCGGTACACGAAATTGAAGTTCAGGCAGAATTGCAGCACTGCCAGCGCAGCGGCAAAGGCCCAGCCGCGCGCATCAAGCACAATCCGGTCGCCGCGATACCTGGCATAGGCCAGCATCGTCAGCCCGGCGATCAGGAAGCGATAGGTGACAGACCAGCTCGGCGGCACCGTGCCGAGCTGATCGCGGATCACAATCCAGGTTGATCCCCAGATCAGCGTGACGATGGCAAACGGCAACAACACGGTCATCCGGTTGGACGGCATTGCGGGTTGATCGCTCAAAGTGCCGCAATCGCTTCGGCGAGCGGGCCGATATCGCCAGCCTGATGGTTCCAAGACGTCACCAGCCGGGCCTCACCCGGCCCCCAATCATAGAAATCAAAGCCCTTGGCACGCAAAGCTGCGGCCTCTTGCGGCGTGACGCGCAAGAAAACCTCATTCGCCTCAACCGGGTGGATCAGCCGCGCGCCCGCCGCCTTGGCCAGCAACGCAGCCGCGGCGTTGGCGCAGCGGGCATTGGTAAGCCACAGATCACCCTCCATCATCGCCAGGATTTGCGCGGCGAGATAGCGCCCCTTGGACAGCAGCATCCCCGCGCGCTTGCGGCGTTGCGGCGTGCCCTCCGCCAGCGCAGCATCGAAAAACACCAGCAGTTCTGCCGTCATGCCGCCGTTCTTGATGAACCCAAAGCTGAGCGCATCCACCCCGGCGCGCCAGGTAAGATCAGCCGGGCTGCACCCCAGATGCGCCACCGCATTGGCAAAGCGTGCGCCGTCCATATGCAGCCGCAGCCCCTTGGCGCGCGCCAGATCACCAATCGCCGCCACATCGGCGGGGGAATACACCAGGCCATATTCGGTTGCGTTGGTGATGGAGATGGCGTGCGGTTGCGTGCGGTGAACATCGTTGGGAATCAGATCGATCAGCGCGGTGATGCTCGCCGGGGTCAGCTTGGCGCCGTCCCCTTCTGCGATCAGCAGCTTGGCGCCGTGGGTGTAGAATTCAGGCGCGCCGCATTCGTCATTCTGGATATGCGCGTCGCGGTGGCAAATGATGCCGCCATAAGGCGGGCACATCGCCGCCAGCGCCAAACAATTGGCAGCCGTGCCCGAGGGCAACCAGAAGGCGCGCACCGGCGCCTCAAACAGCGCCGATACGCGCGCATCAAGCGCCTTGCTCCAGCCATCGCCGTCATAGGCGGTGTCCAAAACATTGGCGTCGGCCAGCGCGGCCATTACCTGCGGGCACGCCGGGGCTGCATTATCTGAAAAAAAGCGCATGGCCTGCCTTGCCGACACCCGGCACCTGCCGTCAACCGCTAGCTGGCGCTATTAGCCTTCTTCGTCAGGTGGCGGCGGGGGATCATCATCCGGCGGGGGACGATCACGGTCTGCCCGTGGTGTCTGCCGATCGATCGCGATGCTCCCATCGCGGCCAAAGCGCAGGTTCAGCCCAAAGCCGCTGACATTGCCGTCAACGCCCGCACCACCAGCATCAATGCCGCTCAGATCGATTAGCGGATCAAAGCCGTTATCGCCCTCGCTCGCGAAGATATCTTCAACAGCGGGCTCAACAATCGCGTCGAGGCCAAGCGCGCTTTGCATAAAGTCGCGCCAGATTCGCGCTGGTATGCCCCCGCCCGACAGCCCCGGATTGGGCGAGTTATCGTCATTACCCACCCACACGCCAACGACCAGATCTTCGGCAAAACCCATGAACAGCGCGTCGCGATTATCCTGGCTGGTGCCGGTTTTGCCATAGGCATCAACCGACAGCGCAGCCTGACGCCCCGTGCCGCTGGTGATCGACGCGCGCAGCAGATCGCGCATATCCTCGCGAATGCGCCCGCCCAGCGAGCGTGATCGATCCCCCAGCGCGTCAAGCCAGCTTTTCTCGGTCGGCTCGCTCAGCCCGTGCGGGCGTACAGGATAGCCATTGGCGGCCATCGCCGCATAGGCCGCCGTCAGTTCAAGCAATGAGCTGCTGGCGGTGCCCAGCGCGATCGTCGCCTCATTGGGCAGATCGGTGGAAATCCCCAGGTCGCGGGCTGCCTTGATGACGGCGCGCACGCCCACTTTTTGCGTGAGCCGCGCCGCCGCCACGTTGCTTGACCGGGCAAAGGCCTGGCGCAGCGTGATCATCCCCTTGTAGCGGCCATCGCTGTTTTTCGGGCTCCAGTTGCCAATCGTGATGGGCGAATCATCAACCAGCGAATCTGGCGTCATGCCGCTGCGCAGCGCCGCCAGATAAACGAACAATTTGAAGGCGGAACCCGGCTGGCGGCGCGCTTGCGTCGCGCGGTTGAACGGGCTGTCGGCATAGGATTTGCCGCCGACCATCGCGACAATCCGCCCATCGGGCCGCATCGCCACAATCGCTACTTGCGCCTTGTTCAGCCCGGCGCGGCGCACGACGCGTTCCGCCATTTTCTGCAGGCGCGCATCGAGCGTCGTCGTCACCCGTGCCTCTGTGCTGATCGCGCCGGCCTGGTCGCGCGCGGCGGGCAGCACCCAATCGGCAAAATAGGTGCCATCGGGCAGCTGTTTTACCTTGTCAGGCCGCAGCCGGGCGGGGCCAACATCGGCGGCATCGGCAGCACTCAGGAAGCCGCCGCGCACCATCGCGCTCACCACCACTGCCTGGCGCGCCCGCGCGCCGCTAAGGTTACCGGTCGGCGCCAATCGCGACGGTGCCTTGACCAGCCCGGCCAGCATTGCTGCCTGGCCAATCGAGAGCTTGTCGGGCGTGGTGCTGAAATAATGCTTCGCCGCCGCGCTAAGGCCGTACGCATTATCGCCAAAATAGACGTTGGACAGATAGCGCGACAGAATCTCGTTCTTGGTCAGCCAGGCCTCCAGCCACAGCGCAATCATCGCCTCGCGAATCTTGCGGCCTGCGGTGCGATCTGAATCGAGGAAGGCGTTTTTGGCGAGCTGTTGGGTGATGGTGCTGCCCCCCTCTCGCAACCCGCCTGCTGCAACATTGCGGAACATCGCGCGGGTAATTCCCCACGGATCGATGCCCCAATGCGACGCAAAACGACGGTCTTCGACCGCAATAAACGCATTTGTGACGTGTTCTGGCAGCGTTTCGGCATTAACTGGCGCGCCAATGGTCGCGCCGCGCCGCGCAATGGGCGCACCGTTTGATGCGAGCAACGTAATGCTGGGCGGCGTAGGCGGCTGGAGCGATTTTGACAGCGGTGCCGTCAGCGCCAACCAGCCGACCGCCAGCACAAACAGCACAAAGCCCGCCGCCACCGCACGAATGCCCCAGCGCCACCGGCCGGGGCGATAGGCAACGGGCAGGTTGGTAGAATAGGCACGCTTGCCAGGGGGGTCGCTGCCGTCGCCGGCATCGTCGTCATCCCATTCCTCATCCCAATCCGCGTCATCCCATTCGGCATCATCGGTTTCGGAGTCGATTTCCGGGTCGGCGTGGGGGGCGCGGCGATAGCGATCATGCGCGGCGCCCGGGGGCGGCATGCCATCGGTCAGGTCGAGCGGGGGCTCGCTGCCACGCGGCCAACGCCCCTGCGGCGTGCGATCAAAAGGGCCTATGGGCATCGCGATCATCCAGATGGCCCATCGATGGGCCAGCGACTGTGTTATAGAAATAGGACAGTGCCCGCAAGTGCTTGCCCGTCCACCTGTTGGACGCCGGGCGGGGTGCCAGACTAGACGGGGCCGCGTGGCTCATGCACATCGCCTAGCAGGTCCACGAAGATCGCGGAACACCAGACAGATGGGGGGCAAGTGCGCGTCACGATCAAGGATGTGTCCCGCGAGGCAGGCGTTTCGATTAAAACCGTATCGCGCGTGCTGAACAACGAAAAATATGTCGGTGCCAAAACGCGTGCGCACGTCGCCGAAGTGGTGGCGCGGTTGAACTTTCGCCCCAATGTGGCGGCGCGGTCGCTCGCCGGGCGGCGATCGTTCCAGATTGCGCTGATCTGCGACAATCCGTCACCCTATTATGTCTATGAAATGCAATCGGGAATCAGGGACAGGTGTGAGGCGGCAGGGGTGCGGATGATTGCCCAACCCTATGATCGCGGATCAGACCGGCTGCTGGATGAGATTGAAAGCCTGGTGGAGGCAACGCAGATCGACGGCCTGATCCTGACCCCGCCCGTTACCGATCATCCAGCGGTGCTGGAGCTGCTGGCACGGCGCGGCGTGCGGTTTGTGCGGGTGTCTCCGGGATCGCAGTTTGATGTGTCGCCATCGACCTTTATCGATAATCGCGCCGCCGCCGCCACCATGACGCGGCATTTGCTGGCGCTGGGCCACAAACGGATCGGCTTTATCGCAGGTGACCCCGGCTTTGCGACCAGCGCCCAGCGGACGGACGGCTATCGCGACGCGCTGCTGGATGCGGGCCTGGCCATTGACGACGCCCTGATCCGCAGCGGCAATTATGATTTCGCGTCGGGCGCGCGCGAGGCAGAAATATTGCTGGCCCTGCCCAACGCCCCCACCGCGATTTTCGCGGCGAGCGACGATATGGCCGCCGGCGTGCTGACGGTCGCGCACCGGCTGGGGCTGCAAGTGCCCGGCGCGCTATCCGTGGCGGGTTTCGACGATACCGCGCTCGCCCGCTATGTATGGCCCCCCCTCACCACCATCCGCCAGCCAACGCGGGATATGGCCCACGCGGCGGCTGATTTGCTGTTGGGCAGCAGCGAAGGCCCACCCGAACGGCGC
>JAKFUX010000052.1:0-34475 GCA_021732465.1 Sphingomonas sp.
CCAGCGTCTGGACCTGGGCGGGAGTCTGAACGGGAGTTGGAGCTGAATTTCGAACCGGATTCTGCGCCTCCAGCAGGGCACGGGCTTGGGGAGAAAACGGCGCTGGCCCAGGCCGCGCCGCGGGAACGGTCGGCTCCGTTTGCAGCGCTGGGGATTGTGGTGCTGGGGCGCGTGGCGGCGCTGGTGTGTACAGCGGCACTTGCATCGCGATTGCGCCGCCAAGCCCCGGTACGGCGCTGGCTGCAACGCTAACAGTGCCAAAAAGGGCAAGAATCATCACGAACCGCATGGCTTACCTATGGGCGATGCTGCCCACCCGCTCAACCGCGCATCACACCCCTTAATCGATAAAGCGCTTCCCTTCGTCCCATGGTTGGGCAAGGTACCCCTTGGCGGAGGCACAATGAACGGCAAACGGATCAAGGCGATTATCGGCGGATCGGCGGGGAATCTGGTCGAATGGTATGATTGGTACGCTTATTCGGTGCTGACGATCTATTTCGCGCCCAGTTTCTTCCCGAAAAGCGACCAAACCGCGCAATTGCTGAGCGCAGCGGCCATTTTCGCGGTCGGCTTTCTCATGCGGCCCATCGGCGCGTGGGTGATGGGCAGTTATGCCGACAAACATGGCCGCAAGGCCGGGCTGGCGGTGTCGGTGGGGCTGATGTGCGCCGGATCGCTGATGATCGCGGTTGCCCCCACCTATGCGCAGGCCGGCATCATGGCCCCCACCCTGCTTATCCTCGCGCGCATGCTGCAAGGTCTGTCGGTAGGCGGAGAATATGGCGCGAGTGCCACTTATTTGTCCGAAATGGCGACACGCGAGCGGCGCGGATTCTGGGCGAGTTTCCAGTATTTCACCTTGATTGGCGGGCAATTGCTGGCATCGGGCGTCACGTTGATCCTCGTCGCGCTGCTGGATGAATCGGCAATGGAAAGCTGGGGCTGGCGGATCGCCTTTGCGCTGGGCGCGGCGCTGGCGCTGCTGGTGTACCTGCTGCGCCGGCGACTGGCGGAAACGGCAACGTTTGAAAACCTCGCCAAGGATCGCCCCAAATCAACCGCGCTAAGCCTGTGGCGGGCGCACCCGCGCGAATTTCTGATCGTGGCGGCGATCAGCGGGGGCGGCAGTTGCGCTTTTTACGCCTACACCACCTATCTGCAGAAATTCCTGGTCAACACATCAGGCTTTCCGCGCCAGGCCGCGACTGAGATTATGACCATGGCGCTGGTGGTGTTCATGCTCAGCCAGCCGCTGTTCGGGCACCTCTCTGACAAGTTCGGGCGGAAACCGATGCTGTTGCTGTTCGGCTTTGGCGGCATGATCGTATCGGTGCCGGTGTTCAGCGCGCTGGCGGCGACGAGCGATGCGGTGACGGCGTTTGCGATCATCCTGGTGCCGCTGATGCTGCTCAGCGCCTACACATCAATCAGCGGCCTGATAAAAGCAGAGCTGTTCCCCGCGCACCTGCGCACACTGGGCGTGGCCCTGCCTTATGCGCTGGGCAACACGATCTTTGGCGGGACGGCAGAATATGTCGCGTTGAAGTTCAAGGATCTGCACCTTGAATCATGGTTTTACTGGTACGTCACCGCGGTGATCGGCATGGCAGCAATCGGGTTTTTGCTGCTGCCCGACACCAAGAAGACGAGCTTGATCGCAGATGATTGAGCCCGGATGATGGTTTAACGATCATTAACTGGTTTTCGTTACGGTGCCCCAACGTCTCAAATGAGTTCGGATCGGGAGGGGGAAGCCATGATCGAACGCAAAATCAGCAAAAGGCTGAGCGCAGAAGAAGTCCGCTTGCGGGTGCAGTTGTACAATGAAGGGGGCCGGCTGCAGGAATCACTGCGCCTTGTTTGGGCGCGCGCGGCGCATATTATCAAGCCGATCATCGACCAGCATTGGCGGGCAGTGTTCCTCGATCCGCGCAGCGCCATTGCGCCCGGCGATGTGGAGCAGTTTGTTGGCGTCGTGCTCGAATCAACCGAACAACGCTTCACCTGGCCGATCGATGAGAAATGGGTCGATCTCGTGGCGCGGCGGGGGCGCGAACAGGTCGGGTTGAACTTGTCACTGCCCTGGGCGCACCGCGGGCTGATGGATTGGGGGACCAAGGTAAACGCCGCGATCAGCCAGCATTTTGCTGATGACCGGGAATTTGTGGCATTGGCCGTCGATACCATTCAGCGCCTGCTGTGCATCGACATTGATATCACCAAAACCCAGATCGGCATCCTGCACAGCGCCCGCACCGCCAAGGAACTTGCCGAGCAGGGCGATTCCTACCTGGCGGATATTGGCGGGCTGCTGGGTGAATCGGTGGCCGATACCGCGGTGTTGCGCACGCATAGTCTGCAGACGCTGACAAGTGCCCGCAGCACGCTGGAAAAAACATCCGAAGTTGCGATCGCCGCTGATCAGTCCGCGATTGCAATGCGTGAGGCTGCGCGCATCGCCGGTTCCCTGATCCGTGCAATTGACGACACCCGCATCGAGGTGGATGCCGCTGCCGATATCGCCCATCACGCCAGCCTGGAAGCAGAGGCTGCCGTCGGCATGTCGCGCACCCTGTCTGATCACGCGAAATCGATCGAATCGATTTTAGGGCTCATCCGCAACATTGCCGGGCAAACCAATTTGCTCGCGCTGAATGCGACGATCGAGGCCGCCCGGGCGGGCGATGCGGGGCGCGGCTTTGCCGTTGTCGCCCAGGAAGTGAAGAGCCTTGCCACCCAAACCGCGCGCGCGACCGACGATATCGCCGCCAAGATCGCCGCGATTCAGGCCGCCACCCGCTCATCTGTGGATACCAATGTCCTGGTCCAATCGACCGTGGCCACGGTTGCGCAAAGCGCCACGCGCATCCGCCAATCGATGAATGAACAGGCCAGAACCGTCTCTGCCATTACCGCTGCGGTCGATGAAACCGCGCTGACCGCCGATATGATGTCAAACACCATTGCCGCCATCCGCGAAGATACCGAAACCGTCACGCGCGAGCTGGACGGGTTGCAAGTGCGCGTATCAACGGTGGACGGCAGGTTGGCGGACATGGAGGCCGTTGCGGGCGCCTTTGTCGCCAACATCGCTGGCGAGCAGCGCGCGGCCTAACGATCAGGCGATTTGCGCTGCTGGTGTTGCGCGCTCAGCTCTTGGGTAAAGGCAATCTCGGCGCGATCGACCTGACGGGTGAGTTCCCCCGGATCGACAAACGCATCCGCCTTGCCCGCCAGTTGCGCGGCGCGCTTTTTCGCCATGTCGAAGAAATCGGGATGGAAATTCAGGAACACATCGGCCTTGATCGCGCGCAGGCGGCGAAAGGTGGCGGTAAAATCGGCTGCCGCCTGTGGGTAGACCGGGTCGCCAACCAAGGGCTGCCCCGCCACCGTCAGGCTGGTCGCAAAGATCACGCGCTTGCCCGTTGCAACGGTCGTCCAGCTGACGCCGCCGCGCGTATGGCCGGGCGATAGGATCGCGGCAAGCACCACCGGCCCCACGCGCACCCGCGCGCCATCCACGATGATCCGGTCAGCCCGTACCTTCGGAAACCCCGCAAGCGTGGGTCGCCCCACGGTTTTGCCCGCCGCCAGATCAGCCGCCTCGCCAGCCGTGGCGACAATCTGCGCCCCTGTCAGTCGCTTCAGCGCGGCCAGCCCGCCCGCATGATCGAAATGGCTGTGGTTGAGCAGCAGATAGCGCACATCACGCAGCGCAAAGCCCAGCGTGCGGATGTTTGCAGCGATAATCGGCGCGCTTTCAGGCAAGCCGCCGTCAATCAACACATGCCCGCGCGGGCCGGTGATCAGAAAAGCGCTAAGCCCCTCGGTTCCGACATAATAGACATTGCCGACAACCCGGAACGGCGCGAACGGGCGGTTCCATTCAATCCGCTGCTGCGCATCCTGCGCGCGCGCAGGCGTGGCAACACTAAACGCCCATAATAATCCCGCCAATGACGCTGCGCGCATCACCGTTTCGGCTTTTTAAACCGAAACGCGAACCGATCCGTATTGCCGCGCACGCTGGGATCGAACACCAATTTGGTGTGATCGTCAGCGGCGACCTTCAGCACATCGCTTTCACCGTCCAGCACAAAGCCGGCCTTTACGAAATCAGCCTTCGCCACCGCCGGATCAATCCGGTGCAGTTTTTCCACCACCGCGCGCGTATCCCCGCCCGGGCCGACATGGTCAATCACCGCCACAATACCGCCCGGCTTGGTCGCCTTGTACAGCGCCGCGACAAAGGCGGCGGGGTCAGCGCGCGGGATTTTATACTGTGTGCTCTCCCAATACAGATCGTGGTAGGAAAGATGCAGCATGGTAAAATCAATGCTGCTGGCGGGGGCGGCAAAGGCTTCAAATATATAGGCCGTCTGCGTCACATTGGGGCTGCGCGCGATGAGCGATGTCCAGATCGCCTTGCCCTGGTCATCATTGGGCATGAACTGCGCGGGTTCATAAGCGGTCACGCGCCCCTTTGGCCCCACAATGCGCGCCATAATCTCGGTATAATAGCCAGCACCCGCCATGATATCCGCCACCTTCATGCCGCGCTTCAGCCCGGCAAAGGCGAGGATCTCCGCAGGCTTGCGTGACGCATCGAGCTTGATTTGCTCGGCCGGGCGACCGGGGGCGGTGACGGCAGCGGGGATTCCGGCATGTGGCCCGTCTTTGGCGATGACTGGGGTCGCAAGTGCGAACGCACTCAGCATCATGATCGCCCGAAACCGCAAGCCAACTCTCCCTATGTGTATTGATGAGACAATACAGTTCAAGTGACCTCCGGGCAAGCCGATCGCGCAAAAGAGCGTCCGATTACCCGATTGTTTTCGCTCGCCCCAATTGTCGTTTGCGAACAGCTGCCATCGCTCAGGTTAAGAACTTGGCTGCGCCACTCGTAGGCTGATAGTCCGGTTCAGGGAGCGGCATGTCCATATCCTGGGCGACTTTCAGCCACCCATGCATGGCAATTTGCACCTCGATCAGTGCTTCGACGGGAGTATCGCCGTGCGCGGAGCAGCATTTCATGTCCGGAATGTCGGCGATCCAGCAATCATCATCGGCCGACCAGAAGACATTGATACTGTATTTCGGACGGGTCATTCGATTCGGCCTGCCGGCTACGCAGCGCGGGGCGTAATACGATCTAACGCACCGTTCAGGGCGCGCTTGGCTTCGACGATCTCATACCGATCCTGCAGACGTAGGAAAAAGCCCTCGGACAGACCGAAGTAACGCGAAAAACGCAGATCGAGTTCGGCGTCGATCGGACGCTCGCCCGCTACAACCGCAGCGATGCGGTCCGGTGCTACCTCGATTTCGCCGGCGAGCTGCTCGATCGTCAGCGCCTCGGGCTCGAGAAATTCGGTTACCAGCAACTGCCCGGCATGCTCGTTATCGAGCCAGTCGGGATTAGTGATAGTCTGTAATCTCGACGTCATATGCGTCTCCGTCCTTCCAAACGAAGCATATACGCCATTGATCGTTAATTGAAATGCTGTGCTGACCGGCGCGGTCTTCCTTCAGCGCGTGAAGGCGATTGCCCCGCAGATTGCCAAGGTCGTCGAGCGTAGTCGTGGCATCGAGCAGAGTCAGCTTTCGCATGGCCCGTTGCTGGATATCGGGTGGCAGCTTGCGGCTGCGCTCGCGGTTCCAAATGCGTTCCGTTTCCGGATCGGAAAACGTGCGAATCACCGCCCGTCCCTTGGCAGCGCGTCAAGGTCCTTCCAGTCACTATCCGAAGGACGCTTGACCTGCCAAAATCGCCATCCGTTTACATTTGTTCTAGTGATCGCTGCGGCAGCAGCAGATGGACTGGTTCGGGCGATGCCCTCCATGTCGATCCACTGGCCATCTACGATCGACGCCATGTAAGCTACGCCCTTGTAAATGGCGCGAAGATTTGTTCCGTTTGGTAGGAACACTCCTTTTGTTACGAAGCCGCCCGAAAGAACGTTGCTGATTGCATTGCCAAGCTTCCCCATGTCCGGAATTGCAGGCTCTCGAGGCTCTCCTAGGTCTAATAGTTCGCGGACAACCTGATTATACGTGTGTGCTTCGAAGCGGCGCAGGGCTGTGAGCGCCTTAAACACCTCAAAATCGACCTCGATTTGCTGCATAAACTGCCCTCCTCGAGTTTATCTATCTTCCCGCAGGGCATTTTTCAAGAGAAAACGGCGTATAGTACTATAGTACTACCGCCCCCTCCTTGAACTCCCCGCCATCCCGGCACGCACCTTCTGGCTCTTCCCATAGCGCGTCTTGCGCGTCCCCGGCTTGCCCTCGTTGCTGCGCCCCATCATCGGCGCTTTGCGTTCATCGACCGGTAGCCCCAGCTCCTCCGCCTCCAGCGACCGAATTTCGTCGCGTAGCCGCCCGGCTTCCTCGAACTCCAGGTCCGCCGCCGCCGCGCGCATCTTTTTCTCGAGCTCTTCGATATACGCGCGCAGATTGTGGCCGACCATGTGCGGGCGGTCCTCATCAATCTCCACCGTCACTTGGTCGCGGCTCGCCACGTCCTGGATGATGTCGCCAATGTTGCGACGGATCGTGGTGGGCGTAATGCCGTGGAGCGCATTATACGCCAGCTGCTTCTCGCGCCGCCGCCCGGTTTCGTTCATCGCGCGTTCCATCGAACCCGTGATCCGGTCCGCGTATAAAATCACGCGCCCGTCAACGTTGCGGGCGGCGCGGCCAATCGTCTGGATCAGCGACGTTTCGCTGCGCAAAAACCCTTCCTTGTCGGCATCCAAAATCCCCACCAGCCCGCATTCGGGGATATCCAGCCCCTCGCGCAGCAGGTTGATGCCGACCAGCACGTCATACACCCCCAGCCGCAAATCACGGATCAGCTCAATGCGTTCCAGCGTCTCAACGTCTGAATGCATGTACCGCACTTTCAGCCCGGCCTCATGCATGAACTCGGTCAAATCCTCCGCCATCCGCTTGGTGAGCGTGGTCACCAGCGTGCGATATCCCATCTCGGCGGTTTTGCGCGCTTCGTTGATCAGGTCCTGCACCTGATCTTCAACCGGCTTGATCTCAATCGGCGGATCGATCAGCCCGGTCGGGCGGATCACCTGTTCGGCAAACACGCCGCCCGTCTGCTCCATTTCCCAACTGCCGGGCGTGGCCGAGACATAGGTCGTCTGCGGGCGCATCGCCTCCCATTCATTGAAGCGAAGCGGCCGGTTGTCGATCGCGCTGGGCAGGCGGAATCCATATTCGGCCAGCGTCAGTTTGCGGCGATGATCGCCGCGCGACATGCCGTTGATCTGGCCAATCGTCACATGGCTTTCATCCACAAACAGCAGCGCGTTTTCGGGCAGATATTCGAACAACGTCGGCGGCGGCTCGCCCGGCATCCGCCCGGTCAGGAAGCGCGAGTAATTCTCAATCCCTGCGCAACTGCCGGTCGCCGCAATCATCTCCAGATCGAAATTGGTGCGCTGCTCCAGCCGCTGCGCTTCCAGCAATTTTCCCTCGCTCACCAGCTCCTTCAGCCGCTCCGAAAGCTCAAACTTGATCGCCTCCATCGCCTGTTTCAGCGTAGGGCCGGGCGTCACGTAATGCGAATTGGCGAACACGCGGACATAATCCAGGCTCGCGACTTTTTTGCCCGTTAACGGGTCAAATTCGACAATTTCCTCCACATCATCGCCAAAAAACGACACGCGCCAGGCCGTATCCTCATAGTGCGACGGAAAAATCTCCAAAGTGTCGCCTTTCACGCGAAAATTACCGCGCGAAAAACCCGCATCATTGCGCTTATACTGCAGCGCCACCAGCTTGCGCACAATCTCGCGCTGATCGACCACCTGACCCTTTTTCAGATCAAAAATCATCGCCGAATAGGTCTCGACAGAGCCGATGCCGTAAAGGCAGCTGACAGAGGCGACGATGATCACGTCATCGCGCTCCAGCAATGACCGGGTGGCCGAATGGCGCATCCGATCAATCGATTCGTTCACCGACGATTCTTTCTCGATGTACGTGTCAGACCGCGCAACATAGGCTTCAGGCTGGTAATAATCATAGTAGCTGACGAAATATTCGACGGCGTTTTCAGGAAAGAAGCTCTTGAACTCGCCGTATAATTGCGCCGCCAGAATCTTGTTCGGCGCCAGGATCAGCGCAGGGCGTTGCAGCCCCTCAATCACCTTGGCCATCGTGAAGGTTTTGCCGCTGCCCGTGACGCCCAACAGCACCTGATCGCGCTCACCCGCCAGCGCCGCGTCGGTCAATTCCTTGATCGCAGCAGGTTGGTCACCGGCTGGCTGATAATCGGAGGACAACACAAACGGGCGGCCCCCTTCAAGCTTGGGCGGGCGTTCGGGCCGGTGCGGCACAAAGCTGATACCGGTTTCGGGCTCGTCGAGGCTGGTGCGAATCTGAATGGCCATACGGGAACATATGGGGCACGCGGGCACGGGGTGCAATCATACGGGCATTGGCTGGCTGCCCGGCCACAATTCGATGATTGACCCGTGCCGGGCGGGAACATAAAAAGAACGCAAGGGTCCGCGTGAGTCGCGGCTGCCCGGCTATGAGGGAGGAAGACCATGATCGGCTATGCAACATTGGGCACGAACAATATCGCCGCCGCCCGCGGGTTTTATGATGCGCTGCTGGGCAGCATCGGCGCGGGGCGAATCATGGAATTTGGCGATGATCTGGGCGGGTTCACCATGTGGGGCACCAGCTGGGACCAGCCGGGGCTTGCCGTGACTGCGCCCTATGACAAAAACGCCGCAACGGTCGGCAATGGCAGCATGATCGCGTTGACGGTGGATACGCGGGACAAGGTTGATGCGCTGCATGCCAAGGCGATTGAACTCGGCGGTACGTGTGAGGGCCCTGCCGGCCTGCGCGGCGATGAAGGGCCACAGGCGTTTTACGGTGCCTATTTTCGTGATCTCGACGGTAACAAGCTGTGCGCGTTCAGGATGGGTCCAGCCTGATTAGGGAAAATTGGACTGCATCCACTCGGGCCTGTTAAGCGTAGCTTGGCCTGAACCACCGGAGCTGCAACATGAACCTGAATCGCCGCACTTTGCTTGCCACATCGGCAATCGCCGTTGCTGTCGTCGCATCGGGCGGCGCTTCAGCCGCGAAGCGTCGTTTTGAAGTTACGCTGAGCGAGGCTGAGTGGAAAAAGCGCCTATCGCCCGCGCAATTTCGCACGCTTCGCCAGGAAGCGACCGACACCCCGTTCAAAAGCCCTTATCTGAATGAACATCGCGCGGGCATATTCACCTGTGCAGGCTGCGCGCTGCCGGTTTATTCGTCGAAGGCAAAATATGACAGCGGCACGGGCTGGCCCAGCTTCTTCCAGCCGCTGCCCAATGCCATCCACACCGAAACCGATACATTGCTCGGTTTTGAACGGGTTGAAGTGGAATGCAGGCGCTGCGGCGGGCATTTGGGCCATGTGTTCGATGACGGCCCCGCGCCCACCGGCAAGCGATATTGCATGAACGGCACCGCGCTGAAGTTTGTGCCGGGCAAGGCGTAAGGGGCCACCCGGAGATGGGCGTTACGGCGTGACGATGTAGCGCGGTGTGATGTTAGGCCGTGAACCCATAAACGACCGCTATCGTCACAAGGGCAGAATGGCGGGGTGTGGGTGGATTGCGGAAAGGCGGCTTTCGGGAGAGGACAAGCTTTAAGCAGTCGTAGTTGATGATGGGCAATACATCCTGAAAGAGGTTTCGTTGAGGTACATCGCCATTTTAGCTCTGGCTGCCTCCCCCGCGACATCGCAATCGGTCCAGTACCCGCCGAGAGGATCAGCGGAACAGCGCGCTGCGTATGTTCGAGGCCAGGCAAATCAAATTAGGTTTGAACAGAAGCTATTCGTGGATGCGGGGTTTCAACCGATCGAAGCTCTTGCGGCAGATAAACGTACCGTAAAGCGCGTGTTGTTCGCAGACCCGTACATGATGCTACCGGTTCCGGGCGTAGAAATTGAGCGGATGACAAATGGGACAATCACGCTGAAGCTGATCGGCCGTACCGGGGCAAGTACTCCAGCAATCCTGCCAACTTCTGCTTGGACACGCCTGAGCAGCTTGCAAGGGACGTTGTTGAGGCCAAAGCAGTATGTGCCTTGGGATCCGCCCAATGCCAATGCCCCGGTGCCGCTGCCACCGCCGATTTGTCATGGCTGGATTGCTCGTTTTGGCACGGCCGATGAGACGGGCGTTCATAGCGGAAGCTGGGGGCAGTGTGGGGGTGCCGATCAACCTTTATCCGTATTCGCCGTTGAAATGGCGAGATTGGCGGTCTCAACGCGCCCAGCTTGCAAGTTCGACGACGCCAATCCGTTCTGGGCTTTCAACGCGTGCTTCTCTGGTCAACCAAAACCATCGCCCGACCGGATTTGAAAATCGATGGGTTAGAGCAGCAGCTACTAGGGTCAGCAGTCAGGCGAACGGATGTCTGCGTTTGGGGCGAAAGCCGACGGGCTACTTTTTATGAGTCTACAGCCTAGATAGACTCACCACCCAAACCGTTCGTGTCGACCCCTTCGACTCGCTGGCAAGCCAGCCGCTCAGGACGCGCTGGCCCTAAAGCATCGTGCCGTAATTCAGGAATAGCCGTCACCCACGAGCGCAGCGAAGCAATCCAGCCTATCCGCGAGATCGCCGCTGGATTGCTTCCCCCGGCTCAGGGCCGGGGTCGCAATGACGATTCAGATTTCACACAAGATGCCCTAAGGTCGAACTCGAGACACCGCGCGCAGCGCTCATGGCATGTTTCTCGACTTCGTTCGGAACGAACGGGGCAATGTAAAGTCATCAGACGCTAATGGGATCGAACTGAAATTCATCCCATCTCTTATCCGTCATGCTGAACTTGTTTCAGCATCCACCGCGCCGCACTGGCAACTGGATTTGTGGCACGATGGACCCTGAAACAAGTTCAGGGAGACGGGCTGTATGTTGAGAATTTCGATTCCACCAAATTAAGGCGCGATCAACGCACGGATCGGTACGCGATCAGCCACATAACGATGCCGATCACCGCCGCGATTGCTGCCAAGATCACGCTGGTCGCAGCCGCACTGGCCCAACGAAACAACAGCGTCTGAATATCGCTGACAGGGGCATCAAACAGGCCAAAGCCATAGGTCTGGCCGAACACGAACACGATAAAGCCCGTCGCGCCACCCACCAATGCCGCATGGCCAGCGCGTCTGCGGCCTGACACATGCATGAAAATCCACACCGGCGCTGCAACGGCGGTAATGGCCAGCGCGCAGACCAATGATCCCAGCACAAACGCGGCAACCAGCCCAATCGGCCCCGGCGTCGCGCCCATGGCGATCAGGCCCGCACAAATCCCGCCGCCGATCAGCCCGCCGACAGCAATCGCCAGCCCGACCCGGTCAAGCGTCGTCTCATGGCGCAGGCCATCCGATGTCATGCCCGTTACTTCCACGCCAAACTCATCTCAATCTTCACCCCGCATGTGCTTCGTGTCCGCATTTCTGCGACTCGTCCCGACTGATAGTTTAGCGCATTGCCCGCACGCTTGGGGTATCAAGACATGCCAGCAAAGCCGTGCGCGGCACAGGCTTCGTCCCAACCGGAGACGCATATGGCGCTATCCGCGTTGGTCGCCCGATCGGCACCGTATCGAACTGCCCGGCCTGCCCCGTGCAGGCCATCGCGGCGGCAAGCAGGCGGGGCGGGGTGAAATATCCCTCGCTGCTCAGCCGGAACGTTCCCCAATGGATGCCGATGGCGCGCGATGCCCCCAGCCTGCGCGCCACTTCCACGGCATCCACCGGACCGATATGACTGCCGCTGCTCATCTGGCCGGGGAAAAAACGAAACGCGCCGATCGGGATCAGCGCCAGCCGCACAGGGCCATAACCTGCCGCCTCATCCGCCCATTTCAGGTCGCCTGCGCCGGTATCGCCGGCGAAAAACAGGTTGCCGCCGGGCAACCGCACGACAAAGCTGGACCATAGGGCGCGGTTGCGGTCAGTAATCCAGCGCGTGCTCCAATGGTGATTGCGGGTCACAATCACATCGATGCCGGGCCGCACGCTCAACCGCCCGCCCCAATCGAGCGCGCGCGTCGGCACGCCCGCCTGCCCGATCACGGAATCATTGCCCAGCGATGAGACGATCAGCGGCCGGTCCCGGTCCCACAGCCGCTTCAGCGTGGCGAGGTCCATGTGGTCATAATGATTATGGCTGACCAGGATCAGGTCAATGCGCGGCAACCGATCAAACGCGATCCCCGGCGGCGCAACCCGGCCCGGCCCAACGCCGTACAGCCCGGCGGCATGCGACCAGATGGGATCGGTCAGGATGTTGAGCCCCTGCGTCTGCACCAGCAGCGTCGCATGCCCCACCCAGGTGACGATCATGGCATCGCCCGCCACGCGTGCGGGAATGGTGTGCGGCGTCACCCGGACGCGGTCGGGCCAGGGCGGCGCGGCATCAGCGCCCGCACCGGTCAGCGAACGCACCATATAGCTGCCGGGGGATCGCGGCGGGCCGGCAAGAATGTCGTCATTAGGGTCCGGATTGTTGAACCGCGCGCCATTGAAATGGGCGCTGGCGGGGCCCCGATAATAAATCGCGTCCAGAAAATGCGGGACAATGCTCAGCGCAAGGCACACACCGATAACGGCGAATAACAGCAGCTTTCCGGCCAAGCGCAGCAGGCGAATGAACATGCGGCCCACGTGTCATAGCCAATGCGCCTCCGCAAGCGGCACACCCCAAATACCGTAGCCTTAGATACCGTAACCTTGCCGATTGCCCATTGCCGCGCCTAGCATTCACCAATGATGTTTTTCGCCCTGATCCTCGCCACCAGCCCCACCGCTCCCCTGCCCCCGGTCGCGCAGGCGCGCGTTGGTTTCGACCGGGGCAAAATCACCGCCATTCGCGCTGATGGGCTGGCGGATCGCGCCACGCATCGCCGCGTGCATGTGCAGGATCCGGTGCGGATCGCCTCCATCTCAAAGCTGGCGGTGGCGATGGGGGTGATGCGCCTGGTGGAGCAGCACCGGATTGATCTTGACCGCGATGTCTCAACCTATCTCGGCTGGTCGCTGCGCAATCCCGCCTTTCCGGGTGCGCCAATTACGCTGCGGCAATTGCTGTCGCACACTGCCGGAGTGCGCGACGGTGCGGGCTATGTGCTGGCGCTTGATGGCGATCTGCCCATGTTATTGGCCCAAGCCGGTGCATGGGATGCGCGCGCGCCGGGCGACTATTTCAGCTATTCGAACCTGAATTTCGGGATCGCAGCGGCGGTGATGGAAGGCGCGACTGGCGAGCGTTTCGACACGCTGATGGCCCGGCTGGTGTTCACCCCGCTCAAGCTGGACGCCTGCTTCAACTGGACAACATGCAGCGACCGCGCCGTGCAGCGCGCAGTGGTGCTCTACCGATCAACCGGCGAAGTCGCGGTTGATGATCGCCGTGGTCAGCGCCCCGCCTGCCCCGGCGGCCCGGCACAGGGTGGCAGCTGCGATCTGACCCGTTACCCGCTCGCCCGCAATGGCGCATTTTTTGGGCCGCAAGGCGGCATGCGGATCGCAATGACGGATCTTGCGCGGCTCGGCATGGCCCTGGCGGGTCGGGTGCCGGGTTTTCTGTCACCGCAAAGCCTGGCGATCATGGCGACGCCGCAGTGGCGCTATGACGGGCAAAACGGCGATATCGAGCGTGGCCTGTTCTGCAGTTATGGCCTGGGCGTGATGATTCTGGCCCTGCCCGGTCGACCAGCCAGCTGCCGCGACGACCCCTTTGGCGATGGTCGCACGCGCATCGGCCATGCGGGCGAGGCTTACGGCCTGCGATCCGGCCTGTGGCTTGATCCCGCGACCGGGAAAGGCGTGGCGTTTTTTACCAGCGCCGTGGCCGACGACGCACCGGTTGGACCGCGATCAGCCTTTAATGCAGTTGAAGAAGTGATGATAGCGGGGCGGCGCTAACCAGGGGGCATCCGGGCCGCGCCACCATATCGCCGGAACACCAGAAACGGCATCAGCGCGAACACGATCTGCCCAGCCAGCCCAATGATGCCGGGCACGCGCCACAGATAAGCCAGCCACACGTCAACCGGCTGCCCAAAGGCCAGCACGGCAAGTCCCGCCTCAGCCACCATCAGCATTGCAAACGCGACCGCGCCAACCCCCAGCGCCTCGCCGCGAGAGCCGATCAGCGCGCCAGTAATGATGTGGCGCGCCACAAAAAAGCTTACGACCAGGATGATCGGCAGTTCAACCAGCACCGCTGCCGTCGCGCCGATTGCTGGCGCAATCCAAATCGTCCGGATCGTGCCAAGCGCAAAGGCAATCGCAAACACGACGGCAAAATATCGGGCACCCGCGCCGATCACGCCCCTTCGAGCAGCTTTTCCTTCGCGATCCGCTCCTTCCACACCAGCGGGGCCAGCGTATGGACGTTCGCACCTGACGAATCGACCGCAACGGTCACCGGGAAATCCTGCACGTCGAATTCGTAGATCGCCTCCATGCCCAGATCAGCAAAGCCCACCACTTGCGACCCTTTGATTGCGCGCGCCACCAGATAGGCAGCGCCGCCGACAGCCATCAGATAGGCGCTCTTGGCCTCCGCAATCGCCTTGGTCGCATCCGCGCCGCGCTCTGCCTTGCCGACCATGGCGAGCAGCCCTTGATCCAGCATCATCCGGGTGAATTTATCCATCCGCGTCGCGGTGGTGGGGCCAGCCGGGCCGACAATCTCGTCCCCCACCGGGTCGACAGGGCCGACATAATAGATCACGCGGCCCGCAAAATCGACCGGCAGCTTCTCTCCCCGATCAAGCATATCCTTGATCCGCTTGTGCGCGGCGTCGCGCCCGGTGAGCATCTTGCCGTTGAGCAACAGCCGGTCACCCTGTTTCCAGCCCTGCACCATTTCGGGCGTCAGCGTGTCGAGATCAACGCGGATCGCCGCCTTGTCGGGCGTCCAGTTCACATCGGGCCAATCGCTCAACTTTGGCGGCTCCAAATAGGCGGGGCCAGACCCGTCGAGCGTGACATGCGCGTGGCGGGTGGCGGCGCAATTCGGAATCATCGCGACGGGCTTTGATGCGGCATGGGTTGGCCAATCGAAAATCTTCACATCGAGGATGGTCGACAGCCCGCCCAGCCCCTGCGCGCCAATGCCCAGCGCGTTGACCTTGTCGTAAATCTCTATCCGAAGCGCTTCGATGTCGTCGCTCGCCCCGCGCGCCTTCAACTGCGCCATGTCGATTGGCCCCATCAGCGATTCCTTGGCGAGCAGCATCGCCTTTTCTGCCGTACCGCCAATGCCGATGCCCAGCATGCCCGGCGGGCACCAGCCTGCGCCCATTTGCGGCAGCATTTCCAGCACCCAATCGACAATCGAATCGCTGGGATTCATCATCTTGAACTTGCTTTTGTTTTCGCTGCCGCCCCCCTTGGCCGCGACATCGATGGAGACGGTAGCACCCGGCACCATTTCCACGTGCAAAACGCTGGGCGTATTATCCCGGGTGTTGCGGCGGGTGAAGGCAGGGTCGGCAAGGATGGATGCGCGCAGCTTGTTTTCCGGGTTCAGATAGGCGCGGCGAACGCCCTCATCGATTACATCTTGTAGTGATTTCGTCGATTCCAGCCGACAATCCTGCCCCCATTTGACGAACACGGTGACGATGCCGGTATCCTGGCAGATCGGCCGATGCCCCTCTGCACACATTCGTGAATTGGTGAGGATCTGCGCGATGGCGTCTTTGGCAGCCGGGCTTTGCTCAGCGTCATAGGCAACGCCCAGCGCCCGAATATAGTCCATCGGGTGGTAATAGCTGATGAACTGCAGCGCATCGGCCACGGTTTCGATCAAATCGGCTTCGCGGATAATCACGGTCATGCTTGCCCCCGGACATTACGATTTCGGTAATGGTGTGGGGGCACTCATATCGGCGCACGCACCCGCGGCCAAGCCAACATAATTCGCCAACATCGCTGGCGGATCGACGATTTGATAACCAGCGGTAAACCCTCACCCTGCTACCAGATCGCCATGAGGACCAGTGAACCCAAAAAACGACCCGCCAAGGGGCCGCAGCGCGGGCTTTGGCAGGCACTGGCCCTGGACAGCAACATCAGCGAAAGCGAGGCGATCAACTTCGCGCCGGTCATCGCGCAGTTGAGCCTGACATGGACGGTCGCCTTCATTGTGCAGCTTGTCGCGGTGGCAACATTGGCGATATCACTGATCCTCGCCGAACGGGTTGATTTGATTCCACGCGTCGGCATGGAGGGCGCGGCAGTCGTCGCGATTGGGCTGTTTGCGCTCATTCACCTCAAAGTGCCGCCGATGAAGCGATTTCAGCCGCATCGTCAGGTGCGCGCCGCCGTTTTTTATGGCGGCGCGCTGGCGGTCGGTTTGACTGGGCTGCTGTGGGAATCGAGCGGGCTGGCCCCCGATCGAATGCAGCTTGCGTGTTTCGTTGCCGTGCTGGGCGCGATGGGCGTGACAGCGATGGCGCTTCACCCGATCCGCGCGGCGCTGGTCAGCTATGCCGCCTCGATTGTGGTGATGGTGGCTGTCCTGTCCGGCCCCGGTGCCGGCACCTATATCGCCGCTGGTTGCCTCGTTTGCCTGGGCATGGCCACGCGCCGACTGGCGTTGATGGACAGCGAGCAGGCAGTTTATAATGGCCGCAATCATGCAGAGGGCATGCTGGCCGCGCGGCTGGTGCATGAATATGAAACCCAGGGCACCGGTTGGTTCTGGCAAACCGACCGTCAGGGTATCATCACCTCTTTATCACCCAAGGTTGCCGCTGCTGTTTCTGCGCCCGATGAACCGGCGATCGGCCAGTTGCTGAACGTCGTCTTCAAAATTGACAATATCAGCCCGGGGACTGAACGGACATTGGGCTTTCACCTGTCGTCGCGGACCGGATTTTCGGATTATCCGGTGCGGCCATTGGCATTTGGCACCAGCGACAACTGGTGGTCCATGTCCGGCCGACCGGTGATTGATGCGCAGGGCAAGTTCCACGGCTTTATCGGCAGCGGCAGCGACCTGACCGAAAAGCGCCGATCGGAAGCAGAAATTACCAGATTGGCGCTGTTTGACGGGCTGACCGGCCTGGCCAATCGCCAGCGGATGCGCGTCTCGCTGGATCAAACGCTGAACCAGCCCGGCAGCATCTATCGCCCAACGGCCTTGCTGTTGCTTGATCTTGATCGGTTTAAGGTCGTCAACGATACGCTGGGGCATCAGACTGGCGACGCGCTGCTGATCCAGGTGGCGCAGCGGCTGTTGCGCACCATTGGCGATGCGGGGCTGGTCGGGCGGCTGGGTGGCGACGAATTCGAGGTCGTGCTGCCCGGTGAAGACAGTGTGGAAACGCTGTCGGATATTTCACGATCGGTTATCGCGGCGCTGTCGCAACCCTATACCATTGATGGCAACACCATATCGATTGGCTGTTCGATCGGCGTGGCGGTCGCGCCGCGCGACGGGGGCGATTCCGAAACATTGGTGCGCAATGCAGATCTGGCGCTCTATGCGGCCAAGGCAGATGGGCGCGGCGTCCACCGCTTCTACCGCGAAGAATTGCTCCACGGCGCGCAAAACCGCAAGCAGCTTGAAGACGATCTGCGGCACGCGCTGATCAAGAACCAGTTCCACCTCGTCTATCAACCCGTCGTGTGCACAGAAAGCGCGCGCATCGTTGGATATGAGGCGCTGTTGCGCTGGGAGCACCCGACCCGTGGCGGCATTTCTCCCGCTGATTTCATCCCCGTGGCCGAAGACTGCGGCCTGATCGAATCGATTGGCGAATGGGTATTGCGCACGGCCTGCCTTGAAGCCGCGAAATGGCCACGCGATGTGCGCATCGGCGTCAATGTGTCGCCGATCCAATTCGCCAATCCTGCGCTTCCTGGCATCGTCACCAACGCGCTGGCCAAGGCGGGGATCGCGGCGGGGCGGCTTGAACTGGAGATTACCGAAGGCGTTTTCCTCGATGAAACCGCCTCTTCGGAGGCGATGTTCAAGGCGCTGAAGGGCATTGGCGTGCGTCTGGCGCTTGATGATTTCGGCACCGGCTATTCCTCGCTCGGCTATTTACGCAGCGCGCCGTTCGACAAGATCAAGATTGATCAAAGTTTCGTGCGCGGTGCCGCCACGGCGGGCAATCGCAATGCCGCGATCATCAAGGCAATCGTCACGCTCGCCAAATCCATGAACATGGAAACCACCGCCGAAGGTGTCGAAACGCAGGATGAGATTGAGCTGATCCGCGATCTTGGGTGCAGCCATATCCAGGGCTTTGTCTATGGCCGCCCGATGCCGGGCGATCAGGTGATCAAGCTGCTGGCCACTGATCGCGGTATGGCCACGGTGATCGGGTATAAAACCAGCCGCAGCCAGCGCACCGCCGTGATGCGATCCGCCCTCGTGCGGATTGGCGATGTGGAAGGCGAAGTGCGTGTTCGCAACATCTCTGCCACGGGCGCAATGATTGACGGCATTGATTTTGGCCGCAACGCCGAAAACACCGTGCTTGAGATTGAGATACTCGAAGGCCAGATGTTGCCTGCCCGCGTGATGTGGAACCGTGAAGGCAAGGTTGGCATTGCCTTTGATCAACTGTTCAACATGGACCAATTGAACGCCGCGCTGGAATCACGGCTGGCCCGATTGGCGGCTTAAGCTGGCAGCGTTTGCTTCATTTAGGCGGGTTGGCGGGCTTTTCAGCGCCAGCTGGCGGTTTGCCCCGCAGATGATCAATTTCGGCCTGGCGCAATTGAAGATAATATTCGCGGCGCGCCACATAGGGATCTGCCGATTGGCGCAGCGCGCGCAACTGATTATCAAAATCCGCGCGGCGATCGAGCGTTCTGAAAACGCCAGCCGGAATAAAATAGGCCGGCCGGTTGAACGGTTTGCCAAAGGATAGCGGCACCACCGCCCTGTCGATATTATCGCCGATCAGATCGCGCAAACTTGTCGATCCGAACAACGGCAGGAACAGGAAGGGGCCTGGGCCTATGCCGTAATATCCCAGCGTATAGGCAAAGCCGTTGGTCCGATATGGCAGTTTGAAGGGACGCTTCTTTGCAACATCGAAAAGCCCCCCGATGCCCAGCGTGGAATTGATGGTGAACCGGCCGAGTGTTTCCGCCGCCTTGCCCGGCTTCAGCTGCAACAGGAAATTCAGAAAAGCGACGGGTTCATGGATATTGTACAAAAAATTGTGCAGCCCGTCGGTGATTGGCTTGGGGACGTTGTTTTCAACCGCCATTGCCGCCGGACCCAGCACGGCGTTGTCGACAGCCTCGGTAATCGCAAAGGATTTGGCGTTGATCGCCGCCATCGGATCGCCAGGGCTCGCGCGGCGCGCGCGCACCGTAATGTCGCGTTCGTCGCTGCCAGCAATATCGTCCTGATCGATGCCAGGGCCTGTTGGCGGCAATGCCGCGGCTTCGGCTGCTGCGGTTTCCGCTGCTGCCGGTGATGGCGCTGCTGCTTGGGGCACCAAAGCAGGATCTGGGGAAGGCGCTGCCACTGGCTGGACTTCCGGGCCCGCCGGGGCGGTAACAACCGGGGCTGTGGCAACCGGGGGGGACGGCGATTCGGTTTGGGCACCGCCAAAATTTATCGGCGCGCTAGCGAGTAACGCTGCGGCTGTTAATCCCGAAAAACCCATCTGCTGCTGCCCTATCCTGTCGACCCACTTTGTCGACCCACGGGCCATTGTGGCGTTTCTTATCGATCAACACCGAAATTCTGATGCCCAATCGGGGTACTTCAGCACGGCCCATTACGCAACATAGCTGCCGGGTTGCCCGCCAAAGCCGCGCGGACGGCACCAGCGCGGCACGATGCGCGCCGAAAGCGGATCGATCGCAACTTGAATCGCACCGGTTTGAATGGAAACGGTCGCGATCACCCAAAGCCAGCAAACAGCGAAATATTTGCGTTTCCGGTTCGTTCCCTTGCCTTTTGCTAACCCCGCCCAAGTCCACGCGTCGCGCCACATAGGGGCTGTGGCGGCCCGGTGAAGCGAATCAAAATAGCGACGAACCGAGTCGCTAATCTGTCATTTACCGTCTTGCGTCGCTCGGCGATTGGGCACAATCTGTTGTGGTTGAGTTCGGGGGCGGGCCCAATCACTGGTAGGATGATTGCTGCGACTTCAAATCGCAGGTTCCCCTTCTTGTGCTTGCCGCGCTAAGGATGGACACTTTTTGTTCTCCTTCGTGCTCGCCAATGATAGCATGGGGGTTCGCCCCCGATTCGATGGCGAATCGCGCAAATCGCGATTCGCAGCACGGGAGATGAGTCTGTGGATTTCAGAGATGGCCAGGAAGTGACCAGCGATATGGCAACCAGTTTGTTGAGCAGCTTGTCGGGCGATACCGCTGGCAGTTTGGCCGGCGACCCGGCAGCGAGCGCGATTGAGGCGGCGACCGCCGGTGCAACCGCCGCGGTCAAAAAGGCTGCTGCAACGCCCGATTCAAAATCGATCAAGCCCCAGCTTTTTCCGGTGGAGGTTGATCGTAGCCGCGACGCGCTGTTGACCGATTTCGGCAAGGAAACGCTGAACGATCGCTATCTGCTGCCGGGCGAAAGCTATCAGGATATGTTTGTCCGCGTTGCCAGCGCCTATTCCGACGATGCAGCGCATGCGCAGCGCATTTATGATTACATCTCAAAGCTGTGGTTCATGCCTGCAACCCCCGTGCTGTCGAACGGCGGCACCGGGCGCGGCCTGCCGATTAGCTGCTACCTGAATTCGGTGCCGGACAGCCTTGAGGGGATTGTCGACACCTGGAACGAAAATGTCTGGCTCGCCAGTCGCGGCGGCGGCATCGGCACCTATTGGGGTGCGGTGCGCGGCATTGGCGAGCCGGTTGGGCTGAACGGCAAGACCAGCGGCATCATTCCGTTTGTGCGGGTGATGGATTCGCTGACGCTCGCGATTTCGCAAGGTTCGCTGCGGCGCGGGTCAGCCGCCTGCTATCTCGACATCAGCCACCCGGAGATCGAGGAGTTTCTCGAAATCCGTAAACCCTCGGGCGATTTCAACCGCAAGGCGCTGAACCTGCACCACGGGGTGCTGATCCCCGATGCATTTATGGAAGCGGTGCGCGCCGGGGCCGAATGGAACCTGACCAGCCCGAAAGACGGCTCTGTCCGCGCCACGGTGGACGCGCGCTCGCTGTTCCAAAAGCTCGTTGAAACCCGGTTGGCAACCGGTGAGCCATACATCGTGTTCAGTGATCATGTGAACAATGCGATGCCAAAGCATCACCGCGATGTCGGGCTGAAGGTGTCGACATCGAACCTGTGTTCTGAAATCACCCTGCCCACCGGTCGCGACCAATTTGGCAAGGAACGCACCGCTGTATGCTGCCTGTCATCGCTCAACCTGGAAACCTGGGATGAGTGGAAGGATGAAAAGGGCTTTATCGAGGATGTGATGCGCTTCCTCGACAATGTGCTGCAGGATTATATCGACCGCGCCGAACCCGGCATGGCGCGTGCCGCCTATTCCGCCGCGCGGGAGCGTTCGGTCGGGCTGGGCGTGATGGGCTTCCACAGCTTCCTGCAAGCGCGCGGCCTGCCGTTCGAAGGCGCGATGGCCAAGCAGTACAACCTGAAAATCTTCAAGCATATCAAGGGCCAGGTCGATGAAGCATCGATGCAGCTCGCGATTGAACGGGGCGCGTGCCCCGATGCGGCGGATCAGGGTGTAATGGAGCGGTTCAGCTGCAAGATGGCGATCGCGCCAACCGCGTCGATCAGCATCATCTGCGGCGGGGCAAGTGCGTGCATCGAACCAATCCCGGCCAATATTTATACGCATAAGACGCTGTCGGGCAGCTGGTCAGTCAAGAACCCCTATCTGGAAAAACTGCTCAACGAAAAGTCGAAGAACAGTGATGCCGTGTGGAGCTCGATCCTGGAAAAGGGCGGTTCGGTGCAGCACCTCGATTTCCTCAGCCAGGAGGAAAAGGATTGCTACAAGACCAGCTTCGAGATTGATCAGCGTTGGCTGCTCGAACTCGCGGCAGACCGCACGCCGTTTATCGATCAGTCGCAATCGCTGAACCTGTTCATCCCGGCCGATGTCGAGAAATGGGACCTGCTGATGCTCCATTTTCGTGCATGGGAACTGGGCGTGAAGTCGCTCTATTATCTGCGCTCGAAGAGCATCCAGCGCGCGGGCTTTGCCGGCGGCGTGGAGGCAGACAATACGCCGGACCTCAAGCAAATCGAGCTTGAGGAAAAGGATTATGACGAATGTTTGGCGTGCCAGTGAGGGCGAAGCGGCTTAAGTGAGGCGACAGGCAATGGACCAGAAGACGGGTTGCATCGGCATTACCGCGCTTGGCGGAATCGTGTTTCTTGTCCTTTTGCTTGTCGGCTGGCCGCAATACCGCGTCTATTCGCAGCGGCTGGCGGGTGAAGCCGCGCTGGCTGAGGCGCAGTCGTCGCGGCAAGTCGCGATCCTTGAGGCGCGCGCCAAGAAGGAAAGCGCGATCTCGCTGGCCGAGGCTGAGGTGATCCGGGCAAAGGGCGCGGCTGAGGCCAATGCCATCCTCCAAAACAGCCTTGGCGGGCCAGAAGGGTATTTGCGCTATCTTCAGATCCAGGCGCTGGAGAATTCGAAAGCGTCGTTGATCTATGTGCCCACCGAAGCCGGGCTGCCCGTCACCGAAGCGCGGCGGCTGGACGATCCGAAATGATGGCGCATCAACACCAGGCTGGGGAGTCGGCAAAGTGACGCCCGCACCGGCACCCATCAATGCGGCTGCAGTCGAAGAGGTTTACGACGGATATGGCGCGTGGAAGGATTGGTCTGCGCGTAATTTCATGCGCGTAACAGCGCAGCAGCGGGCTTATTTTGCCGATGAATTGCGCGGTACACCGTTGGCAGGCCGCGATGTGCTGGAAATCGGCTTTGGCAGCGGCGCGTTTCTGGCCTGGGCAATGGATCAGGGCGCAACGCTATACGGGACAGAGGCAATGCCGGCGGCACGCGATCAGGCACAGGCAGCGGGCGTCACCATCCTGCCGCTCGATCTGGCGCAGGCGCTGCCCCACCATCCCGCGCGTTTTGCGGCCATCGTCGCGTTTGACGTGATGGAGCATCTGACGATCGCCGAAAACCAGGCCTTGCTTGATCAGGTAGCGGTGCTGCTGGCCGATAACGGGCTGTATGTCGCGCGTTTCCCCAATGGCCAAAGCCCGTTGGGTCGGGTGCATCAATATGGCGACATGACGCACCGTTCGGTGCTGTCCGCCGGGATCATGTCGCAACTCGTGGCGGGGCGGCCGTTTGATGTTGTCCATCTCGGCAATCAGGCCCCGTCGCGCGCCGCTGGCCTGCGACGGATGGGGTCAATGGCACGTAATCTGGCGCAGTGGCTGGTCGAAACCGCGATGGCCAAGCTGTACGGAATGTCAGCGCCGCTTGGTCCCAACAGCGTGGCCGTGCTTCGCCGTCGGCCGCGGGGGATGGCGTGACATGATCGATACCGCATCCCCACCGGTAACGTCATTGGCCGTCACGTCGCGGGCGAGCGATAATCATCGCCCGCCCTTACGCTCGCTTATGCAATCATTTTTCTTCTTCGAACGTCACCGCCACATCGGCGTTGGCGGACAGGCGAACCTTGTCGCCCTCAACATCTGCAACCAGGCTGAGCGGGATGAAATGGTGATGGTCGCCGTGCGGCCCGCTATGCGTCTTGGTCAGCTGGATGCGCTCACCCTTGATATGGTCGACGGTGCCGACGGGCACGCCGTCTGCGCCAATCACGCTCATATGTTCCTTGATGCTGTCCTTGATCGGGTGGTCATGGGCCATGATCTATCCTTTGTGGTGATGCCCCCTCAACGCGCGGCCATGCGTTTCGATGCATGTCCCCCATCTGCATTGAGGAACTGATCATGCAACCTGCCCCCCAACCCCACCCCCACTTCCAGCGCAATCCACGCCTGCCGATGCTCACCCTGCTCCCGCTGGCGCTGGCGCTCACCGCCTGCGCGCATCAGGTGAGCAGCGCGGTAGCGCCCGGCGCGCCCGGCTTCCTGCTCGGGCTGTGGCACGGCTTCATCTTTCCCGTTGCGGCGATATTGTCGATCTTCATGCCCGACGTGGCGGTCTATGCCGTGCCCAATAATGGCGGCTGGTATGATTTCGGCTATTTCATCGGCGTGGTGTTTCTGGGCGTTGGCGCGCGCGGCACCCGCAAAGTTTATGTCGACCGCACCGTCATCCGGCGCGAACGGGCATGAGCGATATGCCGCGCACCACCCGTTCGTCCCGGGGAAAGAACCTGCCCGGCATCGCCCGCTTGGCGGTGATGTGGGCACTGCCGGTGATCCTCACCGATGCCTGGATTACGGCGCGCAACCGTGCAGGATCGCCGGCATGAACCGCATACTTGCACTTGCCACGCCACCCGTCATTATGGCGGGTGTTGCCAGCGTGTCCGGTCTTTTGGCTGTATTCGTTGTTACCCGGTCCGGGGCTAGCGAGCAGGCTCGCTATGCCAAACGGATTGTGGGTACAATGCTGGCCGCGTTGACATTAATTCTGGGCGGTTTTGCTTATGCCCTTTGGACCTGGAGTAACCTACATTGACACATGCATATGATCTGATCGGCATCATCATTGGCCTGAATCTTATTTTTGCTGGCTGGGTGGTCGCCGATGTCGCCGGGTCGCGCCACGGCTTAGCATCCCGCCTGGCCAAGCGCGCCAATCATCGCCCAATCGATAGCACCAGTCGCAATACCTTTGCCGTCGGCCTGGTCCTGCTGGGCGGCGCCTGCATCATGATCTGCCTGTCGCATTACCGCTGATCCCCCTTCGCCTTTTGTTTCTAGTTTAGGAAAACCCGCCCATGTCGCTTCTTGAAGCCCGCAAAGCCTATAAGCCCTTCGAATACCCCTGGGCTTATGAGTTTTGGAAGCGCCAGCAGCAGATCCACTGGATGCCAGAGGAAGTGCCGCTGGGCGAGGATTGCCGCGATTGGGCGCAAAAGATCAGCGAACATGAACGCAATTTGCTGACGCAGATTTTCCGCTTTTTCACCCAGGCTGATATCGAGGTGCAGGATTGCTACCACGATAAATATGGCCGCGTGTTCAAGCCCACCGAAATCAAGATGATGCTGACCGCGTTCAGCAACATGGAAACGGTGCACATCGCCGCGTACAGTCATTTGCTCGACACCATCGGCATGCCCGAAAGCGAATATGGCGCCTTCCTCGAATATAGCGAGATGAAGGACAAGCATGATTATCTGAAAACCTTCGGCGTCGACAGCGATGCCGATATCGCCCGCACGCTGGCGATGTTCGGCGGCTTTACCGAAGGGCTGCAATTATTCGCCAGCTTTGCCATGCTGATGAACTTTCCGCGCTTTAACAAGATGAAGGGCATGGGCCAGATCGTCAGCTGGAGCGTGCGCGACGAAAGCCTGCACTGCGAAGGCATCATCCACCTCTATCACGCATTCGTGAAGGAACGGCAGTGCCTGACCAAGGCCGTGAAGGACGACATCATGGATGTGTGCCAGACGACGGTTCGGCTGGAAGATGCGTTCATCGACCTGGCGTTTGAACAGGGCCCGGTAACGGGAATGACGCCCAAGGAGATCAAGAAATACATCCGCTACATCGCCGATTGGCGGCTGGCCCAGCTTGATTTGAAGCCCATCTACATGATCGACGAACACCCCCTCCCCTGGCTCGCCCCACTGCTGAACGGCGTTGAGCACGCCAACTTCTTCGAACAGCGCGCGACCGAGTATTCAAAGGGCGCGACGCGGGGGAACTGGAACGATGTGTGGGATTCGTTCGACAAGCGGCAGAAGGTAAAGGTCGCACCAGCGGCGGTGGCGAATGAGGATGGTGGGGACGATATGTTCGCGCGGGCTGGGGTGGCGGCGGAGTAACGCGTGGTCGAATACGACATGGACAAGGATATCGAAAATCAGCGGCGGCGCGGACTACCTTTCGCCGCCGCGGCGTTCCTTTTCGATGGCCCGTTTGTCGAAGAAGAGGACGCTCGCTTCAAATATGATGAGCAGCGGTTCATCGCGACGGGGCCGATAGCGATATTTGGCGATCGCCTGTTCGTAGTCGTATATACATGGCGCAACAATGTTCGGCGTATCATCAGCTTTAGGAAAGCCAATGACCGAGAAACCCGAAAATACCGTGCGAATGTCACGCGATGAAGCGAAGCGCATCGCCCAGCAATGGGCGACCTCCGAAAATCTGGCGATGCTCGACGCGATGACGGATGAAGACATCGCCACCCAGATCGCCGATGACCCCGACGTCGCACCGGAACTGACCGACGAATGGTTCGAGAATGCCCGGCTGGTCATCCCGCTTAAGGGGAAACGGGCGGCGTGATGGTTGGTCCACCGCTGCTGGGCGGCGTGAGCGCGCGACGGAATATTCTAAGGGCGCGACACGGGGCAACTGAAACGACGTGTAGGGCCGCTTCGACAAACGGCAGAAGGTGAAGGCCGGGCCGGTTGATGTGACGAATGAGGATGCCGAGGGCGATATGTTTGCTCAGGCGGGAATAGCGGGGGAGTGAGAGGCTTTGAGCTTAAAGACCGCGCCAGTGAGCTACGGATTCTCTCATCGAAAAATATTCGAGAAAACTAGATCGATTTAGACTAGAAAATTGTACGTATAGCAATATTAAATTTGAAACAACGATGTTTTGTCAATAATTTGCATGCCGATGGAGTACGTAAGAATTAATGGGGTGGCTTCTAAAAGCGGTAATTACACTAGTAGTTGGCATTTTGTCGGCTTCACTTGCTATTGTTTTTCAGAATGACATAGCAAGCGCACTTGGTCGTGCCCCAATATCGGCAGAAACGACTGTTGGCGCTTGGTATCCCATGTTCGATGATACCAATAAGAATAAAATATTCAACAAATCGGATGACAAAGCAGCGAATGAATATTCTGACGAAGAAGATGTTAAATTTATTCGTATAAATATTAAGAACAACAGCGGAAAGAAGCTAGACGACGTATATATAACGTGCGACTCTTCGTGGGTAACGTTTAAGGGTTTGACAATACGCCAAAATGGAGAAAATCTACAGCGCGACGTAATTATGACACCAAGTAGAAGAATGAACTTGGGCCCAATGGAGCCGGCGACAGTGTTGACTGCGTATATTTGGAGCAATAGAACTTTTTCTTATCCATTTAATTTTGGCGATATTTCAATAATATCTGTAGATGGCAAGATGCCAAATTATATTTACCGCCTGAAATTAGGTAATTCCGGAGATCTTGAAGGAGGTTTTTTCGGTTATTTACCTTGGATTATAGTTGGTTTAGTATTCTTGCTGGTATTTACGCTAATATGGGCCGCGATTAAACAATGGACCTTCATTAGGGCGCTGTTGAAAAGTGAGGACTATTATTTAGATCAGCGACAAATATTCGATGAAGCTCCAGATTCGTTCGTTATGCCCAAACAAATTCCAAGTTAAATCGAACAAAGGTGTGGGTCGCAGTTTACTGAATACCCGAACACCTTATTCCAGCGGATTCCGTCGACGCGTATGCAGCACGGTCAACACATCGACCTCCGTCTCCGACACCCTCCGATAGACGATCAAATACGGCAGTCCGACCACAGAGAACTCGCGCGTGTCCGCCACTTGCCCGGCACGGCCCAGCATCAGGAACTGCCCGAACATCATCGCCGTCCGCGCAATCCGGGCGACAACCCGGTCAGCGGCGCGCCAATTATCCCCGGCGATCCAGTCGCGGATCGCTTCCAGATCATCCCGCGCCTGCGGCGTGAAATAACGTTCGAGCCTGAGATCGGCCAATAGCTGTTCGACCGGGATCATCGCATCACGATCCCGCGCCTGCGCCACCCCGCGCTCGATCTTCGCCCGGTTCCACGCGTCATAACCACGCTCGACCGGACCATCGATCTCGTCAGTCTTCAGGCGCGGGTCGGCGATTGGCTTCATGGGGTGGAGCCTATACTCATGCAAGCACCAGCCAGCGGAGCATGCACGGCTACGGGATCGCGATCGACCTGGCGAGCGCGCAGGCCGATTACTGGCGCTGGTCAGGTGGCGAGCGCGCGCGCTATCGCAACCGCCTGCCCGCCGACATTGTTGCCGCGTTTGAACGCCACGGCTTTATCTGGGGCGGACGCTGGCGGCATTTCGACACGATGCATTTCGAATACAGGCCCGAACTGATCGCGCCCAACTAACGCCGCTGGCGGGCGGGATTGTGCCCTGAATCAGCGTTTTTCTTCCGCCCGGTATTTGTCGTGGCAGGCCGAACAGCTGCCCTTCAGCACGTCCCACTGCGCGGATAGCGCGGCGACATCTCCGGCCTTGGCCAGCGTTGCCAGTTGCGCCGCCGCGGCGGCCATGTCAGCGGCGCTGGCTTCGAAACCGGCGCGGTCGCTCCAAACCATGGGCAGCGCTTTGGAGGATGGCGACGGGGCTTCTGCGGGGAACATGCCGGGAATGGCGCGGCCCCAGGCGGCGAGTGCGCTGGCGGGCAGGATCATCGTCTTGGGATCATCCCCGCGCGTGATTGCCGCCTTCAGCCCCAAAAAGCTGGCGAGAGACAGTTTAAACGCCGCCTGCCGCCCGCTGACGATCGCCTCGCTGCGGGCAGTCGCTTTGGCAACCGCTTTTGACGGCGCGGGCTGGGCCGTCGCGCCTCCACCAGCGATGACAAGGCACGGGGCGGCGGCAAATAGGGCGGCAGCAAATAAGGGGGTGGCGCGCATGATTTTCGTTCCCGATCAGATGACCAGCAAAGGCTAAGGGTAATTCTCCCCTTCCGCCAGAGTGGCGCATCAATTCCGACCGAATTCCAATCCCCTTGTTCCCCCGCGAAGGCGGGGGCCCAGACTGGGCTCCCGCCTTCGCGGGAGCACAACAAAGCAGACCTTGGCTGAAAGGGATGAACCCCAAGGCTACGCCCTGTCGGGGCGCGCAGCAAGCAACCACGCGCCCCAATTGGTCAGTCCCCGTCAGACTTTTCATTTTCAGGCGTTTTCATTTTCAGGCATTTTCATTTTCCTCGTCATCATGCTCGCCGCCGACAGCGTCGTCATCGTCATCGCCGGTGCCAACATCGTCGTCATCGTCGTCGTCGTCATCGTCGTCATCATCATCGGGCCCAGCGCCACCACCTTGTGCTGCGCGGTCAGAGTCGCCGGCCGGGTCGTCATCCACTTCGTCATCGTCCCCCAGATCGGGGGCAAGATCGGTCATGATGACCCCATCGCTCGGCCCTTCGCCCGTGGCTTCCAGAATTTCGGCGCGCTGGCTTTCGTCATAGCCATCTTCGTCATAGCCATCATCGCCGGTGCCGCCGCCCGGTATCTGCATTCCACCGCTCACCATCGCTCATGCTCCCGATTATGGCTGGCCCGGACTTGTTGGGCGCAAAGCCTTCCACGGTGCCAACGGCGCGGCGCGGTAGTTGTTCCGGGCAGCCGCGATCAGCTTGGGCGGAACAGGCGACCGCGCTCCACCACCGCGACGATGGCGAACGCCACCAGCCCCAAAATCACGAAGCCGGAATACAGCGGCACGGTGGTGCCATCGAAGGCCCGGCCAATCCACGCGCCCATCAACGCCCCGCTGGTCACCGTGATAAAACCCTGCACGCTGGAGGCGGTGCCCGCGATTTCACCCATCTTTTCCATCGCCATCGACGAGAAATTGGCCGTCGCCAGCCCAAAGCACGCCATCGCCAGTGCCTGCAGCACGGCAAAGCTGTAAATCGTCTCCGCTCCCGCCAGCGAAATCGCCAGATGCACGGCCGAAACAGCAATGAACCCCACCAGCGCGCTATGCGAAATGCGCCGCGTGCCAATCCGCATCACGATCCGCGAATTGAGCAGGTTCGCCAGTGCCATCATGCTGGCCACGGCGATAAACACCGGCACCAGTAATTGATCATCCCCGGTCAGCGCGGCGACAATTTGCTGCACCGAATTGATAAATCCATATAGCGCGCCCAACAGTGCGGTCGCCGCCAGCGTATAGCCAATCGACGCGCGATCCGTCAGCGTCAGCCGCCACCCGCGCCACAATCGCTCAACCGACAAGGGCGTGCGGTTTTCCACCCGCAACGTTTCAGGCATGCGCCATATAAACCAGCCCAGGATGATCGCAGAAATGACCGCGATCATCACGAAAATTAGCCGCCATGATCCAAAGAACAAGATCAGCTGGCCAAAACTGGGGGCAAGGACCGGCGCCGCCATGAACACCATGAACGCCAGGCTCATCACCCGCGCCATCGCCCGACCCGAATAGCAATCGCGCACCAGTGCCACCGTCACCACCCGCGACGCCGCAATCGCCAGACCAGCGGTAAACCGCGCGGCGAGCAACAGCACGAAACTGCTCGACAAGGCCGCCACCAGATTGGCGATAACATAAGCCGCCAGGGCAAAGCCGAGCACCGGGCGTCGGCCATAACGATCCGCCAATGGACCATGGACCAGCTGGGCGATGCCAAAGCCGAACAGGAACATCACGATGACGAGCTGGCGATCATTCTCCACCGCCACCCCCAGCGCACCACCAATGGCGGGCAGCGCGGGCAGCATCGCATCAATTCCCAACGCCGTCAGCGCCATCAACGACGCGACCAGCGCAACGAATTCTGCAAACCCAATCGGCGCATTTTGTTCAGCCGATGGATCAGAAATGGGGGCAAAGTTCTGCGGGGCGTTCATCCGCGCGGCCATGCCCGATGCACGCATCCGGGTCGACCCATTATGCGCCGCGCAACGCAGATATTGACGAAAGTCGCGAACCACGTGTATTATCAATATATAACACTAAATGGAGACGTGCGATGCGGAAATCGACAATGCTGCTGGCCCTGATGATCCCGTTGGCCATGCCGCTGGCGGCTTGCGGCGGCGACAAGGAAGGCACGACCGTTACGTTCAATGCAACCGACAGCGACGGCAACGTCACCGCTGGCATGGACGGCAATAGCGGCGAAGTATCGATCAACGCCCCCGGCTTTTCGGGAAAATTCTCGCTCCCCAAGATGAAACTCGGCGCGGGCGATTTCAGCCTGAACGGGGTGAAGCTGTATCCCGGATCAACGATCACCACGATGAACATCGCCGCGAACGAAGGCAAGGGTGGCGAAGATGATAGCGGCAAGGTTCGCGTCGTTTTTGACAGCCCGGCCACACCGGAAAAGGTGCTGGAATATTTTGCCGACAAGCTGGGCAAGGCCGATTTCAAACTGACGGCGGCGGGCAAGGGCCTGAAAGGAACCGATGACGAAAACAAGCCCTTTACGCTGGAGGTAGCGCCAGCCGCCGATGGCCATTCAACGGGCGTCATCACCGTCGGGGGCTGACACACAGGTCCGCAAAGCCGCTGCCAATTGCCGCGCAGTATCGTGCGATATCATCCACGATCGGTGCCTCTTGATGGCTGGACTTGACCCAGCCGCGCAGCGGCCTCTTGTGGCGGATCACAGGCAATCAGCGTGGAGGCTGGCATGACCCGATCAATTCTTGGCACGATGGCACTGCTGGCAGCGACAACAGGGGCGCTGACAGCCTGCGCTGAACCCGCGCGCGCGCCAGACGCGGCGATGGCCGGCAGCAACGCAATGGACATGCCGATGGCAGACGGTAGCGCGGTCGATATGACGATGGTGCCGCTGTATCCCGGCGCGAAGATGATCGACATGAAGATCATGCCGCATGAACAAGACGACATGACCGGCGTTGCCTTTGACAGCGCTGCTGATCCGGCCGCCGTGCGCGCCTGGTATCTCTCCACCCTGGAGCCCAAGGGCTTTACGCTGAAGGCAGAAGGAACCGCGCTCGTCGGCACCGATCCGATCGGCAAGCCAGTCCGCATCGACGTTACGCCAACCAGTGGTGGGCATAGCACGGGCGTTATCAGCAGGGGCTGAACCACGGCACCGCCCCCCTGTTCGAAACCGGCACCGCATCTTATGTTGGGCAATTAATCGCTCAACGGACATTGACCCATGCTCGATACCGCCCCTGCCCAAGTTCCCACATTATCGCTGGCGCAAGACACGGCGGATCCCGCCGGCTTTGCCCGGGCGCTTGGGGCATCGTTTGAACGGTTTGGATTTGCGGTGGTGGCCGATCACGGCATTGATCAGGCACTGATCGACCGGGCCTGGGATTACACCCAGCAATTCTTCGCGCTGACTGAGGAAGAAAAGCGGCAATATTATACCGCAGCGGGCGGGGGCCAACGCGGCTATACCCCCTTCAAGACAGAGATCGCCAAGGGCGCCAGCGTCGTCGACCTGAAGGAATTCTGGCACGTGGGCCGCGATCTGCCCGCCGGGCACCGTTATGCCGATGTCATGCCCCCCAATATCTGGCCTGCCCGGCCCGAAGGTTTCCACGAAACGCTGAGCGCCTTGTTCACCGCGTTCGACCGGGCGGGGGACATAATACTGTCGGCGATTGCGCGGCATCTGGGGCTGGCAAGCGACTGGTTCGATCCGGCGGTGAAGGATGGCAATTCGATTTTGCGGCTGCTGCACTATCCGCCGATCCCCGCTGACGCAGAGGGCGTACGGGCAGGCGCGCATGAGGATATCAACCTGATCACGCTGTTGCTGGGTGCCGAGGAAGCGGGCCTGGAACTGCTCGACCGCAGCCATAATGTGGCGGGGGAATGGCTGGCCATTAAGCCGCCCGCCGATGCCATGGTGGTCAATGTCGGCGATATGCTCCAGCGGCTAACCAATCACGTCCTGCCGTCCACCACCCACCGCGTGGTGAACCCGCCGCCCGAACGGCGCAGCCATCCACGCTATTCGATGCCGTTTTTCCTGCACCCCGCGCCTGATTTCCTGATCGAAACGCTGCCCGGCTGCATCACCGCCAGCAACCCCAACCGCTACCCGACGCCCATTACCGCGCATGATTATCTGCACGAACGACTGGTGGAGATTGGGTTGGTCAAGGCTTGACGCAGCGCCGGTGGAAGCCGCCGGCTGCCGATGTGTTGTCCATCCGTCGCGCTGATCTTGTTGGGGGTTTACCCCCTTCAGCCAAGGACAGCTTTGTTGTGCTCCCGCGAAGGCGAGTGCTGGGTCGGATCGTCCCCCGGACGATCCTTGCACCTACGGGGTAGGTGCAACCCTGCACTCGCCTTCGCGGGGGAACAAGAGGCTTGGAATTCGGTCGGCATTGATGCGCCGCCCTGGCGGCAGGAGATAACTAGCAACTTGTTTCCCGGTCCTACGTGCCGCTAGAGAACCCGTCGCGGCTATCTGCCGCCCGTTGGGTGCCGAAACGAGTTCGGCATGACGGCTACGGGGCATGACATGACCAAACCACTTCGTATTGCTCTGGCCGGGCTTGGCACCGTTGGCGCTGGCGTGATCAGGCTGATCGACGCTAATGGCGCGCTGATCGCGCGCCGCGCCGGGCGGCCGATTGAGATTGTCGCCGTCTCGGCGCGTGACCGGGGCAAGGATCGCGGGGTGGATATTACCCGCTTTGCCTGGGTCGATGATACCACGGCGCTTGCCCAGCGTGATGATGCCGATGTGGTCGTGGAACTGGTCGGCGGATCGGATGGCCCCGCGCTCACCCTCGCCCGCGCCACGCTGGCCAGCGGCAAAGGGCTGGTGACCGCGAACAAGGCGATGATCGCGCATCACGGGCTGGAACTGGCGCGCGCGGCAGAGGCCGCATCCGCACCGCTGAAATTCGAAGCAGCAGTGGCGGGCGGTATTCCGGTGATCAAGGGCCTGCGTGAAGGCGCTGCAGCAAACGAGATTGCCCGGGTGTATGGCATTTTAAACGGCACCTGCAATTTCATCCTGAGCAAGATGGAGGCAGAGGGGCGCGATTTCGGCGATGTGCTGGCCGAAGCACAGGCGCTTGGCTTTGCCGAGGCTGATCCGAGCTTTGATATCGACGGTATTGATGCCGCCCATAAATTATCGATTTTGGCCAGCATCGCCTTTGGCACCCAGCCAGCCTTTGGTGATGTGAAATCAGGCGGCATCCGTGATGTGCTGGCGGCGGACATCGCTGAGGCGGCGGCGCTTGGCTATCGCATTCGCCTGCTGGGTTTTGCCGAAGCCAATGACGCGGGGCTTTTCCAGCGCGTTCATCCCCATCTCGTGCCCGTCAGCCACCCGCTCGCGCATGTGACGGGGGCAACCAACGCCGTGGTCGCGGAGGGGAATTTCGTCGGGCGGCTGTTGTTTCAGGGGGCAGGCGCAGGCGACGGGCCAACCGCGAGCGCGGTGGTCGCCGATCTGATCGATATTGCGCGCGGCGAATATGGCCCGCCCTATGCCATGCCCGCCGCCGCCCTGTTGGCACAGGCCCCCGCCGACACCGGTGATCGGCGTGGCCGCGCTTATGTGCGCTTTACCGTTGCCGACAAAGTGGGT
>JAKFUX010000007.1:0-31145 GCA_021732465.1 Sphingomonas sp.
GCAGCGACACCAGCACGAATGAGATGATCATCAGCAAATACCATGCGCCCAGCTTTTCGAGCGAGACTAATTGCCAGCCATCGCGCTGGCCGGGATAGAGCCAGGCGCGGGAGAAGGTGGCGATGTTTTCGGCCCCCCATATGAACACCGCAACCAGAAGCCAGCCAAGCAAAAGCGGCATGGCGCGCGCCTTGCGAAACGGCGTGAACCACACCGGGGTCCGCCAAAAAAGTATCGCTGTCGCGGCAAACAGCAGCAGCCGGATATCGGGAAGCCAGTGGTGGGTGAAGAAATTCGCATAAATCGCCATGGCCAGCGCAATCGTGGTCCAGCGCGGCGGATAGCGATCAAACCGAAAATCGAAAATCCGCCAGACACGCGCGATGTAACTGCCGACAGCGGCATACATGAAGCCGGAGAAGAGCGGCACACCACCGATCCGGAGCACGCTGGGCTCGGGATAGAGCCATGATCCGTGTGCTGTCTTAAATATTTCCATTACCGTGCCGACGAAGTGGAAGGCCAGAATGACCTTGGCTTCGCGAAGCGACTCCAGCCGGAAGGCGATCATCCCCAGCTGGATCGCCACGGCACCGATCGTCAGAAAATCATAGCGGGCGAGCGGCGCGTTTGCGGGGTAAAACAGATAGGTCGCGATCAACATCGCCAGCATCAGCCCGCCAAACAGGCATGCCCAGCCTTGTTTGAAACCGAACAGCAAAAATTCATACGTCCAGGCAGGCCAGCCTGGTGATGGCGTGAACGCTTCAAGCCGAGCGCGAACGCGCGCAAACCGAGTTGCGCCGGTAAAGGTAATTGGGTCAGCCAATCGGCGGGGGCTGGCGCTCGACCTGCTTCAGGTCAGGGTCGAAACTGGCCCAACTGGGCGCCGATGCCGTCCAGATCACTTCGGTAGGGCGTACGCTGGCCGGATCGTCGAGCGCGCCGACGCGGATTGCAATGATGTCATGAAAATCGGCCATGCCGGTGAACATCGGCGTGCCGCATGCCGGGCAAAAGCCGCGCCGCATCGCGTTGCCGCTATCCGCGACGCTCTGATACCATTGCAGATTGCCGGTCACTGCAAGGTCGCTGGAACGATAGGCGGCATTGGTCGTGCCGTTGCCCGATCCCCAATATTGGCAGTCGCGGCACCAGCACGTCCGCACGCGGAGCGGCATGCCAGTGATCGCCACGCGCACCTGACCGCAAAGGCAGCCGGCGCCTTCGCTCATTTATTCTGCTGCCGCTTTGCCATAAAGGCCAGCCGTTCGAACAGCATGACATCTTGTTCGTTCTTCAACAGCGCGCCGTGGAGCGGGGGGATTGCCTTGGTGGGGTCGCGGTTTTGGAGCACTTCCAGCGGCATGTCTTCGTGGAGCAACAGCTTCAGCCAGTCGAGCAGCTCGCTCGTGCTGGGCTTTTTCTTCAGGCCAGGCACTTCGCGAACTTCATAAAAAATGTCCATCGCCTTGTTGACCAGGATTTTCTGGATGCCGGGGAAATGGACGTAGATAATCGCCTGCATCGTGCCGCGATCAGGAAATTTGATGTAATGGAAAAAGCACCGGCGCAGGAATGCGTCGGGCAATTCCTTTTCATTATTGCTGGTGATCACCACGATCGGCCGTTCCATGGCGCGGACGGTTTCCTTGGTTTCGTAAACATGGAATTCCATGCGATCGAGCTCTTGCAGCAGATCGTTGGGGAATTCGATATCGGCCTTGTCGATCTCGTCGATCAGCAGCACCGGCGGCTTTTCGCGGGTGAACGCCTCCCACAATTTTCCCTTTCGGATATAGTTGGCGATGTCGTGCACCCGCTCATCGCCAAGCTGGCCGTCGCGCAGCCGGGCGACGGCATCATATTCATACAGGCCCTGCTGGGCCTTGGTGGTGGATTTGATGTTCCATTCGATCAGTTCGGCATCAACCGCCTTGGCGATTTCATAGGCGAGTACGGTCTTGCCGGTGCCGGGTTCACCCTTCACGAGCAAGGGACGACGCAGCGTGACGGCGGCGTTAACGGCGACCTTCAGGTCGTCAGTTGCAACATAGCTTTGGGTGCCTTCGAAACGCTTCATTCTACCATCCCCGAAAGATTCGAATATCGGGTTCGGGGATAGAGGGTTTTCGCCCACCCGCGCAAGCCGGGCTGAGCATGGTTCATTCTTGGGGCGAGTTCAGGCGCGGTCGCGGGCGCTCGCGCGGGCTTCGAGCAAATCCCACAGGCCGCGATGCTGGGCCAGCACTTGCTGCACACCAAACGCCATGGCGCGTTCGACAGCGGGTGCTTCGGCGGCGGCGGCAACAATGGTATCGGTCTCTTCGGGAAGCGGCAGCGCATAAGCGGGCGGCGTAAAGCCAAAACGATGCGCAGACACATCCAGCACCCGGCGCATCGCCGCCCAATCTATCACCAGGGCAATGGCGGCGCCAATCGCGCATCCGGTACGGTCTGACTGGGCGAGCATGTCAAGCGCATGGCGCTGGCCGACAACGGCGCTTTCCGATTCGGCCTGACCCGGCGTGGACGGCAGCGGCCCTGCTGCAGAGGCCAGCTTGGCGAGCAGCGCGCGTTCGGTTGCAAACCCGTCAAGCGATACTTCCAGCCAGCCCTGAATCCCCGGCTGGCGGTTTCGCGCCAGGGCATGATCAAGAATGCCCGGCTGGCGACCGTGCAACATACACAGCGCATGGATGGCATCTGCCAGGTCGCGCACCGGCACGTGCGGCGAAGCGAGTCGGTGGCTGAATGGATGCTTGTGGCTGCCATCAGCATCGATCAGCGCCGCGACGATGCTCCTGCCCGTGGGCAGCGGCGTCGCCAGCCGGGCAGCCAGCGCAATAGGAGGTACCGGATCGATGGCCATTGGTCTGTCTTGATCCCCGAAAATGATACCGGACGCGCCGGCGAATCCGGCTATCGGGGCAAGTCATATACCGAAGCACGTAAAGACACGGTTTACAGGCGCTTAAGCCTGTCTCAATGCTTATGGCGTGATGTTAACGGGCAACAATCACCACGCTGATAGCGTCGACCAATGATCCGTCGACGATGGGGCTGAAGCCAATACGCACCGGCTTTGCAACCGAACCAGCGGCAAACAGGATGGCATCAACCGGCACGGGCGTGCGGGCGCTGATCGCGGTTTCAAGCGCCTGACCGACGGCAACCCGGCTGCCCAAATCGATCAGTCCCACAAACCGCGTTCCGGCAAGTGATGCTGCGTCAACATGCGCCATCGCCGCGATCGCGCCAAACGGGGCTTCAAGATAGCCCCGCAAATTGATGCGGCCAATCGCTGCAAGCCCGGTTGCCGCCAGCGCATCGGCATCCGCCGCCCGTGCCGCCCGCAGCGCTGAAAGCTCTTCAACAATCGTTACATCGTCAAACCGCAGGCACGCACCTGCGCCCACCGGATCAATCGCAACGGAAACAGAGCGCCCGGCAAACGGCGCGCCGATTTCGATCTTTTCGGGCAAGCCCGACGCCACAACGCGAAGAACAGCCTCAATCAGCCAGCCTGCACTTGGCGTGCGCACCAAATCGGCCAGCGGCGTGCCCGACCGCGTGGCGGCACCAAAATAGCCGCGTGCCGCCCTGCTCGCGGCAATCAGCACCAGATTGCGATCAACAATCAAGATCAGATCGCGCGTCAGATCGAGCAGCGTTTCCATGCCCAGCGCAGGCGCAGAAGCTTGCCCGGGCGGCGCTTCATGCGGCGCACACAGTGCCTGCATTATCTCGATTGATGTCAGCACAAAGCGGGGACGCCCGCGGTGGAGAACATATACCGGCTCGCGGCCCGCCCGTTCCTGCCACAGCCCGAAACGCCGAACGAGATCAGACGCGGTGACGACATTGGTGCCATTTAATGGCCCGGCTAAGTTGGGGAGCTTCATGCGAATATATCGCCATTGCTCCACGTGATGCGCAACTGGATTGCACCATTTTGGATGTAGCTGTTATATGGAAAAGGCCGCTTCTTCGGTAGGGTTCATGATCAATGCTTCACGCTAAGCCTATCGCTGGTTCAGGAACGCAAATGTCGGCGCGGAAGAATACGAGGACTGTATTTTACACAGTTTTCGCACTTGCGTTGCTGGGGAATGGGCCGGCGAATAATGCTCCCGCCGCCACTGAACTGGTCGCCAGGCCAGGCGAATTGGTGGCAGCAACGATTGAGGGCGCGCCCGCGCGGCTGCGGGTGGTTTCAGGGGAGGTGGATCGGCTGTTTCTCAACGCAGATTACGTTGCCCGGTCGGGCATCAAGCCTGCCCCTTTTATCGGCAACGGCAGCCTGAACATTGCTGGCAGGCGGGCGTTTAAGCTTAAGAACCGCCCGCTGGACTTCGTGATCGGCGGTATGGCGCAAAAGGGCCGGGCATTTTGGATTGCCGATGCACCTGCTGTGGCTGGCGACGGGAGTATTGGCCCCTGGGCGCTGCCGCACGCGCGCGTCACGCTGCAATTTGGGGATACAGATACCACCAGCCAGCGGCACGATTTTCCGTTGTTCGGCAACATCAGTTCACAGAGCGTAACCGGTTATAAAGAAGCGAGTTTTGGCGTTATTATCAATTTCGATCTTGACGACAATGGCGCTTATCCGCTGGCGTCGGCCGCCGCCGGTGCAGCGATTGCTCGGGCTTATGGTGGGACGCTGAGCGGGGCAAGCTGGGATGTTAACATCCTGCTCGGCGTGATGCGCCCGGTGCGGTTGATGACGCTGGAACGCCCGTTGGTGATTGGTCCGCTATCCATCAAGCAGATCGCTGTGCGCGTCCGCGACCGGATCGACGGGGCAGGGCGGGGTGAGCCAATTCCTGATGGCACCGAAGATCCGTCAGAAATCGTCGTCTCAGCCAGGAAAAAAGGACCGCGACCCTATTTCACGCTGACAATTCCGCGCGCAACAATGGCCGCATGCTCGCGCCTGACGTTCGACAAGGCGGCGGTGCGGATCGAGCTGTGGTGTCGGGCTGGGTGATCCTTCAATCGGCGAAGGCGATCGCTTCGACTTCGATCAAAAAAGCCGGATCGACGAGTGCGGATACCCCAACCATTGTGGCCGCAGGAAAGGGCCCCGCGCCAAAACAGGCGGCACGTGCCGCCCTGACGATATCGGCGCGATCCGGGGTTAGATCGACGACATAAAGCGTCAGTTTGAAAACTGCCGAGATCGGTAGCGCAGCCGCCACTATCGCGTCGGTGATATTGGCAAACACCTGGGTGGCCTGTGCTGCCAGATCGCCCCGACCGATAACGGCACCATCGGCATCCAGCGCAACCTGGCCCGACAGATGAAGCTGTCGCCCCGTCGGCACGATTGCGATATGCGAATAACTGCCTGGGCGCGACAGCGCCGGTGGATTGAGAAATTCAAGCGGCATTCAACAAACCCCCACGATACGACGCGACGATCAAAGAAGCGAAGGTTTACTGATCCAGGAACGACCGCATCTTGCGTGACCGGCTTGGGTGCTTCAGTTTGCGCAGCGCCTTTGCCTCAATCTGGCGGATGCGTTCGCGCGTCACGCTGAACTGCTGGCCGACTTCTTCCAGCGTGTGATCGGTGTTCATACCGATGCCAAACCGCATCCGCAGCACGCGTTCCTCACGCGGGGTCAGGCTTGCCAGCACGCGCGTCACGGTTTCCTTCAGATTTGCCTGAATCGCCGCATCGACCGGGATGACCGCGTTCTTGTCCTCGATAAAGTCGCCCAGATGCGAGTCTTCCTCATCGCCAATCGGCGTTTCGAGGGAGATCGGCTCCTTGGCGATTTTCATCACCTTGCGTACTTTTTCGAGCGGCATGCTCAGCCGCTCGGCCATTTCCTCCGGCGTCGGCTCGCGGCCCTGTTCGTGCAGGAACTGGCGGCTCGTGCGCACCAGCTTGTTGATCGTTTCGATCATGTGCACCGGAATGCGGATCGTCCGCGCCTGATCAGCAATGGAGCGCGTAATCGCCTGCCTGATCCACCACGTCGCATAGGTGCTGAATTTATAGCCGCGGCGATATTCAAACTTATCGACCGCCTTCATCAGGCCAATATTGCCCTCCTGAATCAAATCCAGAAACTGCAGCCCGCGATTGGTGTATTTCTTGGCGATGGAGATGACGAGGCGCAGATTCGCCTCAACCATTTCCTTCTTGGCGATGCGTGCCTCGCGCTCGCCCTTTTGCACCATGTTGACGATGCGGCGGAATTCACCCAGCGACATGCCGGTTGCCTGGCTGATTTCCGAAATCTCAATGCGAACGCGGTCTACCGCCTCACCCTCATTGGTGACGAAAGCGGCCCATTTCTTGTCGAGCTTGACGACGCTGCTCAGAAACCCCTCATCCAGCTCATTGCCGATATAGCGATCGAGGAAGTCCTTGCGCGGCACCTTGTGGCGCTCGGCCAGGCGCAGCATTTGCCCACCCAGCGCGGTCAGGCGGCGGTTAAAGGCGTAAAGCTGATCGACCAGATATTCGATCTTGGCGTTGTGAAACTGCACGCTTTCAACTTCGGCGGTCAGCTCTTCGCGCAGTTTTTGGTATTTGCGCTCTTCGGCATTGGTCAGTTCGCCGCCAGCGGCCATGGCATCGAGTCTGCCGCCCTGCATCTTGGAAAACTTCCGATACAGCGCTGTAATATTGGCGAATTTTTCCAGCGCCTGCGGCTTTAGCTGCTCTTCCATCTGGGCGAGCGACAGCGTGTTGTCTTCTTCTTCATCGTCCGACGGGCGTGGAGTGCGCCGTTCGGTCATTGAATCTTCTTCCTCGTCGGCGGGCGCTTCTTCTGGCTCAGCCTCTTCCTTGAATGAAGGGCCGGCGTTTTTCTCAGAAATTTCGCCATCGCCCTCTTCGCCATCCTCGGTCAGCGATTCAGGTGCGGGGTCTTTGGACAGCATCGCATCAAGATCGATAATCTCGCGCAGCTGCATCGTGCCTTCGTTCAGCGCAGTCGACCAATCGATAATCGCGTTGAACGTGATCGGGCTTTCGCACAGCCCCAGGATCATCGTGTCGCGCCCCGCCTCAATCCGTTTGGCGATGGCGATTTCGCCCTCACGGCTCAGCAGCTCAACCGCGCCCATTTCGCGCAGATACATCCGCACGGGATCATCGGTGCGGTCGATAACTTCTTTTTTCTTTTCCAGCGCAGGCGCGCTGTCGCCGGCGGCGTCGACTGATTCGACTTCCTCCTCGGCGGCTTCCTCATTGTCGGCTTCGTCGCCGGCTTCTTCATTTTCGACGATGTTGATGCCCATCTCGCTCAGCGTCGAGGTGATGTCCTCGATCTGATCGGAGGTCATGTCCTGCGGCAGCCCCTCGTTGAGCTGGTCATAGGTGATGTAGCCACGCTTTTTGGCGCGGGTGACCAGCTTCTTGATCGATGCGTCATTCAAGTCGATCAGCGGTGCGTCACCAGATTCTGTTGTGTCGGTCACGTCCGCCATAGTCGCCTTCGCCATCAATTGCCCTCGGTATCAAGAGTTCGTGCGTCTTCGTTTGCTTGGCACAGATTTGCAAGCCGCGCTTCTAATGCGTGGCGTTCCTTAACCAGCGAGACCTGCCGTTCAAAGGCCTCGTCGGAGAAACGCATGGATAGCGCCGCTGTTGCATCGGCCAGCGCCCCATCCACTTCCGGGCGCGCGACCAAAATCGAAATTGCCTCGCGTAGATCAGCACTTACGCGTGCTGGTTCTGCATTTTTCTGGGTAAAGCTATATGGTGTCGCGTCTGCACGAAGCAAATCTGTCGCCATTTGATCAAACCCGGATTTCGCCAATATGGTGCGCAACCGCGCGCTATCAAGCGCCTGATCTTCCAACGCCACATCAATCACCGCCTCAAACAGCCGCCCAAGCGCCCCGCCTACGAATCGCAGCGATCCGAGCATTTCGACATGACGCGCAATTTCTGCCGGGTGGCGGATCAGCCCGGCCAGCACCGCTTTGGCCAAAATCGGGTCGATGCCGCTCGCTTTTACGCCCTGTGCATGGGGGTGATCGCCCCCGGTGGGTGGGGCAGGGCGCCATTTGCCGCCTTTTTGTGCAGTGGTGGGGCGCTGTGGGTTCCATACGCGCGGCGCGGTGGCGAAATGCGCATCGAAACGCCGCCGGAAATCGGCGAGATATTCTTGCCGGACACTGGGATCAGCAATCGCCTGCGCCAGATCGCCAAGGCGTTTTTTCAGCCCGGCGCGTTCCTCTGGCGTGCCGAGCGGACCGCTGGCAAGCTCATCGGACCAGAGCCGCTGGACCAGCGGCTGCGTTTCGCCAAGCAGCGCCTCAAACGCCTGCGGCCCCTTGGCACGGACCAGATCATCCGGGTCTTGCCCCGGCGGCAGCGTTGCAAAAGCCAGGCTGCGGCCCGGTGCGAGCATCGGCAGCGCGCGGTGTGCAGCGCGGATCGCGGCTTTCTGGCCGGCATTGTCGCCATCAAAGCACAGGACCGGCACATCGCTCAGCCGCCACAGCCGCTCCAACTGTGCTTCGGTCAGCGCGGTGCCCAGCGGCGCGACCGCCTCGCCAAACCCCGCCTGCGCCAGCGCAATGACGTCCATATAGCCTTCGACGACAATCACTCGGCCCGATTTGCGGGCGGCGGCGGCGGCGCGATCAAGATTGTAGAGCGTGCGGCCCTTGTCGAACAACGGCGTGTCGGGCGAATTGAGATATTTTGGTTCGCCATCGCCAATCACGCGCCCGCCAAAGGCGATAACGCGTCCGCGCGGATCGCGGATCGGGATCATCAGCCGACCCCGGAACCGGTCATAGGGCTCCTTGTCATCAACCTTGATCAGCAACCCGGCCTCCACCAGCAGCGCGTCGCCATAGTCCTTCAGCTGCGCCTTCAGCTTGCCGCGTGAATCGGGGGAGAAGCCCATGCCGAATGCCCTGGCCGTCTCCGACGTGATCCCCCGCCGCTCCAGCACCGCGCGCGCCTCGCCCCCGGCAATCCCCATCAATTGCTCGGTGAACCAGCGCGCGGCGTCATCCATCGCTTCATACAGGCCCTTGGCGGCTTCGGCCTTCTCGGCGGCGCGCGGGTCCATCGCGGGCATGTCCATCCCCGCCGCCTGCGCGAGCTCCTTCACTGCATCGATGAAGGGCAGCCCGCGCTGGTCGGTCATCCAGCGGATGGCATCGCCGTGCGCGCTGCACCCGAAACAGTGATAAAACGCCTTGTCGTCATTGACGTAAAAGCTGGGCGTCTTTTCGTTATGGAACGGGCAGCACCCGCGAAACTCGCGGCCCGCCTTTTGCAGCTTCACGGTCTTGCCGACGAGTGCCGACAACAGGGTGCGCGACCGGAGCTCGTCAAGGAATTGGGGGGTGAGGGTCATGCCGTCGCTACTGACGAGGCACGATCGTAGATCGCCTCTTCGTTGGGCGTGAAAGCCGGGAAGAGAACACGGAGCTTCCAGTCCGTTGCTACTGCAAACCGGCGTTCCATCTCTGCCTCTACGGCATCGTAGCCCTGCAGCTCCTCGTTGATCTCGACGGTTCCCAGCGCGGTATCAAAGTGCAGGCAAAGCAGGTCCACTGTCATCAAGTCCCGTTTGAATGTCACGATGCGGGCGACATCATCCCATCGGACTTTGGCGACCTGCTGCCCCGAACGCCATTCGAAGCCATTCGTCGTCAGCACCAACGATGCGACGTTGGGTTGCCGCCAGTCGAGATAGCGCCGCCACCAGCCCATGCGCTACGCCAAAGCCGCCTTCACCAGTCCGCTCGCCTTGCTCATGTCCAGCGTGGTCGCGTGGCGCGCTTTCAGTTCGGCCATTACGCGGCCCATGTCTTTCATGCCGCCTGCGCCAAGCTCTGCCTTGATCGCTTCGATCGCGGCGGTGGTGTCCGCTTCGCTCATTTGTTGCGGCAAAAACTGTTCAATCACGGCAATTTCGGCACTTTCTGCGTCCGCAAGCTCCAAACGCGCGCCTTTTACATACATTTCAATCGATTCGCGGCGCTGTTTGATCATTTTCTGCAGCACTTCGACCACCAGAACATCGTCATCATCAGGCGCCTTGCCCTCACGCGATTGCGGTGCCCGGGCCTCGATGTCGCGGTTCTTGATCGCCGATTGCACCAGCCGCAGCGTGGCCGTTCCGGCCTTGTCGCCGCCCTTCATTGCGGTGATGAGCGCGGTTTTGATCGTGTCGCGAATCATGGTCGAAGTCCTTTTCGGTAATCCTCACCCCTAGCGCCTCGCCACGGTTTTTAACAGATTGACGCTTGGGCCAATGGCCTATAGCTCCCGAGCCTTAGCGACATCGATGACCCAAGGAACGCCCTGCGCAATGGCCGACGCCAAACCCATGCCCCTGCCCGGTGCAAAAGCGCCCACCGCAAAACCAGACGGCGCAACTGGCGTTCTGGTCCTCGCCAATGGTGACGTGGCGTGGGGCCGGGGCTTCGGCGCGGAAGGCGCAGCGGTCGGCGAGGTGTGCTTCCACACCGCGATGACCGGCTATCAGGAAATCATGACCGACCCGAGCTTTGCCGGGCAGATCATCACCTTCACCTTCCCGCATATCGGCAATGTCGGCGCGAACCCGGACGATATCGAAGCGGATGATCCCCACGCGCTGGGCATGATCGTGCGCGAGGATGTGACAAACCCCAGCAATTTCCGCAGCGTGGAGCGGCTCGACGACTGGATGAAGAAACATGCGCGGATCGGCCTGTCGGGAATCGATACGCGGGCGTTGACGCGGCGCATCCGTGGCGGCGGCGCGCCCAACGGCGTCATCGCGCATTCGGCTGCGGGCGTGTTCGATATCCCCGCGCTGCTGGCACAGGCGCAGGGCTGGCCGGGGCTGGAGGGGATGGACCTGGCGGTTGATGTGACCACGCAGACGCATTTCGGCTGGGAAGGCGGTGTTTGGCGGCTGGGGCAGGGTTATGATGGGGCGGCGCGTGAGGCACGTGCCTCGACTGCGCTCGGCACGAACGGTCCTGCTAATGAGCGAGTCCTTAATTCTCCGATCGTCCCGAGCGCAGTCGAGGGGCGTGCCCAGCAAAACCGCCCCCATGTCGTCGCCATCGATTACGGCGCAAAACGCAATATCTACCGCAATCTCACCGCCGCCGGCGCGCGGGTGAGCGTGCTGCCCGCAAATGCGACGTTTGATCAGGTCATGGCGCTGAGCCCCGATGGCATCTTCCTCTCCAACGGCCCCGGCGATCCCGCCGCGACCGGCGAATACGCCGTGCCGGTGATCCGCCAGCTGCTGGAAACGAAGCTGCCGCTGTTCGGCATTTGCCTGGGCCACCAGCTCCTCGCGCTCGCGGTCGGCGGGCAGACCACCAAAATGTTCCAGGGCCACCGCGGCGCCAACCACCCGGTCAAGCGGCTGAGCGACGGTGCAGTCGAGATCACCAGCATGAACCACGGCTTCGCGGTGGAACGGGACTCGCTGCCAGCGGGGGTGCGCGAAACGCATGTCTCGCTGTTCGATGGCAGCAATGCGGGGATCGAACTGGAAGGCCAGCGGGCGTTTTCGGTGCAGTACCACCCGGAGGCGAGCCCGGGGCCGCAGGATAGCTTGTATTTGTTCGAGCGGTTTGTGGGGATGATGGGAGCGGCATAATGGCAACCGTGAGAACCTTCGAGGTCGAACATCTCGATAACGCTCGACCGCACGATGAGGTCGAATTGGCCATCGTCCGATTAGTCGATTGTGGACGCGAGAAGTTCATCCAGATCGACACTTACGGTCGGGAAACGCGTGAAGTTCCGCGCAAGCTTTCGCAAACTACGCGGCTAGATAAGGCGGCGTTTGAGAAACTTGTCGAACTCGGGAAGAGCCACTTTTAATGCCCAAACGCACTGACATCTCCTCCATCCTCGTCATTGGCGCTGGCCCGATCGTTATCGGCCAGGCGTGCGAGTTCGATTATTCGGGCACGCAGGCGATCAAGTCGCTAAAGGAGGATGGCTATCGAATCATCCTGGTCAATTCGAACCCGGCCACGATCATGACCGATCCCGAGCTGGCCGATGCGACCTATGTCGAGCCGATCACGCCGGAGATCGTGCGGAAAATCATCATCAAGGAGCGGCCCAATGCGGTGCTCCCCACGATGGGCGGGCAGACCGCGCTCAACACCGCGCTCGCGCTGTTCAACGACGGCACGCTGGCGGAATTTGGTGTCGAGATGATCGGCGCTGATGCCGTGGCGATCGACAAGGCCGAGGACCGCCAGAAGTTCCGCGACGCGATGACCAAGATCGGCCTCGAAAGCGCGCGCTCGGGCATCGCCCATACGCTGGATGAGGCGTTTGCGGTGTTGGAGCGCACCGGGTTGCCCTCGATCATCCGGCCCAGCTTCACGATGGGCGGCACTGGCGGCGGCATCGCGTATAATCGCGAAGAGTTTGAGGTCATCGTCCGCTCCGGGCTGGATGCGTCGCCCACCACCGAAGTGCTGATCGAGGAATCGCTGCTGGGGTGGAAAGAATATGAGATGGAGGTGGTGCGCGACAAAAACGACAACGCGATCATCATCTGCGCGATTGAGAATATCGATCCGATGGGCGTCCATACCGGCGACAGCATCACCGTCGCCCCCGCGCTGACGCTCACCGACAAGGAATATCAGATCATGCGCAACGCAAGCATCGCTTGCTTGCGTGAGATTGGCGTGGAGACGGGCGGCTCCAACGTCCAGTTTGCGGTGAATCCGAAGGACGGCCGCCTGATCGTGATCGAGATGAATCCGCGCGTGTCGCGGTCTTCGGCGCTGGCATCCAAGGCGACGGGATTCCCGATCGCCAAGGTCGCGGCGAAGCTGGCGGTTGGCTACACGCTGGACGAGATCATGAACGACATCACCGGCGCGACGCCGGCGGCGTTTGAACCGACGATCGATTATGTCGTCACCAAAATCCCACGCTTCGCCTTTGAGAAGTTCAAGGGTGCCGAACCCCTGCTCAACACCGCAATGAAATCGGTCGGTGAAGTGATGGCGATTGGCCGCAACATCCATGAATCGATGCAAAAGGCGCTGCGCGGGCTGGAAACGGGGTTGAGCGGTTTTAATCAGGTTGATGCGCTGGTGGGTGCCCCCCGTGCGGCCATTGAGGCAGAGCTAGCCCGCCCGACGCCTGACCGCCTGCTGGTGGCAGCACAGGCGCTGCGGGAGGGGTTCACCGTTGCCGAAGTTCACGCCATTGCCAAATACGATCCCTGGTTTTTGGAGCGGATCGCCGAGATTGTCGCGGCAGAAGCAGAGGTCTGCACAAATGGCTTGCCGCGCGATGCGCAGGGGATGCGGCGGCTGAAATCGATGGGCTTTTCGGACAAGCGTCTTGCCTATCTTGCGCTAAAATCAGTCAATATGCGCGAAGGTTCTGAAGCGATGGCGCGAAGTTCCGGGCTGATAGGTGACATTGCAAAGGCGATGGCGGGCGCGGTGACCGAGGTAGAGGTGCGTGCGCTGCGGCACAAATTGGGCGTGCGCCCTGTCTTCAAGCGGATTGATACCTGCGCGGCCGAATTCAACGCCAAAACGCCCTATATGTATTCAACATATGAGGCCCCCAGCTTCGGCGAACCCGAATGCGAAAGCGAACCGACAGCAGCGCGGAAAATCGTCATTCTGGGCGGTGGGCCGAACCGGATCGGGCAGGGAATTGAGTTCGATTATTGCTGCTGCCATGCCTGTTTTGCCCTGCATGATGCGGGCTACGAAACGATCATGGTCAACTGCAATCCAGAGACCGTCAGCACCGATTATGACACATCCGACCGGTTGTATTTTGAACCGTTAACGGCCGAAGATGTGCTCGAAATTCTCCATGTTGAGCAGCAAAATGGCACATTAGTGGGCGTAATTGTCCAGTTTGGCGGGCAAACGCCGCTGAATTTGGCAAAAGCGCTGGAAAATGCCGGCATTCCGATCCTGGGGACAACGCCCGATGCCATCGACCTGGCCGAAGACCGTGAGCGCTTCGCTGCGCTGATCACCAAGCTGGGGTTGCTCCAGCCTGCCAACGGCATCGCCCGCAGCCGGGATGAGGCAATCGCGGTCGCGCAACGGATTGGCTATCCGGTGCTGATGCGACCCAGCTACGTGCTCGGTGGGCGCGCGATGGAGATTGTCGACGGACCCGAACAGCTCGATAACTATATCCAGACCGCGGTGCGGGTATCCGGGGACTCCCCGGTGCTGATCGACCAATATCTGCGCGACGCGATTGAGGTTGATGTCGACGCGATTTGTGACGGCACTGATGTGTGCGTGGCCGGTGTGCTCCAGCATATTGAGGAGGCCGGCGTGCATTCGGGCGACAGCGCCTGTTCCATCCCGCCCTATTCGCTGAGTGCGGAGATCATTGCCGAGATTGAGCGCCAGACGACCGCGCTGGGGGCGGCATTGTCGGTCAAGGGGCTGATGAATATCCAGTTTGCGGTCAAAGACGGGCTGGTTTACCTGATCGAGGTGAACCCGCGCGCCAGCCGCACCGTGCCGTTCGTCGCCAAGGCCATCGGCGCGCCAATTGCCAAAATTGCCGCGCGGGTCATGGCGGGCGAGCTGCTGGCCAACCTGCCCCCGGTGAACCGCCATATAGATTATTACGCGGTGAAGGAGGCGGTGTTCCCGTTCGGGCGCTTCCCCGGGGTTGATCCGGTGCTGTCGCCTGAAATGAAATCAACCGGCGAAGTGATGGGGATTGACCCTGATTTCACGCTCGCCTTTGCCAAGGCAGAGCTGGGCGCGGGCACCATTTTGCCCAAATCGGGCACGGTGTTCATCAGCGTCAAGGACGGCGACAAGCCCGTCGTGCTGCCCGCCGCGCGCATATTGGTGGCGCAGGGGTTCAAAATTGTCGCGACCAGCGGCACCGCCGATTATCTGACTGAACACGGCGTGCCGATTGAGCGGGTGAACAAGGTGGCGCAGGGGCGGCCGCATATAGTCGACCGGATCAAGGACGGCGGCATCGCGCTGATTTTCAACACCACCGAAGGCTGGCAGTCGCTGAAGGATTCGCAGCCAATCCGCGCCTGCGCGCTGGCCCAACGCATCCCATATTTCACCACAGCGCCCGCCAGCCTGGAAGCGGCAAAGGCAATTGCAGCCCTTTCCACGCAAAGCCTTGAAGTACGCCCCTTGCAATCCTATTATTCCCATTCGCATAGTTGACCCTCTACATTGATGCATGCGCGCGGGTGGGCCTTAAGGTTTCACTCGAAAACGGGGATTTGAACGAAGGACGTAAGCAATGGCGACGGTCGAAAAGATGCCGATGCTGCAGGAAGGCTATGACAAGCTTTCGGTGGAACTGAAGCGGCTGAAGGCCGAACGACCGCTGATCGTTGACGCGATTGAGGAAGCGCGCGCGCACGGCGACCTTTCTGAAAACGCCGAATATCATGCCGCCAAGGAACGCCAGGGCCAGATCGAAGCCTCGCTGAGCGATATCGAGGATAAGCTGAGCCGCGCCCAGATTATCGATCCCAAGGAAATGTCGGGCGACAAGGTGGTGTTCGGCGCGACGGTGACGTTGCTTGACGAGGATGACAAGCCGATCCGCTACCAAATCGTCGGCCAGACCGAGGCGGACGCCAATGTCGGGCGCATTTCATACAACTCGCCACTGGGCCGCGCGCTGATTGGCCGCAAGGTTGATGATGAGGTGGAAGTGACGGTGCCGTCGGGTGATCGTTATTACCTCGTGTCCAAGGTCGAATTCATCTGACACGCTCTGCGCTAGAGGAGACTCCGGCCACCATCATCATCGCCGGGCTGACCATCGCTGTTTCGGCGTTGATCACGATGTTGGGGGTGGAGGACTATGCCGCGATTGGCGGCGGTTTCATTCCGGCCAGCCTGTCCGTTACGCTCACCGCGCCGCACGGCATTATCCTGCTGCCATTCTGGCTGACGCCGTTGACGGCCACATTGGTGCATGGCGGTTTCCTGCACCTTGGCCTGAACATGGTCATGCTGGTCTATTGCGGGCGGATGCTGGAACGCGCGCTAGGCTGGCGCGCCATGGTGACGCTGTACCTGGTCGGTGCCTATGCTGGCGCCGCCGGGCATTGGGCATTTGAGCCCATGTCCGCCGCGCCGATGATTGGCGCGAGCGGCGCAATTTCCGCCATTCTGGCCGCCTATGCCATGCTGTTCGCCGAACGCCCCGTGCCCGCGATTGGTCCAATCCCGTCCCGCGTGGTGCGTGTGGTGTGGCTGGCGAGTGCGTGGATCGTGATCCAGCTGATGACCGGCCTTGCATCGGGTGGTGGCAGCAGCGCCGTAGCCATCGGCGCGCACATCGGCGGCTTTACTGCGGGGCTGTTACTGGCACGGCCGTTGTTGTTGTGGCGCTATCGCGGGGCTTGATGGGTGGGGGGGCGGTGATTGAGCCGCGCCATAATGGCTCCCGTCACTCTGCGGCCACCCTTTGACGCAACCTACTCAGCCCCAGCCCCAGGTCCCGGGGCCATCAGGTCTGGCTGGACGAGGCGGTGGAGGTGGACGACGACATATTTCATCTCTGCATCGTCGACGGTGCGTTGGGCGGCGGCGCGCCAAGCTTTTTCGGCGCTTTTGTAATCGGGGAAGATGCCGACGATGTGGATTGATTCCAGATCGTTGAAATCCAGCGTCATCGGATCGGCGACGCGACCGCCGAACACGAGGTGGAGTTTGCTCATATGCGTTTGCCCTTTGCCCAGAAAAAACTTCGCTTAACGCGGCGCGGGCGGGGGTAAAAGACTAGTCTTTGTCCGGGGCCGCTTTGGTTGCGGTGGCGGCGGCGTCGCCTGCGGTTTTGACTGCCGTCATCACCCCGTCGATGAGCTTGCCGACTTGGGCACGGGCAGCGTCGCGGCTGATGCCGGCGGCGATCAGTTCTGCGGTGCCGGCGTCGCGCGCGGCGCGGGCGGCCGCTGTCGCGCCTTCGGTCAGGCGTTTGCCGACCGGGCCGAGCAATTCGGTCTCGCGTTCCGTGCGGGGCAGCAGCGCGCCAGCCAGGACGCCAGCGGCGATGCCACCGGCCAATACGGCAAGCGGATTGCCCTCAATCCCCTGCGCGGTGCGCCGCGCGGCGGCCTGAGCTGTGTCGATCACGCTGTCGATCGCGCTGGTCGCCACCTGGCTGGCATTGCCGAGCACGGTGTTCGCTCCTGTGGGGGTGGTTCGTTGGGTTGGTTGGTCAGTCATCTGTTTTCCCTTCCCGGGGTGCGGCGACCCCATCTACATCATCAATAGCGGTTGAACGCGGCGCTGACGAGGTGGTTGCAGCATCGTCGTGCGTCGTAAAGGCATCAACCAGCCAGTCGCGTGCAAAAATCGCCACCAGCGTGGCGCCGATGCCAATCAATGGCCCTGGATTTTTGCGCGCCGCCGCCAGCGCACCCTGCGCGATCTCCACGCCAGTTTCGCGGAGTTCCGCCACGGCATCGCGCAGCAACGCGCGGGGGTGGAGGCGCGCCTGAACATCAACGAGTGTCGCCGTCAGTTGCGCGCGCGCTTGCGCCGCGTCGACTTCGGCGGTGCTGCGGGACGCATCGTCATGGTCGTCGTTCACGGCCGATCGCCCTTTGGTGGCTTGCCCTTGATGTCGGTTAACTGACGGATTTTGTTGATCGCCAGCCATGCAAGCAGCCCGGCGACGCTAACCCCGCCAATCACCACCGTGGCGGTGGCACCAACTGCCCCAAAAGCTGGTCGCAGAATCACCACCAGCCCCACGAGCAGCGCGATGATCGCCGACTGGGCAATCAGAAAGCTGGTCAGCAGCATGATGATTGCCGTGCGCGCATCGCTCAGACGGCTGAAAACATTGGCGCGGTACAGCCGTATTTCGGCACGGACAAATGTTTCCGCGTCATCCACCAGCCGGGTGAACAGCGCGACGATACTGTCGTCAGCGGCGGTCTTGAGCGGCGGTGGCGGGGCTTCTTCGATCATTTCTGGGCTCATAGGGGGAATGTCGGTCGGGCCATCGGCCCCCGCTATCGTCTCATCCATTCCCCCGGCCGCCGCGCGTCAGACTTTTGACGAAGGGGGCGGGCCGTCGCCGTCAGCGGCGGTATCAGCCGCATCAAGACCGGCCTTCACCAGCCGCGCGACCACAAAGCCAAGCGCTGCGGCAATGCCAATCGCGACCGCGGGGCTTTTGCGGACGAAAGCGGTGGCATCGGCCATCAGGTCTTCGATTTCCTTGGCCTTCAGGCTTTCGGAAAAACCGGAAATGCCCTCCGCCGCGGTGCGGGCATATTGGCCATATTGCGCGCCGATTTTTTCATCGACAGTGTCCGCCGCATCGCCCATCAACCGCGACATTTCATCCAGCGCTCCGCCAGCGCGGGTTTTGCCTTCCGCCACATAGTCGCGGGCCTTGTCTGTCGCCTGACGAGCAAGCTTGGCGGCACCATGCTTGATCGACTGGGTTGCGTTGCCGGGCACGGCACTGGTGCTGGCGGCATGATCGGTTGCCGGTTCCGCTGCAAGCACGGTGACGCCAGCGCTGCCAGGACCGTCCTTGATCGGGGCCTGCGGCACAGGCCGCTTGCGCGCTGGCTTTGGGGTCGTTTCTTTTGTGTCTTCGGCCATGATGAAAGCCCTTTCGTGTTCCAGTTTCAACAACGGTCGCCAGCAAAATGCGTTCCCGTTGCGCCAGCAATTTGCCCCGCGCATCTGAAGCGGATAGAGCCGCGCCAGCGCCCGCAGGGCTTCAGTAGATTAGCATTAGGAGCATCATTTCATGACCGCAATCATCGACATCCATGCCCGCCAGATTGTCGATAGCCGCGGCAACCCGACGGTAGAGGTTGATGTGATGCTGGAGGATGGCAGCTTTGGCCGCGCGGCGGTGCCTTCGGGCGCGTCAACAGGCGCCTATGAGGCGGTTGAGCGGCGCGACGGCGACAAGGATCAATGGCTCGGCAAGGGCGTGCAGGGCGCGGTGGATGCCGTGAATGCCGACATTGCTGAGGCTGTGCTGGGCATTGATGCCGAGGATCAGCGCGAAATTGATCAAATCATGATCGAGCTGGACGGCACGCCCAACAAGGCCCGGTTGGGCGCAAACGCGATTCTGGGCGTCAGCCTGGCGGTGGCAAAGGCGGCGGCGGATGCGCGCGGCATGCCGCTATACCGCTATGTCGGCGGAGTTTCTGCCCATTTGCTGCCAGTGCCGATGATGAACATCATCAATGGCGGCGAACATGCGGATAACCCGATTGATTTTCAGGAATTCATGATCGTGCCGGTGGGGGCGGATTCGATCTTTGATGCGGTGCGTTGCGGCTCGGAGATTTTCCACACGCTGAAAAAGCGGCTGCATGAAAAGGGCCTGGCGACGGCGGTGGGGGACGAGGGTGGCTTTGCCCCCAACATTGCCAGCACTACCGACGCGCTGGATTTCATCATGGGATCGATTGAGGCGGCGGGTTATGCGCCCGGCGATGATGTGATGCTGGCGCTCGATTGCGCGGCGACCGAATTCTTCAAGGACGGCGCTTACCATATCAGCGGCGAGGGCAAGGTGCTGAGCCCGCATGAAATGGCGGGCTATCTGGCTGATCTGGCTGCCCGCTACCCGATCTTTTCAATCGAAGACGGGATGAGCGAAGATGATTTTGAGGGCTGGAAAGCGCTGACCGACATGGTGGGCGACAAGGTGCAATTGGTGGGCGACGACCTGTTCGTCACCAATCCGGTCCGGCTGGCGATGGGCATCGATATGGGGCTGGCCAATTCGCTGCTGGTAAAGGTCAACCAGATCGGCACGCTTACGGAAACGCTGGCGGCGGTGTCGATGGCGAACCGGGCGGGCTACACAGCGGTGATGTCGCATCGATCGGGCGAGACAGAGGATGCGACGATTGCCGATCTGGCGGTTGCGACCAATTGTGGACAGATCAAGACCGGTAGCCTGGCGCGTAGCGACCGGCTCGCCAAGTATAACCAGTTGATCCGCATTGAGGAGGAACTGGGCGATATGGGCCGCTATGCCGGGCGAAGCATCTTGCGCAAAAAGTGATTTGTCACTTTAGGGCTTGATTGGCAGCGCAGGGTGCGACAGAATCATGGAATGTCAGGCTCATCCATGGTTCGTGTCATCCTGCGCCGCGCTGGCCCGCCAGCGCTTGCGCTGATCGTGATGGCGTTTTTCGGCGGCTATGCGGTCGTCGGCCCGAACGGAATCCTAGCCTATGGCGATTACAAGCGCGAATTGGCGAGCCGCACGGCAAGTTATGTCGCGCTGGACAAGCAGCGCGCCGTCCTGAAAAACCGGGTCGCGTTGCTCGATCCGCGCCACGCCAACCCCGATATGGCCGAAGAACTGGTGCGCAAGCAGTTGAAGCTGGCGCATCCCGATGAGGTGATCGTTCCGCTCAATTAATGTCATCACCGTGCGACGTGACGCCAGGTGATTGCATGGGCCGTGCGACTGCGCTTATAGCCACCACTCCCCAGGAAGAAGAGGTCTGATCGACCGTGGCAAAATCTCCCGCGTCCAAATCTCCCGCATCCGCTCGCAAGAGTGAGCCGCCCGTCCCGAACCGCGAACGCCCCGATGAGCCGATACGCTTTGCGGCGAGCAAGGAGCAGCTGCTGGATTTCTATAAGCAGATGCTGATGATCCGCCGGTTTGAGGAAAAGGCCGGGCAACTTTATGGCCTTGGGCTGATTGGCGGGTTCTGCCATTTGTATATCGGGCAGGAAGCGGTGGCGGTTGGCCTACAATCGGCGCTGACCAGGAATGACAGCGTCATCACCGGCTATCGGGACCATGGCCATATGCTGTTGTGCGGTATTCCCCCCAAGGACGTGATGGCCGAGCTGACGGGTCGCGCGGCCGGCATTTCGCGGGGCAAGGGCGGTTCGATGCACATGTTCAGCGTTGAACATAAATTTTATGGCGGACACGGCATTGTCGGCGCGCAGGTGTCGCTGGGCACGGGGCTGGGCTTTGCTCACAAATATCGCGGCGATGGCGGTGTGTGCCTGGCCTATTTCGGCGATGGCGCGTCGAACCAGGGCCAGGTGTATGAAAGCTTCAACATGGCGGAGCTGTGGAAGCTGCCGGTGATCTACGTCATCGAAAACAACCAGTACGCAATGGGCACCAGCGTAAACCGGTCGTCTGCCGAGGATCAGTTGTTCCGGCGCGGCGAGAGTTTTCGCATCCCCGGTATTCAGGTGGATGGCATGGATGTGCTTGCCTGCCGGGGCGCGGCGGAAGCTGCACTGGCTTGGGTACGCGCGGGCAAGGGGCCGATCATCCTGGAGATGAAAACCTACCGCTATCGGGGGCATTCAATGTCCGATCCCGCCAAATACCGGTCCCGCGATGAAGTGCAGGCGATGCGCGACAATTCTGATCCGATCGATCACTGCAAGAAAGAGCTGGAGGCCGTGGGCGTGACGGAGGCCGATCTGAAGGCGATCGAGCAAGAGATCCGCCGCGTGGTGAATGAGGCCGCTGACTTTGCCGAAACCGCGCCGGAGCCCGATCCGGCCGAACTGTATACCGACGTGCTGGTGGAGCGTTACTGATGGCAATCGAAATCAAGATGCCCGCGCTTTCACCGACCATGGAGGAGGGCACGCTCGCCAAATGGCTCGTCAAGGCAGGCGATGTCGTGAAGTCAGGCGACATCATGGCGGAGATTGAGACCGACAAGGCGACGATGGAATTCGAAGCGGTCGATGAAGGGACAATAAGCGAGATTCTGGTCGCCGAAGGGACCGATAATGTGAAGGTCGGCACTGTCATCGCCACGTTGATCGGCGATGATGAGGCGGCGACACCCGCAGCACCTGCACCAGCGCCCGCCAAGGCAGAAGCTGCCGCGCCCGCGCCCGTTGTGGCTGCTCAGCCGCCGGTGGATGTAAAGTCCCAGCCAGTCGAAACTGCGCTTCCCGCTGGCACCGAGATGGTGAAGGTAACGCTGCGTGAGGCATTGCGCGATGCGATGGCCGAGGAAATGCGCGCCGACGACCGGGTGTTCGTGATGGGCGAGGAAGTCGCGCAATACCAAGGGGCGTATAAGGTTACGCAAGGGCTGCTCGACGAATTTGGCGACAAGCGGGTCATTGATACGCCGATTACCGAATATGGCTTTGCCGGCATCGGATCGGGCGCGGCGATGGGCGGATTGCGCCCGATCGTCGAGTTCATGACGTTCAACTTTGCGATGCAGGCGATTGATCACATCATCAATTCGGCGGCCAAGACCAATTATATGTCCGGCGGCCAGATGCGGTGCCCGATTGTGTTTCGCGGGCCCAATGGCGCGGCGAGCCGGGTGGGCGCGCAGCATTCGCAAAATTACGCGCCCTGGTATGCCAGTGTGCCCGGCCTGATCGTGATTGCGCCCTATGACGCGGCCGATGCGAAGGGGCTGTTAAAGGCAGCTATTCGCAGTGAAGACCCCGTCGTGTTTCTGGAAAACGAGCTGCTATACGGTCGGTCGTTTGAGGTGCCCGTAGGGGATGACCATGTGGTGCCGATTGGCAAGGCGCGCATCATGCGCAGCGGCACCGACATTACCATCGTCAGCTATTCAATCGCCGTTGGGCTATCGCTGGAAGCCGCAGGGATATTGGCGGGTGAGGGGATTGACGCCGAGGTCATCGACCTGCGCACCATTCGCCCGCTCGATCGGCAGGCGGTGCTCGACAGTTTGAAGAAAACCAATCGCATGATTGTGGTGGAGGAAGGCTGGCCGACCTGTTCGATTGCCAGCGAGATTATCGCCATTGCGATGGAAGACGGCTTTGACGATCTTGACGCGCCGGTGCTGCGCGTGACGAATGAGGATGTGCCAATGCCCTATGCCGCCAATCTGGAAAAACTGGCGCTGGTGAATGTGGCCGGCGTGGTGGCGGCGGCGAAAAAGGTTTGCAATCGGGGTTGATCAGCAAGTGGACGCCGTAACCCCCGCCACAGGATAAACCTGGGTCAGATCCCGCCTGTCACGCACGATCATCGATGCGATTTCGGTCATTGATGTTGCTGGAGACAAGCTGGTCTGCAAGATCGGCTTATACTCATAGTAAAGCTCGATAAACATCGTCGCCCCGTTATCGGGCGCGGTTACCTGGCGGCCCGTGGGGCCAAGGCCGGTTAGCGCTGTGGTGCCGCTGCCGCTGGGATATTGGCGGGCATAGGTGGTTTTTGCGCCGTAACAGCGCCGCCAGCCAATCTTATATGTGCCCGCCGTGTTGGGGTTTGCCGTGGGTTCCAGGCTGGTGACGATGATGCGGCCATTGGCCTGCAGGTTCAGCTCGCCACCCTGTAGGTTGGCGCCGACGAACAGATCGTTGATGTCAGCCTCTGTAATCGTTTTGGCGACGAGCTGGCTGCCGGTACCGATCCGGGCAGCATTGTCCGCCATATGGAGCGCGACCTGGCTCATCCGCATTTTAGTGGTGATGTAATTGGTCATTTCCGCGCCCGACAGGCTCATCACCAGCAGGATCGGCAGCGCAAACGCGAATTCCAGCAGCGCCAGACCGCTGGTGTCAGCGTGCAGCCGCGCGAGAAAGCGAAACGGGGCGAGCGCGCGCGTCATGTACAGTTCCTTGCCACCGGTGCGCCATATGTTGCCTGATCATCATAGGGCTGGTTCTTCAGGATCGTGGCGGCCTTCACCGTGGTGGTGTTGCCAGCGTTGATCAGATTATAGAGCGGGAACATACGTCCATAGCTGACCGTCACGGTGTACAGCGTCGCGTCCTTCGCGCCGCCCTGGCCGCTATTGCCGCCATCGCGGTCCCAGGTGCTGTTGTTATTGGCATCCTGATAGGGTTCGCCTGGCGTGGCGCCATTCGGGCCATCGCACGTGCCGTTGCCATTGGAATCCGTCCAGGTTTCGGCCTGCGCGGCGGCTGCTGTGGAGAAGGTTTTGTAGAAGCGCCGGGTGATCGTGATTGTGGCGTTATTGGCCAGTGCCCGCACCTGCGCGCGGACCTTATCATCAATCGCGGTCTGCGCTGATGCTTCGTCATTGCCCTCCAGCGATGAATCGCGGCCAACCTTTTGCACCACGCCCTGCAGCACCGATCGCATATACAGCGTGTGCGCCACATCGAACGCGCCCAGCAATGTCAGCACCAGCACGGGCGCGACAAAGCCGAACTCGACAATGGTCGCCCCGCGCTCATCGCGGGAGAACCGGTGGAGGAACCGTTGGAGGAATCTGGGTGGTTTGCGGATCATCGTGTCAACCTGAGCTGGGAGATTTCAGACGCGATTGAGCCGAACACCGTGTCGAGATCGGCAGAATTGCGCGCGGAATAAAAGCGCCCGGTGGTGGAGCAGCTGCGCAATGAGTTTTCGATGGTGGTGTTCGACACGCCAAACCAGATCACCCACAGCGTGATGTTCTTGTTCTTCACCGCGCTACAAATGCCCGCAAGCCGCGAATTTACCTGTTGGGTCAGCGTGCCGCTGGTGCCGCAGCCTTCGGTTGGCACGGCGTTGGCATCGGTCTGGCGGCGATCAAACCAGTTCACGCCATAGGCGGTATAGTTGCCCACGCCGGTGCAGGCCTCACCGTCGGTCATGAAAATCAGGTGCCGCTCAATTTCGCCGCCGCTGGGCGTCAGCGCGTTTTCGCTGGCGAAGATGCCGGTGGGCGACATCAGTCGCGCACCCCAGATCATGCCGATATCGTGGTACGTATTGCCCTCTGGCGTCAGGCTGTCGACATAGTTTTCGAACGCCGTCGGATCATTCCACTCAACGAGCTTTTTTGCCTCGGTCGGGCAGAAATATTGCGATCCATTGATATATTCGGTGGTGGTCGTGATGTCAGCCAGGTTCCAGGTCGACGACCCTCCGCCGGTGTCTTGCCGGGTATAGATAACGTCGGGCAGCGCCGGTCCCCACAAAGTGCTGTCATCGCCCTGATTTGGAATCAGATCGATGTCGAGATCATTGGCGTCCGCCGGGATCGGATCATAGCTGGACGCGCGCACGGTGTCGCGCTCTTCAATGCATCCTTCCCAATTGATCGTCTTGTTGGTGAACCCCGAACCGATTGGCAGCACGAAACTGTTGTTCCAGTTGGTGCCGTTCTTCAGGTCCGAAATATCTTGGACGATCTGCGCATAGCGCCACGTGGTTGATGCATTGGTCCCGGGTTGGCCGGTGTAAGTGGTCTTGGTCGTTATTTTGTTGGTTTTACAGCTGCCATTTTTCTTGCTGCTCCACGAAATGGCGGTGTAGCTAATTGTCGTCACCTGGCGCGAATTGCCGTTGATCACTTCGCTCGTCGATCCATAGGCGACCAGACCGGCATTGGTGCAATTGGCGCTAGGAACGCCAGTCAGGGTGGATTTGGTGGTGGACACAGCCGGGTTGCCGGATTGCACCCAGGTGGCATTAGTCGCGGGAATGGTGATCCGCTCGCGCGACTGATAGGGCCATTCGTCCGCAAAAAACGCGGTCGGCAACAGCTTGCCGACATTCACGTTCGTCGCGTAGGGCACAAAACCAAAGCGCACCTGCACTGAAGTAACGCCGCCCGTCGGGGCACCCAGATTGCAGGATTCGCTGGTATTGCGTTGCGCCACCGATTCGTAAAAGCACTTCACCGCGCCGCGAAGCGCCTGAATTTTGGTCTTGGTGTCGGTTGACACCGCCTTGTTGCCCATCGATCCTGTCGTGTCGAGCACGAACATGATGTCCGTATTGGGCAGGCTCATCGCGGCATCACAGGTGACGGTCAGCGTTTCGGTGGTGCGGCCAATCACCCGGGTCAACGTCATCGGCACCACTGCCGATACCGTGCCGGTTACCTTGCCGTTCAATTCGGTGAAACTGCGCGTCAGCGTGGTTGATCCATAGGCACCCGTTGAGAAGTTCGCGTCGAAAAAGCGCTCTGCGGCGGCGCGCGGCGCGTTGTTGGTGTGCGTCCAGATGCCGCCGCCCATTGCCTTGCGCCCGGCCAGCGCACCGGCGTCGCAGGCGTGCTGCAGCCGCGTTTTGGTGATGTACAGGCGGCTCATGTCAACGCCGCCACCGACCAGCCCGGCCAGCGGGATAAGCGCCGCGGCCATGATGGCGAGTGTATTGCCGCGAACGTCACGGCCAAGGCGGCGCAAAAAGCCGATTGGCCCGCTTGCCGAGACTGTTGATTGATCCGCCATTGCGCTGCCTTACGTTCCCGAGCTTTGTTCCAGCGCGCAGCTATGGGCCAACAATGGCTAATTTTGCCTAAACCGCGCGGGCGGGGCGGGGTGGCGATCCGGGCAATCATCGCGTCAATCGCAACTGCGAGATCTCAGACGCGATTGACCCGAACACCGTGTCGAGATCCGCGGAATTGCGCGCGGAATAAAAGCGCCCCGTCGTCGAACAACTGCGCAACGCATTTTCGATGGTGGTGTTCGATACGCCGAACCAGATCACCCACAACGTGATGTTCTTGTTCTTCACCGCCTCACACAGCCCCGCCAGCCGGGCGTTTACCTGCTCGGTCAAGGTGCCGTTGGTGCCGCAGCCATCGGTGGGGGCGGTGTTGGCGGCGGTCTGGCGGCGATCAAACCAGCCCACGCCGTAAGCGTTGTAATTGCCGGTGCCTGTGCACGCCTCACCATCGGTCATGAAGATCAGGTGCCGCTCAATTTCGCCGCCATTGGGGGTCAGCGCGTTTTCGCTGGCAAAAATGCCGGTCGGCGACATTAGTCGCGCGCCCCACACCATGCCGATATCGTGAAAGGTATTGCCCTCTGGCGTCAGGCTGTCGACATAGGCTTCGAACGCGGTGGGATCATTCCACTCGGCAAGTTTTTTCGCCTCGGTCGGGCAGAAATATTGCGATCCGTTGATATACTCATCGGTGGTGGTGGTTTGCGCCAGGTTCCAACTGCCGCCGCCCGACAATTGGTTGCGCGTATAGATTAGCCCAGGCACGGCGGGTGCCCATAAAGTGCTGGCATCGCCCGCGCTGGGGATCAGATCGATGTCGAGATCCTTTGCCCCGCTGGGGATAGGAGTGTAGCTGGCGGCGCGCACGGTTGCGCGTTCCTCAATACAGCCTTCCCAGTTGAGCGTTACATCGCTTGCGCCGGCCCCAATTGGGCGGGTGAAGCTGGGGTTCCAGCTGCTGCCGTTCTTCAGCCCGGTGATGTCGACGGGCAAACTGCCATAGGTCCAGTCCCGCAGCGTATCGACATAGGTGGTTGTCGTGTCTGTCCGCAGGCGACGGCAACTGCGTGAGTTGCCCCCCGTGTCAGCCGCGCCAATCCAGCCCCATTCGCCGTCATTGGTGCCAGACGTTGCCGCGCCGTCGCTGTTGAAGGCGACCGCTACGATGGAGGTGGGAGCAGGCCCCCCAGACGTTGTCGCTGATGGGGTGAAGCCGTTGAAGCTCGTGTTATTCATATATCTCAGGCAGTTGGATTGCGAAATGCTGCCATTGGGATAATCCTCCCAATAGGGGCCGTTGGTATAGGTGCCCGGCGGTCGCATGTTCGCGCGGCGGGTTTGGTAGTTCCAGCTATTGGCGAAATAGGCGGGGGGCAGCAGCCGCCCGACATTCACATTGGTGGCATAGGGCACAAAGCCAAAGCGCACCTGAACGGCGGTAACGCCGCTGGTCGGCGCGCCCGATGTACAGGCTTCAGACGTATTTCGCTGGGCAACCGATTCATAGAAGCACTTCACCGCACCCTTCAGCGCTTCCATCTTTGTCTTGGTGTCGGTTGATACTGCCTTGTTGCCCATGGAACCCGTGGTATCCAGCACGAACATGATGTCGGTATTGGGCAGGCTCATCGCGGCATCGCAGGTGACGGTCAGCGTCTCGCTGGTGCGGCCAATCACGCGGGTCAGCGTCATCGGGACGGTTGCCGATGCGACGCCGGTTACTCTGCCACCGGCCTCTGTAAAGCTGCGGGAAAGGCTGCTGGAGCCATAGGCACCGTCCTGAAAATTCGCATCGAACAGCCCGTTTGCAGCGGTGCGCGGGGCAAAGTTGCTGTGCGACCAAATGCCACCGCCCATCGCCTTGCGTCCGGCAAGCGCGCCCGCATCACACGCATGTTGCAGCCGTGTCTTGGTGATGTAGAGCCGACTCATGTCGATGCCGCCCCCCACCATGCCCGCAAGGGGAATCAGCGCCGCGCTAAAAATGGCCAGGGTGTTGCCGCGCACATCGCGGGCCAGCCTGCCCAGAAAGCCGCGCGCGGCGGTGACCGGCGTCAACGATCCCCAGCGCCGGGGTGCTGCATTTGGCTGCCGCTGGCTTGTGGTCGACATGATGGCGCACCGTTCCCGATTGGAATTTGACGAGCGACATCAATGTTCCCCGCAGCACTAACCGGCTCTCAAGCGAGGGAGTGAAAATGGCGGAAACCATCATTGCAGATCCGGAACGGGCGCTGGCCCTCAGCTATGTGCCGCGCGAGGGCCGGGCCGGGCTCGCGGCGTTATGGGCGCTGGACGAAATGCTGGGCGCGATATTGCGCAGCGGGCGTGATCCGATGGTGTCGCAACTGCGGCTTACCTGGTGGCATGACGCGCTGTGCCGCCTTGATCAGGCACCGCCACCGGCCCAGCCGTTGCTGATGCAGCTCGCCAGCGCCGTGCTGCCCAGCGGTGTGAGCGGGGCGACGCTGGCGGCGATGATTGATGGGTGGGAAGTGCTGGTCGATCCCGATCCGATTCCCGATGACGCGCTGGTCGATTATGCCGATGCGCGCGGTGGCGGGCTGTTTGCGGCGGCGGGGGCGATGCTGGGCAGTGCCCACGATCCGGTTGGGTTGGCGGGGCAGGGCTGGGCGCTGGTTGATCTGGCGCGGCACAGTGGCGATCCTGTACTGGCAGCGCGCGCGCTGGCACTGGCCGCGCCGCTGCTGGATCAGGCGATGGCGGGGCGGTGGCACCGCGCGGGTCGGCCGATGGGCATGCTGGCGCGGCTGGCCATGATGGACGCGCATGCCGGGACGCTGCCCTTGCCGCATCAGGGGTCTCCAGCGCGCGTGTTGCGGATGCTGCGCCACCGCGTGACTGGACGATAGGGTTTCGCCAGCCGCCGCAACGCGTTATTCCTGTTGCCGTAGGGGGGAGAGTGCGGCGATGTGGCGATATCTGGCGGCGGGGATTGGCGGGCTGATGCTGATCGTGGTGGGCTATATGTTCGTCACCGGTGGCGCATCGCCCCGATCCGGGCTGCCCGGTGCCCCGGCGCTGGCGGGGATGACGGGGCAGGACGGCGGGTTGCCCGATGGCGCACCCGAGGCATCTGCCAAAACCCGCGAGGAAAAGCGTTTTGGCCGGTATGACAAGGACAAGGATGGGGCGATTACCCGCGCCGAATATCTCGCGTCGCGGCGAAAGGCCTATGCGCGGCTCGACACAAATGGCGACGGTCAGCTATCGTTTGATGAATGGTCTGTGAAAACCACAGGCCGTTTCTTAGCGGCTGATGCGGACAAAAACGGCGCGATGAACCCCGCTGAATTTGCCACCACCGCGCCGAAACGGCGGGCCAGAGCAACGCCGAAATGCGTTTGCCCGGCCCCACCGGTGGCCGGGGATGAAGAGGGTTAGGCCGCCATCCATGCCGCCAGCGCGGTGCGGGCGCGGCCAGTGTACATTCGCTTGCGATCCGCCTTTTTGGTGCGGCCTTCGATGGGCGGGAACAGGCCGAAATTGACGTTCATCGGCTGATAGGTATCTGCCACCGCCGCGCCGGTAATGTGGTGCAGCAGCGCCCCCAGCGCCGTTTCAACAGGCGGCGGGGTTAGCGCGCGCCCGGCCAGTTCCGCTGCGGCAAAGCGGCCCGCGATCAGGCCGATGGCCGCACTTTCGATATAGCCCTCACACCCGGTGATCTGCCCGGCAAAGCGGATATGCGGGCGCGATTTCAGCCGCAACGTGGGATCAAGCAATTCGGGCGAGCGGATAAACGTGTTGCGGTGCAAGCCGCCCAGCCGCGCGAATTCGGCATTTTCCAGCGCGGGAATCGTGCGGAATAGCCGCACCTGTTCAGCGTGTTTCAGCTTGGTTTGAAACCCCACAATGTTCCAAAGCGTCCCCGAAGCATTGTCCTGCCGCAACTGCACCACGGCATAGGGCCAACGCCCGGTGCGCGGATCATCCAGCCCGACGGGCTTCATCGGGCCATAGCGCAGCGTATCCACCCCGCGCGCGGCCATCACCTCAATCGGCATACAGCCTTCAAAATAGGGCACGTCTTCCCATTGTTTGAACTCGGTTTTCTCGCCGTCGATCAGCCCCTGGTGAAAGGCCAGATACTGTTCCTTGTTCATCGCGCAGTTGATGTAATCTGCGGTTTCCCCCTTATCCCAGCGCGATTGCATCCACGCGACGGACATATCGATGCTGTCATGATGGACGATGGGGGCCAGTGCATCGAAGAACGCCAGCGCGTCCTTGCCCGTTGCATCACCAATGCTGTCGGCAAGGCCCGGTGCGGTCAGCGGGCCGGTGGCGATAATGGTGGGGCCGTGGGCGGGCAGGGCGTCCACCCGTTCGCGTACGATGGTAACATTGGGGTGCGCCATTAGAGCGGCGGTGACGCCTGCCGAAAAATCATCCCGGTCGACCGCCAGCGCAGAGCCGGCGGGCACCCGGTGCTTGTCGCCCTCGCGCAAGATCAATGACCCCAGATCACGCATTTCGGCATGGAGCAGCCCAACCGCATTTGCCTCTGCATCATCCGAGCGGAAGCTGTTGGAACAGACGAGCTCGGCGAGGCCATCGGTCTGGTGCGCGGGTGTCATCTCTCCTGAACCCCGCATTTCGGATAGCTTAACGCGAAAACCTGCCTCGGCGAGCTGCCACGCAGCCTCCGATCCCGCCAGTCCGCCGCCGATGATGTGAACGTCATGTGTCATGCGCGGCTGATAGCGGGCCAATGCGTCGATGACAAAGGGCGCAATGTCTGGCAGCGATTATGGCCAAAGGGGGGCAGGCCAATAATGTTGCGAAAAATGATCTTGGGAGCCGCGTTGTTGGCCGGTGCCACCTATCTGCCGGCGTCGTGGCTGCTTGCCGATGGCGCGGCGCTGGTGGTGTGGAAAGGCGCTGGTGTTGCCTTGCTGGCAGTCTGGGCCGCAATGGCCGCGCGATCGGTGGATGGGTGGCTGCTCGTGGCGGTGCTGGCGCTGGGTGCGGCGGGGGATGTGCTGCTGGAGGT